>LNFL01000140.1 GCA_001464275.1 Actinobacteria bacterium Ga0077560 | reverse complement strand
AGGCCCTCGGCCTCCTGAAGATGGACTTCCTGGGCCTCCGGAACCTCGACGTCATCCAGGGCTGCCTGGCGCTGATCGAGGAGACCACCGGTCAGGTGCTCGACATCGAGGCCGTCTCCCTGGACGACACGGCCACCTACCGGATGCTCGCCCGCGGCGACGCCCTCGGGGTGTTCCAGTTCGAGTCGAGCGGCATGCGGGAGGCCCTCCGAGAGGTGGGCCCCACCGAGTTCGCCGACCTGATCGCCCTGGTGGCGCTGTACCGCCCGGGCCCGATGGCGTTCATCCCCACCTACGCCCGGAACAAGCGCGACCCCTCCAAGGTGGAGCTCGCCGACCCGCGCCTGGAGCCCATCACCGGCCCCACGTACGGCGTCGCGATCTACCAGGAACAGCTCATGGCGATCTCGCGGGCGCTCGCCGGCTTCTCGCCCTCCCGCGCGGACGACCTCCGCAAGGCCGTGGGCAAGAAGGACAAGGTCCTGATGGCGTCCCTGAAGGACGAGTTCGTGGAGGGCTGCAAGGCCTCCGGCACCAGCGCCAAGGTGGCGCAGGACCTGTGGGCCCTGTGCGAGGCGGCCGGCGACTACTCGTTCAACAAGAGCCACGCCGCCTGTTACGCCCTGCTGGCGTACCGGACCGCGTATCTGAAGTGCAACCACCCGGCCGAGTACATGGCGGCGCTGCTGTCGTCGGTGATGGACACCAAGGACCGCGTGCCGTTCTACGTGGCCGCCAGCCAGGACATGGGCCTGTCGGTGCTCCCGCCCGACGTGGACCGCTCCCGCGCGGACTTCGCGGTGACCGGCCCCCAGGAGATCCGCTTCGGCCTCACCGCCGTGAAGGGCGTGGGCGACAACGCCGTCGCGGCGATCCTCGCGGCGCGCGAGAGCGGCGGCCGCTTCACCTCGATCTACGACTTCTGCCGGCGGGTGGACCAGGCACAGGTGAACAAGCGCGCCCTGGAGAGCCTCATCAAGGCCGGCGCGCTCGACTCCACGGGCGACACCCGCATGGGGATGCTGGAGGCGCTGCCCCAGGCGATGGGCGCCGCCGCGAAGGCGCGCAGCGACGCCGCCGCCGGCCAGGAGTCGCTGTTCGGCCTGCTGATGGCCACCGACGACGGCCCCGGGCTGGAGCTGGACCCTCCGGTCTCCGTGCAGGAGATGCCCAAGGAGGAGTTCCTGGCCGCCGAGAAGGAGGCGCTGGGGCTCTACGTGTCGAGCCACCCGCTGCAGGACTGCCGCCGGCAGCTGCGGCGCTCGGTCACCTGCGGCCTCGGGTCCCTCGGTGAGCGCGGCGACGGCGAGTTCATCACGGTGGGCGGCATCATCGGCTCGGTGAAGGCCATCACCACGCGCCGCGGCGAGCCCATGTTGTTCCTGCGCCTCGACGACCTGGAGGGCAGCCTCGAGATCGTGGTGGTCCCCAACGTCTACACCGAGGCCAAGGAGCTGCTGCGCGAGGACGCGCTGGTGCTCATCGGCGGACGCGTCGACCAGAAAGGGGAGGGCGAGACCAAGCTGGTGGCGCGCACCGTCACCCCGTTCGAGGCGGACCCCGACCTGGAGGAGGACCGGCTCACGCTGCGCGTCCACGCCTCGCGGCTCAACCGGAACCTGCTCCCCCAGCTGCGCCAGCTGCTCACCGACCACCCGGGCGAGGCGCCCGTGGTGATGGTGATGGACACCGAGGAGGGACCCGTCCGGTTCCGGTTCGGCGACGCCTACCGGGTGGATCCGCAGAAGGGCAGCCTGCAGGCGTCCCTCAAGACGCTCTTCGGCGAGGGCTGCCTGGTCCGCTGACCGTCCCGCGGGCCCGGCGGTCTCCCGCCGGACCCGCGATCCGGGGTCAGCGGTCGGAGACCCTGAAGCGGAAGGTGCCGCGGATTCCGTGACCGTCGGCGGACGTCACGCGCCAGCGCACCGTGTACGTCTCGGCCATGTTGCCGCTGGTGAAGATCTGCACCTGCCTGCGGTTGCGCGGGTTGATCCGGGTCCGGCTCGCGTGGTTCATGCCGTCGTGACGGACGGTGGCCGGGAACGCACGGCCGATCGGCTCGTTGAAGGTGAGGGTGATGACCTTCGGGAGCTTCGCGACGGTGGCGCCGGCCTTCGGGCTGGTCTTCACCAGCTCGGCGTGCGGCATGGCGATGGGGGCGGCGATGGCGAGCATCGCGGCGGCGCCGAGCGCCGCCGTCCGGATGGTGCGGGTCATGTGCGGTCCTGTTCGTCGTGGGTTCGCCCGGCGGGCGCCGGGCGGGGTGTCATGCCACGACGACGACGGGCGGGCCCCGCGGCGACCGCACCGGGACGGTTGCCGAGCGCCTCCGGAGATCCGGGACCGGGCGGCGCGACGCGCGGCGGGGCGCACCCGTGCCGCGGGCGGCGCGAAACAGGCCCACCAGGCGACGGGCCGTGCCGCACAGCGCCGCGAGGACTCCGTCGATGCCCGTGAGCAGGACGGCTAGCACCACCGCCGCGCCCGCATGGGCGACCACGGCGGCGAGGCCGATGGCCGGAGCGCCGGGGTAGCCCGCCAGCCCGAGCGCCCAGGGCGCCTGGGCGAGCACGGCGTGCGCGGCCAGCTGCGCGATGACCAGCATGGCCAGGAACACCGCCGGGTGGCGCGGGCGGAACCGTCCGGCACGGGGGCCCAGGAGGGTGGCGATGGCGACGAAGCCCGCCCACAGGGCGGGGGTGCCCGCGTACAGCGCCGTGTGACCGGTCGCGGCGTGGTGCGCCGCGACGGTCGCCGCGAGCGCCGCGGTCGCGACGGCGGCGCGGCGGAGTGCGATCGCCTGGGCGTGGTGCAGCATCCCGGGCAGGGTAGTGCGCGTCATCGGGGCCCGCATCCGGGGTTGGCACGGATGCCCGACAGGTGCGATGGCGGCGCCGGGGGTGGTCCGCTACGGTCATCCGGCGGTGCGCGCCGCGCGCCCACGTCCATGGAGGACGCACCCTGCGGGACGACGGACAGGACCATCGCGACGGCCCCGCGCCGATCGCCGGCGGACCCACCATCGCCGAGAGCGCCGGCTCGTGCCGGCTGTGCCCGGTGGCGTGTGAGCGCCTGGTCTACCCGTCGGGCTGCCTGGAGTCGGGCTGCACCCGTCTGTACTCCTACGAGCGCGGCGGCCGCCGGCTCATGGGGTGCCTGGAGGGCGTGTTCTCGGTGGAGATCGACGTGGAGGCGTTCCGGGTGATGCAGCGCACGCGCGCCGGGTTCGGCGCGCTGCGCGTGCGGCGGGAGCCGCTGCCGATCTGCCAATGCGCCATCGAGCGCACGTTCGAGCACCGGCCGCACGGGGAGTGCGTGAACCCCGGCTTCCGGACCGCGGCACCGCCCGCCTGGGTCTAGCGGGTCACGGGGCGAGTCGCACGAACAGGCCGCCCGCGGCCTTCTCGCTGATCGCCATGGCGGTGTCGCCGTACCGCACCCGCAGCTCACCGGCGGCGGGCGCGACGTCCTCCACCAGGATCTCCGTGCCGGGCACCAGGCCGCGGTCGTAGAACCAGTGCAGCAGGTCGCCGTCGTGCTCGGCGAGGCGCACGATCGTGGCGCGGCCGCCGGCGGGGACCGCCGCCAGAGCCCGGAGCTCCTGGTTCTCGGTCTGCTCGTGGGACGGGTCCACCGGCCAGCCGTGCGGGCAGCGGTCGGGATGGCCGAGGCGCTCGGCCAGGCGCTCCACCATCTCGTCGGTGAAGGCGTCCCCCATGGCGTCGGCGTGCTCGTGGGACTCGGCCGGGCTGTAGCCCATGAAGTCGGTGAGGAACCGCTCGATGATCCGGTGGTTGCGCACCACCCGCTCGGCCTCGTGCCGGCCCTTCTCGGTGAGCAGCGGCCGCCGGCCGGTGCGCTCGATGTAGCCCTCGGCCTCCAGGCGCTTCATCATCTCGCTGGCCGTGGGGGCCGTGACGCTGAGCATCTCGGCCACGCGGGCCGCGGGCGCGGGCCCCGCCTTCACCACCGGGCCGTACTCACCCACCGGGAAGGCCAGGAAGTAGATGGCCTCCAGGTAGTCCTCGACCGAGTGGGTGCGTGTCGCCATGCCCGGCGATGATAGCCGGGGAAGGGGCCGGCGGCCCTAGGTCGTGGCGGCCGCCCGGCGGTTCGCGCCGCGCAGCAGGGCGCGCGCGATGAGGCCGTGCCGCGGCGCGAACACCAGCGCGACGCAGAAGCAGCCGGTCGCCACCAGGCCCATCGCGCCGGCGATGGATGCGTCCAGGCGGATCGCGATGAGGTGGCCGGCGACGGCCGACACCCAGCCGATGACCAGCGACACGGCGATCATGGGCCCCATTCGGTCCACCAGCAGCCACGCCGCCGCGGCGGGCACGATGAGCATCGTCACCACCAGGATCGCGCCGACGGACTCGAACGCGGTCACCGCGGTGATCGCGACGGCGATCAGCAGGCCGCGGGCGATGATGGCCGGCGAGACGCCCGCGGTGGTGGCGAACATGGGGTCGAACGACGTGACCCGCAGCTCCTTCCAGAACACGGCGATCAGGAGCAGGTTGACCACCGCGATCACGCCGAGCAGCACCACCGACCGGGCCAGGCGCATGTCGCCCAGCTCCCACACCCGGAAGGGCGCGAAGGCGATCTCCCCGTAGATCGTGGCGTCGAGGTCCAGGTGCACCGAGGACGCGTACCGGTCGATGCCCAGCACGCCCAGCGCGAACAGCGCGGGGAACACCAGGGCGATGGCGGCATCGCCGCGCACCAGGCCCGAGCGCCGCAGCGCGTCCACCAGCAGCACGCAGACGATCGCGAACGCGGCCGCCCCCAGGATGACCGGCAGGGGCGCGCGGGTCCCGAACAGCACGAACACCGCGACGATGCCGGGCAGGACGGCGTGGCTCACCGCATCGCCCATCAGCGCCTGACGGCGCACGACCAGGAACGGGCCCAGCAGGCCGCAGGCCGTGGCCACCAGCCCCGCCGTGAGGATGATGATGAGGTCGTCGCTCACGGGTGGTCGCCCTGGGAGAGGTGGACCAACCGGTCGGCCGCCGCGTCGCCCAGCGACCCGCGGACGTCCCGGGGGTCGGGCTCGCGGCCGTCCAGCCCCAGCAGGGCGCCGTGATCGAGCCAGGCCGACCAGAGCGCGCGGGACTCGAGCGCGGCGTGCGCCATGGCGGCGCCCTCGGCGGTGAGCCGGATGCGTCCGTCGTCCACCAGCGCGTGGCCATCTCTGACGAGCCGTCCGACGCCGCGGCGCACGTCGCGCGCCGGGCGACCCGACATGAGGGCGAGCTCGCGCTCGGTGGGCGGGGCGCCGGCGTGCATCGCGGTCTCGATGTCCAGCAGCACGCTGCGGCCCCGCTCGGCGCGACGGTCGGCGAGCCGGCGCCGGGCCTCCCAGGCCACCCCGCGGCCCGGCGCCGCAAGGACCGCCACGGCCACGACGGCGCTTGCCACCAGGACGATCACGGGGCCCGCGGGTGTGTCGGATCGCGCCGACAGGAGCGCACCGGTGACGCCCACCGCGGCGCCCAGCGCGCCCGCGGTCACCAGCAGCGGCCCGAGGCGGTCGCACACCTGGCGGGCCGCCGCGCAGGGCGCCACCAGCATCGCCACCATCAGGATGGCGCCCACCATCCGCAGGCCGATCACGATCGCCGCCACCAGCAGCGCGGTGGACGCGAGCTCCAGCCAGCGGGCGCCCAGGCCCGACGCCACCGCGAATCCGCGGTCGAACAGCATCGCCTTGAGCGGCCGGAAGGCGACGGCCACCAGCAGCAGGGAGGCGGCCCCCAGGATCGCCATCACGCGAAGGTCGCGCTCCAGCAGCCCCGCGGCCTGGCCGAACAGATACCGCTCCAGGCCGGCCTGCTCGGCGCCCTCGGTGTGCGCCGTGTGGGTGAGCAGCACGATCCCGAGGGAGAAGAAGCCCGAGAGCACGACGCCGATCGCCGCGTCCGCCGGCAGCCGCGATCCGCGTTCGATGCCCACCATCAGCACCGCGCCCACCAATCCGGCGCACGCCGCGCCGGCCAGGAGGGTCTCGGGCTCACGGGCCCCCGTGAACAGGAAGGCCAGGACGATCCCGGGCAGCGCGGCGTGGGCCAGCGCGTCGCCCACCAGGCTCCGCTGGGCGAGCACGGCCAGACACCCCACGACCCCGGCGGTGAGCCCCAGCAGCGCGGCCCCGAGGGCCACCACCGCGTCCGGGTAGGGCAGGGGGATGAGCTCGATCAGCCAGCCCATGAGGCGCCAACGATCGCGTCGCCGGCGCCCGCGCCGTATGCGCGGTCGAGCGCCTCCTGGGTGAGCGCGGCATCCGGCGCGCCCTCCGCGACGGTGCGGACGTTCATGAGCAGGGCCCAGTCGGCGATCCGCCGGACCGTGGTGAGGTCGTGGTGCACGAGGATGACCGACCCGCCGGCGTCCCGAACGCCCGAGAGGACCTCGAGGATCGCCTCCTCGGTGCGGGCGTCGATGCCGGCGAAGGGTTCGTCGAGCAGCAGCAGCTCCGGCTGCTGCGCCAGGGCCCTGCCGATGAAGGCCCGCTGGCGCTGACCACCGGAGAGCCGGCCGATCTGCCGCCCGGCGAGGGCGGCCATGCCCACCCGCTCCAGCGCCTCGTCGACGGCCTCGCGGTCCTCGGCGCGCAGGCGGCGCACCCAGCCGCGCAACGGGTAGCGGCCCATCTCGACCACCTCGCGCACCGTCACCGGGAAGTCCCAGTCCACGTCCTCGCGCTGCGGGACGTACGCCACCCGGCGACGGGCCTCCCGCAGGGGCGCGCCCAGCAGCATCACCTGCCCGGACTCCACGGGCACCAGGCCCAGCGCGGCCTTCAGCAGGGTGGACTTGCCCGACCCGTTGGGGCCGACGATGGCGGAGATCGCCGCCCGGGGGAACCCGGCCGACACATCCCACACGGCCGGGCGCCCGCCGTAGGAGACGGTGAGCCGGCGCAGCTCGAGCGAGGGGATGTCGGATGCCGGTGCCAGGATCCACTCCGTTCGGGGATGTTGACCTCAGGCGATGTTAGCCTAGGCTAAATTGGATGCCAACCCTGGCGGAGTCCCCCTGATGCGCAGCTGTCTCCGATGTGTCGCCGTGCTCGCCCTGGTGGCGCTCATGGCGCTCGCCGGCTGCGTCGACGAGCCCGGCGCGGGCCGGGCGCCGATCGAGGACCGGCGCGTCGTGGTGACCGCCACGACGAACATCGTGGCCGACCTGGTGCGCGAGATCGGGGGCGACCGGGTGGACGTGCGGGGCCTCATGCGTCCCGGCATCGACCCCCACGGCTACAAGGCGTCCGCGGGCGACGTCCGCCGGCTGGGACGCGCGGACCTCATCGTGTGGAACGGACTCGAGCTCGAGGGGAAGATGGGCGACGTCTTCGAGGAGCTCGGGCGCACCATCCCGGCCGTGGCGGTCGCGGAGGCGATCCCGGAGGCACGCCTGATCGCCTCGCCGGAGTTCGCGTCCCGGTTCGACCCGCACGTGTGGAACGACCCGGGCAACTGGGCGCTCGCCGGGACCGCGCTGGCCGAGGCGCTCGCGAAGGTCGATCCCGCGCACGCCACCGAGTACCGGGCGCGCGCCGCGGCCTACGCGCGCCGGCTGGCGGCGTTGCGGGACGAGATCACCCGCGATCTCGCGGTCATCCCCGCCCGCGCCCGGGTGCTGGTGACCTCCCACGACGCGTTCGCGTACCTGGGCCGCACGTTCGGGTTCGAGGTCGCGGGCATCCAGGGGGTCTCCACCGCCGGTGAGGCCACCACCGCCGACATCGAGCGGATCGCCCGGCTGGTGGCCGACCGGGGCCTGTCCGCCGTGTTCGTGGAGTCCAGCGTGCCGCGGCAGACCGTGGACGCCGTCCTGGCGGCCGCCGCCTCGCGCGGCCAGAGAGCCCGCGTGGGCGGGCAGCTCTACTCGGACTCGGCCGGGGACGAGGGCACCCCGGAGGGCACCTACATCGGGATGATGCGCGCCAACGTCCGCACGATCGTCGCCGGGCTGGCGCCCGGCGCCGGGGCTACTGCTCGGTGATCGTCACCGAGTAGAGCCAGGCCGTCTGCCGCGGGATCTGGGCATCCGGATCGTCCTCGGCCAGGTCGGCCGGGGCGAGGGCCTCGATACGGTCGGCGGTGTCCTGGCCCTCCAGCACCCTGCCGAACCGCGAGTACCCGTTCGGCAGCTGGGTGCCGTTGATGCCGGTGACGATGAAGAACTGGCTGCCGTTGGTGTTCGGCCCGGCGTTGGCCATGGCGACGGACCCGATCTCGTACCCGTCGGTCGGCAGCTCATCCTCGAACTCGTAGCCCGGGCCGCCGCTGCCGCTGGCCGTGGGGTCACCGCCCTGGACCACGAAGTCGCGCACCACGCGGTGGAAGGTCGTGCCGTCGTAGTACTTCTCGCGCGCCAGGAACACGAAGTTGTTCACGGTCTTGGGCGCGGCGGCGGCATCGAGCCGGATCACGATGTCGCCGCAGGAGGTCTTCAGCGTCGCGGTGTAGGTCTTCGCCGAGTCGATCGTCATCGCCGGCGGCGCGTCGTACTGCTTCGCGGCGTTCGCGGCGGGCGGCGGGGTGGTCGAGCATCCCTCCACCACGCTGGGACCCGTCGCCGTGGACGGCCCGGCGGTCTCGTCGTCGCCGCAACCGGCGAGGCCGGCCGCCGCGAGGGCGGCGAGCAGGGCGGCGAGGGTGGGGCGCAGGCGCGACACGGCGGGGAGGATAGCGCCCCGTCCCGCCGTCGTGGCCATCGTGGGAGGATGGGCCCCCGACCGGGAGGAACCGTTGACCGAGGAAGCCAGGCGCATCGACCGCTGTCCCTCCTGCGGGATGGTGGACTTCGAGGACGTCGAGGACGACGTCGTCCGCTGCCGCAACTGCACCTACCTGTGGGTGCGCGAGCCCGATGGGGACGACGCCTGACGTCCGGCCCGCGGCGGCCCGTCAGGTGCGCAGGCCCACCCCGCGCGCGAACAGCGCCCACGACCAGGCCAGCAGTCCCGCGGCGAGCCCGAACGACACGCCGAAGCTGATCCACGGATCGACGTCGGCGGTGCCCAGGATCCCGAAGCGGGAGGCCTCCACCAGGTACAGGATGGGGTCGGCGTGGGACGCGGCCTCGTACGGCTGGTCGAGGGACGCCACCGAGTAGAACACCCCGCCCAGGAACACCAGCGGCTGGATGACGATGGCGCCCACGAAGGACTGCAGCTCCCAGCTGCGCGAGTACAGGCCCACCACGGTGCCGAGGCCCGCGAACGCCAGCGCCGCGCACAGCAGCGCCCCGGCCAGGGCGAGGGGGTGCTCGACGGGGAAGTCCACGAACAGCCGCGCCGCGCCGAGGGTGAGGACCCCGATGAACAGGCCCCGCACGACGCCGCCCACCGTGTAGCCGATCGCCAGCTGGGTGGGGGTCATGGGGCTGGAGACCTGGTCCTCGATGAACCCCTCGCTGCGGGCCTGGTAGAGCGTGGTGGCGTTGTTCGAGAACGCGGCCGTGGCGACGCCCATGAGCGTGAGCCCCGGCACGATGAACTGCTCGTACGGGACGCCGCCGATGGTGCGGATCGAGTTGCCGAGCGCCACGCCGAACACGACCACGAACAGCCCGGCCGCCACCACCTGCGGGGCGATCGTCTGCATCCACAGCCGCAGGACCCGCCGCAGCACCTCGCGTTCGATCAGCGCCAGCACGCCCAGCCACTGCCCGCGGCGCAGCTGCCCGCCGGTCACCGGCCCACCAGCTGCAGGTAGACGTCCTCCAGGCGCTCCGCGCCGAACCGGCTGAGCAGCTCCGCGGGATCGCCCTGGGCGGCGATGCGGCCGTGCTGGATGAAGGCGACGCGGTCGCACAGCGCCTCGGCCTCCTCCAGGTAGTGGGTGGTGAGCAGGATCGTGGTGCCGTCGGCGTGCAGCCGGCGGATGTACTCCCACAGGTCCAGGCGCAGCTCGATGTCCACGCCGGCGGTCGGCTCGTCGAGGATCACCAGGGGCGGGCGGTGCACCAGCGCCCGGGCGAGCACGAGCCGGCGCCGCATCCCGCCCGAGAGGCGGTTCGGCAGGGCCCCGGCCTTGTCGGTGAGGTCGAAGACCTCGAGCAGCTCGTCGGTGCGCCGGGCGGCGTCGCGGCGGGACATGCCGAAGTAGCGCCCGTGCAGCTCCAGCAGCAGCCGCACGGTCACGAAGCGGTCGAGGCCGAAGTCCTGGGGCGCGTAGCCCACCAGGCGGCGGCTGTCGGTGGCCGTGGCGCCGTGGGCGGGCAGCCCGAACACCTCGATGTCGCCGGCGTCGGGACGGGTGAGCCCCACGATGCTGCGGATGATCGTCGTCTTGCCCGCGCCGTTGGGGCCCAGCAGCCCGAAGAACGCGCCGCGCGGGACCTCCAGGTCCAGCCCGTCCAGGGCGACGACGTCGCCCGGGAAGCGTTTCTCCACGGCACGGCAGGAGAGGGCGACGGTGTGCTGGCCGGGATCCACGGCCGCCCAGGCTAGCGGGCGCGCGCCGCGGACGACCGGCCCCCTTTCCGCGACGGCTCCGGAGTGCGACGCTTCCCGGCGATGACTGATCTCGGACACGTCGCCCTCGGCTCCTGGAGCGGCGGGCGCTTCATGCACTTCGGCGAGGCCCTCGACGACGAGCGCTACCTCGCCCTGATCCGCCCGGACGAGCGGATCCGCACCGTCGTCACCGCCGACGTCTACGGACAGGGGGAGGCCGACAGCGCAGTGGGGCGGGCCCTGGACGGCCTGCCGCGCGACTCCTACCGCCTGGTGGGGATGATCGGGCACGACTACTACCAGGGGCAGCGCGCCGGATCGAAGGGCTTCCCGCGCTTCACCGATCCGCAGCTCCGCGCCCCGGAGAAGTACGCCGACTACCTGCGCATGGCCTGCGAGCGCAGCCTGGAGCGGTGCGGCACCGACCACTTCGACCTGCTGATGCTCCACAACCCCGACCGCACCGGCTACAGCTCGCCGGTGGTCTGGGAGCAGGGCATGGCGCGCCTCAAGGAAGAGGGACTGGCCCGCGCACTGGGCGTCGCCCCGGGCCCCGCCAACGGCTTCACGCTCGACGTGATCCGCTGCGTGGAGCGGTTCGGCTCGATCATCGACTGGGCGATGATCATCCTCAACCCGTTCGAGCCGTGGCCGGGCCGCATGGTCCTGCCGGCGTGCGTGGACCAGGACGTGAAGGTGCTGGCCCGCGTCGTCGACTACGGCGGCATCTTCCACGACGACCTCCCCACGGAGGCCGACCTGGCCGAGCACGACCACCGCGCCTTCCGGCCCGCCGGCTGGGTCACGGCGGCGCGGGCGCGCCTGGAGCGCCTGCGGCCCATCGCCGAGCGCCACGGGCTCACCCCGCTGCAGCTGTCCTGCCAGTGGACGCTGGCGCAGGACAACGTGCGCTGCGTTGTGCCGACGCTCATCCAGGAGGCCCCGGCCTCCGCGAAGACCGTCGAGGAACAGCGCGCGGACCTCGCCGCGGTCCCCACCGAGATCCGGCTGACCTCCGACGAGATCGCGGAGATCAACGAGGTGGGCGACAACACCGGATGCATGGCCCTCAAGGGCGGCTCCCCGGTGCACACCGGGGACGAGGCGGCCGACGCCTGGCCCCTGGACGACGATCTGCGCCGCATTGCCGACCGCTGGGGCATCGTGCCCGAGCGGGATCTGGTGCTGGCGGGCTAGCCGCTCAGGTGCCGACGGCCACGACCGCGACCGCCACGATGAGGTGGTCGCGGCCGGGGCCGTAGTCGGTGCCGTTGGGCGTGCGCATGCCGCCCTCCACCGGATGCACCGTCACCGTGCCGTAGGGGAACTCGGCCGCCACGGCGTCCCGGTCCACCTCGTCGGGCCGCGGCACGGCGACGGTCACGTCCACGCGCATGTGGGCGCGGTCGCCGTCGGGCACCAGGTGGCCGATTCCCGGGAGTGAGGTGCGGTTGATGGCCTCCCGCACGGCCCGCTGGGCGGCCTTGGTCATGTCCTCGCCCAGCAGGTCGACGCCCATCCCCATCTCCAGGAACAGGGGGAACAGGTGCTGATGGCTCATCGAGGGACGACCTCCTCGCCGAAGTCGCGGGCGATGCGGTCCCGGCCGGCGGCCTTCGCCCGGTAGAGGGCCCGGTCGGCGCGCTGCACGAGGTCGGCGGCGTCACTGGCCAGCGACAGCTCCGAGATGCCGATCGAGATGGTGAGCCGGCCGAGGTGCCCGAACGGGGCCTCCCGGACGGCGATCCTGGCGCGCCGCGCCGCGGCCTCGGCGCCCTCGCCGGAGGTGAGCGGCAGGATCCAGGCGAACTCCTCGCCGCCGATCCGCGCCACCGACTCGCCCACGCGGCAGGTCGCCGCCAGGCGGCGTCCCACCTCGGCCAGTGCGTCGTCGCCCCGTTGGTGGCCGTACTGGTCGTTGATGCGCTTGAAGTGGTCGACGTCCAGGAGCGCGAGGCTGAGCGGCTGGTGATGCCGCTGCGCCTGCTCCACGGCGACGTGGAAGCGCTCGTCGAAGTGCCGGCGATTGCCGAGCCCGGTGAGGGGATCGGTGCTGGCGAGCGCGGAGAGGCGGCGCCGGTCCTCCACCCGGATGAGGACGACCGCGAGCAGCTGGCCGAAGGCGCGCAGGCGATCGGCGGTGCCGTCGGCCAGGCGCGGGCCGGACACCACCAGGGCGGCGGCAGTGCGGCCGTCCACGAGGATCGGGACGGCGGCCTCGGTGAGCTCCGGCTGGCCCGGCACGGGCGCGGCGGGCGCCATCCGGCCCTCGAGGGCGCGCTCCAGCGCGCCGCCCGGCAGCGCGGCCACGCGGGTGCCGGGCATGATGGCCTCCTGCCCCGCGCTGGCGCGGACCTGCAGGATGCCCTCGGCGCCGCGCTCCACGACCACCGCCAGGTCGGCGTCGGTGCCGGCGAGAGCCGCCGCGGCGACCCGGGCGATGGCCTCGTCCGGCGGTGGGCTGCCCGCGAGCACGCCGATCGCGATCCTCAGGGCATCGCGCTCCAGGAGGGTCTCCCTGGCGTGGGGCGCGTCGTGTCGCGCGCTGCCATGAGTGGTCACGCCCCTAGCCTCGCAGTCTGCGGCCCCGGTCGGCAACGCCGGGGGCCCGCGCGTACCCCGCGTGTAACGCCCAGAGGGCCCGCGGGTAAGATCGTCAGCCGATGCGAATCCCCCGCCTCACACCCACGCCGGTGGTCCTGCTCGCGATGGTGGCCCTCTCCGGCTGCGGGGGCTCGGCGGTCGTGGTGACCTCCGCTGCGCCGCCGGTGACCACCGCCGCGCCGACGCCGGTGACGGCGCCGCCGGCGACCACCATCCCCGTGGTCACCGCGCCCCCGCCGGTGACGGTGACCGTGACCACGCAGGCCGCGCCGCCGGCCCCGCCGCCCGGCCGGACCCTCCGCCCCGGGGTGCGGGTGGTGAGCCCCAGCCGGTACACCCAGGACACCACCCTGGCGTTCCGGGCCCTCACGCTGTTCTCCAACACCCTGCGCCGCATCGACAGCCCGTCGGAGTTCCGGTCGAACCTGCGCCTGCTGCGGGCGGAGCTGCGGATCTTCGACGCGGCGATCCGGCGGCTGCGCTCGTACCAGCTGGAGAGCGCCACGCTCGACGGGCAGCGCGCCCGGCTGGCCCGGCTGGGCCCGCCCCTCGCGCGGGCGATGAGCGATTTCCTCGATGCCATCCGCGACGGGGACGTCTCGTCCGCGCGGCGCCTGGCGAACGAGATCCAGCGGCGCCTGAACGACTTCCGGCGCGCGCTCTGATCCATGGCGCCCCAAAAGGGCGCCATGGATTTCCGGTTTCCTTGAGCACCTGATAGGCTGCGCTCCGCAGAGGGGAGTACCCCGTGAGTGCGTGGTCGTCAGTTCGGCTTCGGCCCGGCCGCGTCGCCCGTGACCAGGGTGGGGAAGACCTCGGCTCGTCGCCGCCTCACGAGACCGGGAGACCCGCCTGATGAACGAATCGCTCGACTTCGCCGTGCCGCTCTGGGTGTGGGTCACCTTCGGCGGGGCGATCGTGGCCATGCTCGCCGTGGACCTGTTCCTCCACCGCGACGACCACGAGGTCTCCTTCCGGGAGGCCGCGATCTGGAGCGCCATCTGGATTGGCGCCGGCCTGGCCTTCGGTGGTGTGCTGTGGGCGTGGCAGGGCGGCGAGGTGGCGGCCACCTACTACTCGGCCTACCTGATCGAGAAGGCGCTGTCGGTCGACAACGTCTTCATCTTCGCGCTCATCTTCGGGTACTTCGCCGTCCCCGCGCGCTACCAGCACAGGGTGCTGTTCTGGGGTGTCATCGGCGCGCTCCTGCTGCGGCTGGTGTTCATCTTCGTGGGCGCCGAACTGCTCGAAACCTTCTTCTGGACCGCCTACGTCTTCGGTGTCTTCCTGGTCTACACGGGCTGGAAGATGGCCTTCCGGCACGACGAGCCCACCGACCCGGACCGCAACCCCATGGTCCGCCTGGTGCGCCGCGTGATGCCGGTGGACCCGAACTACCACGACAACAAGTTCTTCATCCGCCGGGACGGCAAGCGCGTCGCGACGCTGCTGTTCGTCGCGCTGGTGGCCATCGAGGCCAGCGACCTGGTGTTCGCCATCGACTCGGTGGCGGCGGTCCTCGCCATCACCACCAACACCTTCATCGTGTGGGCGTCCATCGCCCTGGCGGTCCTGGGCCTGCGCGCCCTGTACTTCTGCCTCGCCGGCCTGCTGAAGCGCTTCGTGCACCTGCACTACGGGCTGGCGTTCCTGCTCGCCTTCGCCGGCGCGAAGCTGATCCTGTCGGAGACGCCGGTGGGCAAGCTGCCGATCTGGCTCTCGCTGTCGGTGATCACCCTCACCCTGGCCATCAGCATCATCTGGTCGCTCATCGCGACGCGGGACGGTGGCGGTGACGCCGGGCACGGTGGCGGTGACGCCGGGCACGGCGGCCCGCCGGTCAACGCCCCGGCGGCGGACCGGGCGGACTGAGCTCCGGGGGCAGGCCCTCCAGGCCGAGCGCCGCGACCGGGTCGTCGGCGCCCATCAACGCCAGGAGGGCCATGGCCCCCTCGTCGCCAAGGGCGGCGGCCAGGAGCGCGCCGAGCGCCTCCCGGGGGTCGTCGTGGCCGCTCATCGCGCGGCTCCGATGGCGGCGACCAGCGCGATCACCGCGATCTCGGCGACCAGCAGCCAGGCCATGAGCCCGGTCACCGCCCGGCGGCGGCGCACGACCAGCTCCCCAACGAGCCCGGCGGCCATGCGGCGCGCCGCCATCGCGCGCACCGGATCCGGGTGCCCGGGCGTGACCGGGGCGACCACCGGCGGTGCCCACTCCCGGTGATCGCGGTCATGCAGAGCCCCAGCCCGGCGAGCGGGGCCAGCGCCACCATCAGCAGGGCGATCGTCCCGCACGCCCCCGCGACCGGCCCGTCGGGGCCGGCCAGGAGCCACACGGGCGCGCTTGCCGCCAGCGCCAGCGTGCCCACCGCCGTCATCCACCAGGCCCGGCGCTCGTGGAGGTCGGCGACGGCCGCCAGCGCGCGTTCGTGACGCCGCGCCTCGGCGTCGTGGATCGCCAGCGACGCCGGGTCCGCCGTGGCCAGCGCGCGGATCCCCGCCGCCCCGTCCCCGCGTCCGCGGGGGTCGACCGGGGACAGCAGGCGCGTGATCGTCGCCAGCAGCACCACGGCCGCGGCGGTGGCACCGGAGACCAGGAACGCCGCGCAGGCGATCCGGTGCGCGTCGGTGGCGAGGCCCACCACCAGCGCCGTTGCCGCGACCACGCCCAGCGCGATCGCGGCGTTGACCACCGCGGTGCCGTCCTCCTCGGCCTCGGTGCGGGCGGCGTCGGTCAGGCCGGCTCCTCCCCGGCGCGGGGCGCCAGGTCGAGCGAGGCGGAGTTCATGCAGAAGCGCAGCCCCGTCGGCGCGGGACCGTCCGGGAACACGTGCCCCAGGTGGGCGTCGCACGATCCGCACACCACCTCGGTGCGCGTCATGCCGTGCGAGGTGTCGGTGCGGCCCTCCACGGCGCCCTCGGTGAGCGGCCGGGTGAAGCTGGGCCATCCGGTGCCCGAGTCGAACTTGTCGGACGCGTCGAACAGCGGCTCACCGCAGCAGACGCAGCGGTAGACACCGTCTTCGTGGCAGTCCCAGTAGCGGCCCGTGAAGGCGCGTTCGGTGGCGCCCTGCCGCGTGACGGCGTACTGCTCGGGGCTGAGGCGCTCCCGCCACTCGGCGTCGCGCGGGTCGTCGGCTGCGGACATGCGGCCCCCTCGGTCGTGGCGTCGATTACACCTTCGTCACCGATGATACCGCAAGCCGCCACGGCATGACCGGGGACTGGGAGCATGTGGGGGTGACCACCGCCTCCCGCCTCTCGCGACGCCTCGGCCCGGGGCTGGCCCTGGTGACCGGGCTGGGCGCCATGCTGGGCGCGGGGGTGTTCGGCGCGGTGGCGCCGGCCGCCGCCGCGGCGGGGTCCGCGCTGCTGCTCGCCCTGGTGCTCGCCGGGACCGTGGCGGCGTGCAACGCGACCTCCTCGGCCCGCCTGGCGGCTCGGTACCCGGAGTCCGGTGGGGCGTACGTGTACGCAGGGCGGCGGCTGGGCCCGGCGTACGGGTTCGCCGCCGGGTGGGCGTTCACCGCCGGCAAGCTCGCCTCGTGCGCGGCGATGGCCCTGGTGCTGGGCCACCACGTGTGGCCGGAGCACCCGAAGGTGCCCGCCCTGGCGGCGGTGGCCGCCTGCGTGGCCGTGAACCACCTTGGGGTCACCAAGACCGCCGGCGCCACGGCGGCCATCCTCGCCGTGGTCGCCGCCGGACTGGCGGCCGCCCTGGTGGGCGCCCTCGGCGGCGGCCAGGCGGACGCCGGGCGCATCGCCGAGGCCTGGACGGGCTCGCCCGCCGGCGTGCTCGAGGCCGCCGGGTTCCTGTTCTTCGCGTTCGCCGGGTATGCGCGCCTCGCGACGCTGGGTGAGGAGGTGCGCGACCCCCGCCGCACCATCCCGCGGGCGATCGCGCTGAGCGTGGCGATCGCGTTCGCGGTGTACGCCGCGGTGATGGGCGCGGCGCTCATGGCGGTGGGGCCCGAGGTGCTGGCCGCGTCGTCGCGGCCGCTGGTGGCGGCGGTGGAGGCCGGGAACCTGGATGCGCTCGCGCCCGTCGTGGCGGTTGCCGCAGTCGTGGCGAGCCTGGGGGTGCTGCTGTCGCTGCTGGCCGGGGTGAGCCGCACCGCCTTCGCGATGGCGGCCAACGGCGACCTGCCGCGCCCGCTCGCCGCGGTGCACCGCCGCCACCGTGTGCCGCACGTCGCCGGGCTCGCCGCCGGCCTGGTGGTGGCCGGGGTGGTGGCCATCGCCGACGTGCGGGGCGCGATCGGCTTCTCCAGCGTGCTGGTGCTCGTCTACTACGCCCTGGCCAACGCCTCGGCGCTGCGCCTTCCCGCGGGACGGGCCGGCCTGCCCCGCGCGGTGGCGGTCGCCGGGCTCGTCGGGTGCCTCGCGGTGGCGGCCGCGCTGCCGCCGGCCAGCGTGCTCGCGGGCGCCGGGATCCTCATGCTCGGGTTCGCGGGCTGGGTGCTGCGTCCGGAGCCGTCCCGGGCGTAGAATCACCGCGACGCCTCTGTCGCATTCCCGTCCGCACATCACGGCCGCCACGGCCTCCCGCACCGCCGCTCCGGCATCCGCCGGCCCGGCGGACTCAGCACGCTGAGCCGCTCGCGGCGCCAACGGCGCGCGGGCATGACGATGGGAGTGTCGAGTTGCTCGACGGCAACGATCTCGAGGTGTTCTTCACCGGCGCCGCCCTGGATTTCTGGGCGGCCGCGGTGCCGGAGGACGTGACCCGGGCGGAGGTGGAGGCCATCCGCCGCCTCGCCGCGCTGGGCCCCGGCGCACGGGTGCTGGACGCGCCCTGCGGCCTGGGCCGCCACGCCCTGCTCCTGGCGGAGCTGGGCGCGACGGTGACCGGTGTGGACATCACCGCACAGGCCATCGCGACCACACGGCGGGAGGCCCGACGCCGCGGCCTCACGGCGCGGTTCCTGCGCGGGGATGCCCGGGAGGTCCACGTGCACGACATGGACGCGGTGCTGTGCCTGGGCAACAGCCTGGGCTACGGCGGCCACGACGACGCGGCGGCGATGGTCGCGGCGCTCGCCGGGTCGCTGCGCCGCGGCGGACGGCTGGTGCTGGAGCTGGGCGCGACCGCCGAGTGCGCGCCGCCGGCCCCGCCCTCGGAAGGCCGGTACACCGCGGGCGGGGTCACCATGGAGCTGCGTCACCGCTGGGACGCCATGACCGGCACCCGCGTCACCGCGTTCCGGTTCCTGCGTGACGGCGCGCCGCCGGTGACCCGCACCCTCGCCCAGTGGACGCCCACGGCCGGGGATCTGGTGCGGCTCCTCGCCGTGCATGGCATCCGCACCGTCGCCCTGCACGGCGGGTGGGCGGGGGAGGAGTACGCCCCGGGCGCGCGCCGCCTGGTGCTGGTGGGCGCCCGCCGCTGACCGGGCCGACCCGCGACCCGCGCGCTCAGCGGATGCGCAGCGTGCGGGTCGCGGTGGCGGTGCCGCCGGGGCCGGTGAGGGTGACGGTGACCCGGTGCCGGCCGGCGACCTTCCCGAGACGGAGGGTGCCGGTGCCGGCGGTGAGGGTGACGCTGGCCCTGCGGATGGTCCTCCAGCGTGCGGCGTCGGTGCAGCGCGTGCGCGCGGCGCCGCGGCGTTTGGCGCATGCGGTCAGGGCGCGGGTGAGCGCGGCGCCCGTGGGCCGCGGCGAGGCGATCACGAGGGCGGCGGTGGTGGCGTCGGTGGCCCGGACGGTGAGGACGCGCTTGGCGGCGGTGAGGGCGGTGAGCGCCGGGGCGGGGGTCGCCGGGGCGGGGCCGGGGTTCGCCGCCGGCGGGTCGGGGCTGGTGGCCGGGGGATCCGCGCCGGGCGGGGCCGCGACGGTGCCGGCGCCCGTGAGCGCGCGGGTGAGCGGGCCGGTCGGGTCGTCGCCGGGCAGCGTCAGGGTGGCGGTGAAGGTCCCCGCCGCGGAGGGGTCGAAGGCGATCTCCACGGTGCAGGTCGCCCCCGGGGCGACGTTCTGACCGGCGCACGTCCCGCCGGTCACCGAGAACACTCCCGCGTCGGGGCCCGTGATCGCCGGGGTGCCGAGCACCACGGGCGTGGTCCCCGAGCTGGTCACCGTCAGGGTGCGTGTCGCCGGAGCGGCGGTGACCGCGGCGGACCCCATGTCCACGGTGCCCGCCGTCGTGGTGGCGCGGGCGTTCACCGCGGCGACCCGCAGGCGGAACCCCCCTCCGGACACCCCGTATGAGATGACCGGGGTGCCATCGGCGCCCAGCGCGAGCCATGGCGACAGGCCGACACCGGTCCCGGTGGTGTCGACGACGGAGATCGTCTCGTCGCCGCCCGTGCAGGCGGGGTCGTTGCACTCGGCGAGCGCCAGCTCGTCGGGGGTGCCGTCCCGGTAGGCGATGACCGGGTTCCCGGATGCGGCGATCGCCATGGTCGGCGTCGACCCGACCGTGCCGGTCGCGTCGACCGTGGTGATGGTGCGGCTCGACGCGCAGGTCGCGGTGTCGCAGCGAATCACCTTGAGGTCGTCGGTGGTGTCGTCGTAGTACGCCACCACCGGCCCGCCGCCGGGGCCGATGCGCAGCGAGGGTGTCTTGCCGACGTCGGCGGTGCTGTCGAGGGTGATCAGCGTCTCGTCCCCGCCGGCGCACGCCGCGTCGTTGCAGCGGGCGAGCTTGAGGTCGCCCCCGGTGGCGTCGTAGTAGGCGATGACCGGCAGGCCGTTCTGGCCGATCGTGATGGACGGCGTGGAGGTGGCCTGCGAGACGGCGTCGACGGTCGACAGCGTCTCGTCCCCGCCCTGGCAGCCCGCGTCGTTGCACTTGACGACCAGCAGGTCGTCGTCGTCGAGATGGCCGTATGCGATGACCGGCAGGCCGTCCGCCGGGATGGCGACCGTGGAGCCGACGCCGAGGTTCGTGGAGGTGAGGATCACCGCGCTCGCCTCGTCCCCGCCCTGGCAGGCGGGGTCGTTGCAGGCGATGGCGTGCAGTCGGTCGGCGAGCTGGTCCTGCACGATGAGGAGGGGGTTGCCGTCGGCCCTGGTGGCCATCGAGACGCCCATCCCGAACAGCCCCGTCGACACGGCGACCTGCGAGACGCTCTCGGTGCCGGACGCGCACGCCGGATCGGCGCAGTCGACGGCGCGCAGGCTGTACGCCGAGCCGCTGACCTGTAGGTGCACGATGACCGGGCGGCCGTCGGGACGCACCGTCAACGCGCTGCTCACGCCGCTCACCCCGGAGACCGGGGCGTCGATGACGCGCGGATAGAGGGTCGTCGCTGAGGCCGTGCCCGGCAGGACGGCGGTCAGCAGGAGCGCGGCCGTCAGCAGACCGTGCCGCAGGCGGGGGAGGGCGGGGATCACCATGGGTGGATCGACCGCAATCGGCCGGTCCTTGACCATCAGCGGATGCGCAGCGTGCGGGTCGCGGTGGCGGTGCCGCCGGGGCCGGTGAGGGTGACCGTGACCCGGTGCCGGCCGGAGACCTTCCCGAGGCGGAGGGTGCCGGTGCCGGCGGTGAGGGTGACGCTGGCCCTGCGGATGGTCGTCCATCGGGCGGTGTCGGTGCAGCGCGTGCGCGCGGCGCCGCGGCGTTTGGCGCATGCGGCCAGGGCGCGGGTGAGCGCCGGGCCCGTGGGCCGCGGTGCGGCGATCACGAGGGCGGCGGTGGTGGCGTCGGCCGCCCGGACCGTGAGGACGCGTTTGGCGGCGGTGAGCGCGGTGAGGGCCGGGGCCCGGGGTGACGGCGTGGTTGGCGCGGGATCCGGGGTGGACGGGGGTGGGGCGAAGCCCGGGTCGGTGGGCGGCGTGCCGGTGAACGTCCCCGTGCCGGTCACGGTGCGCACCAGCGCGCCGGCCGGGTCGTCGCTCGGCAGCGTGAGGGTGTCGGTGACCGTGCCCACCTCCCCCGGGGCGAACGACAGCGTCACGGTGCAGGTGGCACCCGGGTTCACCGCGGCGCCGGCGCAGGTGCCCCCGGTCACGGTGAACCTCGCCCCGTCGGCCCCCGTCACCGAGGGCGTGCCGAACGTGACGGGCGTGGTGCCGGAGCTGGTGACGGTGAGGGTGGCGGTGGCCGCTCCCCCCGCGGTGGCGTCCACCGATCCCAGGTTCAGCGCCCCGGCGGGGGCGGTCGCGGCCGGGTTGGACGCCGCGACCCGCAGGCCGTTCGCGCCCCCGCTCTGGTAGGCGATGACGGGGCGGTCGTTGGCGTCCATGGCGATCGCGCTCGACGCCCCGGCGTCGTCGGCGTCCACGACGGTGATGGTCTCGTCGTCGCCGGTGCATGCGGCGTCATTGCACTCCATCAGCTTCAGGTCACCGTTCGTGGCGTCGTGGTAGCTGACCCTGGGGCGGCCGGCCGCGTTCACCGCGATTGCGCTGTGGTCGCCCACGTCACCGACGGCGTCTGCGGCAACAGGAGGTCCGCCACCGGCCGGCGTGCAGGACGCGTCCGTGCACCGGGTGACGCGCAGATCGTCGGTGTCGTCGGCGTAGTAGCTGATGATGGGCCTGCCGTCCGGAGGCACCACCATCGACGGTGCGTCGCCGGCATCACCGGTGGTCGCCACCGGCATGACCGTCTCGTCACCGCCGGCGCACGCCGCGTCGTTGCAGCGCATGAACATGAGGTCGGAGCTGCCGGCGGTGACGACGCTGAAGGCGATGACGGGCCTGCCGTCCTGGCCGATGCCGATCGCATTGCCGAACCCCGCGTTGTTGGTCGAGTAGGCCGTGGTGACCGTCTCGTCGCCGCCGGCGCAGGCGGCGTCGTTGCACTTCATGACCTTGAGGTCGCCCGCGGTGGCGTCGTGATAGGCGATCACGGGGAACCCGTCCGCCGGAACCGCGAGGGAGACGTTGCCGATCACCCACGACGTCCCGTCCGCGGTCGTGACGGTCTCGTCACCGCCGGCACAGGCCGCGTCGTTGCAGCGCGCGGTCTTCAGGTCGTTCCCCGTGAGGTACTGGTACGCCATCACCGGCGTGCCGGCGGACAGGGCCAACGCCGAATCCCGTCCCGTCTGGGCGGCGCCGTCGACGGTCGAGGTGCCCTCGTCGCCGCCGTGGCATGCGCGGTCGTTGCAGCGCGACACCACCAGCGTGCCGTTGGCCGCGTCGTAGTGGCTGATCACCGGACGTCCATCCGCCGGGATCACCATCGACGGCCACATCCCGGTGTTCGAGGTCGTCACCGTCCCGGGCCACAGGGTGACCGCCGCGGCGGTGGCGGGCAGGACGGCGGGGAGGGCGAGGGCGGCCGCGAGCAGGGCGCGGCGCACCGCGAGGCGAGGGGGCATGCAGAGAAGATCGGCCCCCCGTGGCCGGGATTGACGGCTGGGACCGTGGGGCCGCCCGGCGGCGGCCCCACGGCGGCGTCAGTCCTCCGTCCTTCAGGCTCGCCATGATCGTGGGGTCGCGCAGGGTGGTGACATCACCCATCTCGCGGCCCTCCGCGATGTCCCGCAGCAGGCGGCGCATGATCTTGCCGGAGCGGGTCTTGGGCAGGTCGTGCGTCCAGATGATGCGCTTGGGGCGCGCCAGCTTGCCGATGACCTCCGACACGTGGGCGCGGATCTTCTCCTCCAGCCCCTCGGTGTCCAGCCCCTCCTCCGGGGTCACGAACGCCACGATCGCCTGGCCCGTGAGGTCGTCGCTCTGGGCGACCACCGCCGCCTCCGCGACGTGCGGGTAGCTCACGATCGCCGACTCCACCTCGGCGGTGGAGAGCCGGTGCCCGGACACGTTGATGACGTCGTCGATGCGGCCGAGGATCCAGATGTCGCCGTCGGCGTCCATGCGCGCGGCGTCGCCCACCACGTAGGTGTCCCGGCCGAAGCGGTTCCAGTAGGTCTCGATGAACCGCTCGGGGTCCTTGTAGAGCGTGCGCAGCATGCTCGGCCAGGGCCGGCGGATCACCAGGAGCCCCTGGCCCTCGGAGATGGGGTTGCCGTCGTTGTCGACCACCTCGGCGCTGATCCCGGGCAGCGGGCGCGTGGCCGAACCGGGCTTGGCGTCGGTGAAGCCCGGGACGGGGGAGATCATGATCCCGCCGGTCTCGGTCTGCCACCAGGTGTCGACGATGGGGCAGCGGCCGCCGCCGATGACCTGCTGGTACCACAGCCACGCCTTGGGGTTGATGGGCTCGCCCACCGAGCCCAGCAGCCGCAGCGAGCTGAGGTCGTGCTTGTTCGGCTCCTCGGCGCCCCAGCTCATGCAGGCCCGGATGGCGGTGGGGGCGGTGTAGAAGATCGTGACGCCGAAGCGCTCCACCAGCTCCCACCAGATGGCGCGGTGCGGGTAGTCCGGCGCGCCCTCGTACATCACGCTGGTCGCGCCGTTCAGCAGCGGGCCGAACACGATGTAGGTGTGCCCGGTGATCCAGCCCACGTCGGCCGAGCACCAGTACACGTCCTTCTCCGGCTTCAGGTCGAACACGTGCCTGTGGGTGTACGCGGCCCCGGTGAGGTACCCGCCGGTGGTGTGCAGGATGCCCTTCGGCTTGGCCGTGGAGCCCGAGGTGTAGAGCACGAACAGCGGGTGCTCGGCGTCGAAGCCCTCGGCGGGGCACACCGGGTCGGCGGCGGCGAGGATGTCGCCCCACATCACGTCGCGGCCCTCGGTCATGGGGCACTCGATGCCGGTGTGGCCCACCACGATCACGTGCTTCAGGCTGTCGATGCCGGCCAGGGCCGGATCGACGTCCCGCTTCACCGGGGCGGTCTTCCCGCGCCGCCGGGCGCCGTCCACGGTGATGAGCGCCTTGGCCTCGCTGAACTCCATGCGCTCGGCCACGGCCTCGGCCGAGAACCCGCCGAACACCACGTTGTGCGGCGCGCCGATGCGGGCGCACGCCAGCATCGCCACGACGACCTCCGGGATCATCGGCAGGTAGATGCCGACGACGTCGCCGGGGCCGATGCCCAGGTCGCGCATGGCGTTCGCGGCCTTCTGCGTCTCCTGCAGGAGCCACGCGTAGGTGATCGTGCGCTCCTCGCCCTCCTCACCCACCCAGTGGAAGGCGACCCGGTCGCCCAGTCCCGCCTCCACGTGGCGGTCGAGGCAGTTGTACGAGGCGTTGATGCGTCCGCCGATGAACCACTTGGCGAAGGGCGGGTCGGACCAGTCGAGCGTGGTGTCCCAGCGGCGCTCCCAGTGGAGCGCGTCGGCCTGGGCCTCCCACCACGCGAGGGGGTCCGCCTCGGCCGTGGCCACGACGGACGGGTCGTTCCAGAGTGCGTTCTGCGCGAACTCGGCTGGCGGGGGGAAGCTCCCGACCTTCAGGAGCTCCTCCAGGCGGTGCTCGAGCGCGTCACCGGAGAGCTTGGACATGGCGGTGACCATACCCGCGGATCGTGCGGTTTGTCTCCATGTGGGGACGGGTAGGAGCACCGGTTCGGTGCCGTGGCCGCCCGGGGGCGGCACTACACTCGCCCACCGTGGACCCCTCCCGTGGCCCGTGGTTCCTGCACTCCCGCTTCGCGGCGGCCAGCATCGCGGTGCTCGGCGTGCTGGCGGTGGCGGTCGTGGTCGCGATGGCCGCGCTGTGGCCGTCCGGTGACGGGCCCTCCGCGGGCGGCGCGTCGCTGGACACCGAGCAGGCCCGGGTGGTGTCGGTGCGCGAGGGCGGCTGCCGGGCGGGGATCGAGGCCACCGGCTGCCGGCGCGTGCGCGCGGTGCTGGAGACCGGCATCGACGTGGGCGTCGAGACCGGCATGGACATCGGCGCCGGGTTCGACATCGATGTGGGGGACACCATCCGGGTGGTCGACAACGGCCTGGCGCCCGGCGCCACCGTGGGCGGCCAGGAGGCCGACGCGTACTCGTTCGCCGACTTCGAGCGCCGGGGGAGCCTGGTGTGGCTCACGGCCGCGTTCGCGTTCCTGGTGGCGCTCGCGGCGCGCTGGCGCGGGCTCCTGGCGCTTGCGGGCCTGGGGCTGAGCCTCGCGGTGATCGTGATGTTCATCGTCCCGGCGATCCTGGACGGGCGGGACGCCGTGGCGGTGGCGCTCGTGGGGAGCCTGGCGATCCTGCTGGTGACGCTCCTGCTGACGCACGGCGTGGGGCCGAAGGCCGTGGCCGCCGCCCTTGGCACCGCCGTGGCCCTGCTGCTGACCCTGCTGCTGGGACGCTTCGCGACCGCCGCGGCCAACATCACCGGGTTCGGGTCGGATGAGGCCGCGTACCTGCAGGCCTCCGGGTCGGACGTCTCGATACGCGGGCTGCTGCTGGCCGGCATGGTGATCGCCGCCCTGGGGGTGCTGGACGACCTCACCATCACCCAGGCATCCGCGGTGATGGCCCTGCGCCGGGCGAACCCGGCATACGGGGTGCGCACCCTGTTCCGGGAGGCCCTCCGGGTGGGCCGCGACCACGTCGTCGCGGTGGTGAACACGCTGGTGCTCGCGTACGCCGGGGCGTCCCTGCCGGTGCTGCTGGTGTTCGCCCTCGCCGACACCTCGTTCTCGGACGCCCTGAACACCGAGGCCGTGGCCGCGGAGGTGGTGGCCACCATGGTGGGCTCCATCGGGCTCATCGCCGCGGTGCCGCTGGCCACCGGGATCGCCGCCGCCCTCGCGGTGCGGGTGGCGCCCGAGGCGGCATCGGGGGACGACCACCATGGGCACCACCATTGATCCGCCGTCGGGGGTCTCCCGGCATGGCGGCTGCGCCGGAACCCCGTTGTCTTCGGCGTCCCGGAGTGGATGATCCAGGTGGTCCCGGTCGCGGGGGATCGGGACCGGGACGGGCCGCCGGATCCGTGCCCGCGGCCCGTCCACCATCGCCAGGAGTACGCTGGAGGACATGAGCGACTCACCTGCGGGGGCCGTCCAGATCTCGGTCCCGGACATCAGCTGCGGGCACTGCAAGCGGGCCATCGAGGGCGCCCTGTCCGGTGTCGACGGTGTCGCCGAGGCCGAGGTCGACGTGGAGGCCCGGATCGTGCGGATGCGCCTGGACGGCGGGGACGGCGTGCTCGCCGCGGCCGTGGCGGCCATCGAGGCCCAGGGGTACGAGGTGCCCGCCGTCGCCGGCGGGGCGCAGCGCTAGCCCGTTCGCATGGCGACCACCCGGCCTCGGGAGACGGCGACCTCGGCGGCGGAGCTGCGCTACGCCGTGCGCGGGATGACCTGCGGGGCATGCTCGGCACGGGTGCAGCGCGTCCTCGAGCGCCAGCCCGGCGTGGTGGACGCCGAGGTGAACCTGGCCACCGGCACGGCCGTCGCGCACCTGGAGGCCGGGGGCGACGACGCCGCGCTTCGCGAGGCGGTGGAGCGCGCGGGCTACGAGCTGGTCCCGCTGGCCGCGGGCGCCCTGCCGGACGACGACCACGACCGCCGCCGGCGGTCCTGGGGTCTGCGGGCCGCCGTTGCGGCGCCGGCCGCCGCGTTCCTGATGGCCGGGATGGTCGCCGGCGACGGGCTCGCCGGCGACGACGCCTACCGGTGGGCCTCCTTCGCCCTGGCCACGCTCGTCCAGTTCGGCGTCGGCTGGCCGTTCCTGCGCGAGGCGGCGCGGCGCGCACGGTTCGGCGGCGCGAGCATGGACACGCTGGTGGCCGTCGGGACGCTCACCGCCTACCTGGCGAGCGCGGCGGCGCTGCTGGGCTGGGTCGACCTGGGCGGCGGGACCGATCCGATGCCGGGGGACGCCGCCGGGCACCCGGGACACCTGTGGTTCGAGTCGTCGGTGCTGGTGATCGCGTTCGTGTCGTTGGGCCGCTACCTGGAGGCCCGGGCCACCAGCCGCGCCGGCGCGGGGCTGCGGGCGCTGCTGCGCCTGGGCGCCGACGAGGCGACGCTGCTGACCCCCGACGGCGACGCCTCGGTCGTGCCGGTCGCCGCGGTGCGCGTGGGCGACCTGGTGCTGGTGCGCCCCGGCGGCCGCATCCCGGTGGACGGCGAGGTGGTGGACGGGGCGTCGTCGGTCGACACCGCGATGCTCACCGGCGAGCCGATCCCCGTGGAGGCCGGCCCCGGATCGCACGTCAGCGGCGGCACGGTGAGCCTCACCGGGGCGCTCACCGTGCGGGTCACCGCGGTGGGTGGCGACACCGCCCTGGCCCGCATCGCCACCCAGGTGGCCGCCGCGCAGGCGGGCAAGGGCGCCGCGCAGCGCCTCGCCGACCGCGTGTCGGCGGTGTTCGTGCCGGCGGTGCTCGCCATCGCGGCGGCCACGTTCGCCGGCTGGTGGATCGCCGGCGAACCGGACACCGGGTTCCGGGCGGCGGTGGCCGTGCTCGTGGTGGCGTGCCCCTGCTCCCTGGGCCTGGCGACGCCCGCCGCCCTCATGGCCGGGCTGGGGCGCGCCGCCGAGCTGGGCATCGTCATCCGCGGGGTGGACGCCATGGAGCGCGTCCGCCGCGTGAGCACCGTCGTATTCGACAAGACCGGGACGCTCACCGCCGGCACGCCGGCCCTGCGGGAGGTGGTGGTGGCGCCCGGCGGGGACCGCGATCGGGCGCTGGGCCTGGCGGCCGCCGTGGAGCGCTCCAGCGAGCATCCGCTGGCGCGCGCGGTGAGGGCTGCCGCCGCCGACCTGCCGCGGGTGCCGGCCACCGGCTTCACCACCGTCGCGGGCGTGGGCGTGCGCGCCGACGTGGAGGGACGGGACGTGATGGTGGTGCGTCCCGGGGCGGACGCCGGACTGGAGGTCCACCCGGACCTGCGGGCGGCCGAGGAGCGGATGCGCGGGGGTGGGCTCACGACCGCGCTGGTGGGCTGGGACGGCGCCGCCGAGGCGGTGCTGGCCTTCGAGGACCCGCCCCGCCCCGGGGCCGGCGGCGCCCTGGCCGCGCTGCGCCGCCAGGGGCTGGACCTCGTGCTGCTCACCGGCGACAACCCGCGCGCCGCAGCCGCCGCGGGGGAGCGGCTGGGGATCACCCGTGTGCTGGCCGGGGTGATGCCGGGCGGCAAGCGGGACGAGGTGGAGCGCCTGCAGCGCGCCGGGGAGCGCGTGGCGGTGGTGGGCGACGGGGTCAACGACGCGCCCGCGCTGGCGCAGGCCGACCTGGGCATCGCGCTGGGCAGCGGGACCGACGTCGCCATCGAGACCGCCGACATCACGCTGGTGCGGCCCGACCTGCACGGGGTCGCGACCGCCCTGGAGATCTCCCGGCGCACGCATCGCACCATCGCCCAGAACCTGGGCTGGGCCTTCGCGTACAACGTCGCCGCGATTCCCCTGGCGGTCGCCGGGATGCTGAGCCCGGCCATCGCGGGCGCGGCGATGGCCCTGTCCTCGGTGAGCGTGGTGCTGAACGCCCTGCGCCTGCGGCGCGTGGGCGGGCGGGCGCCCGCGTGACGTCCCGCATCGCCTACGCCGACCTCGACCACCATCCGCTGGTCGGAGCGCTCAGCGCGGCGCGGGAGCGCCCGGGCGACGCGGCCGCCGCCGCGGAGCTGGCCCGCGCGGCGTTCACGCTCCGCACGAGCCTGCCCGCCGCGGTCGCCGCGGTCGTGCTGGGGTCCGAGGGACCCTTCGCGACGCTGGCCCGCGGCGGCCTGGCGGGCGACGACCGGCGCCTCGCCCAGGCGGCGGCGGAGCTGGACGCCCTGGGGGCGCTCGCGCACGGCGACCTGGGCGCCGCCCTCGCGCCGCACGGGCTGGGGGCCGTCGCCGCGGGTGGGGAGGCGACGGACCTCGACGCGCCCCCCGCGGTGGTCGACCTGGTCCGGTCCCTCGCCGCGGGCCCCGGCTGGGGCGCCCGGGCCGTGGAGATCGCCGGCTTCCACGCCGCCGAGGGGACGGGGGCGCTGGCCACGCACCGCGTGCTGCGGTTCGCCGACGGCCGGCTGGTGGGCATCGACCGTCCCGATCCGGTGGCCCCGGAGGACCTCATCGGGGGTGAGGAGCGGCGAGCGCCGCTGGCGGACGCCCTGCGGGTGTTCGCCGCCGGGCGTCCGGCCAACGACGCCCTGGTCTACGGCCCGCCGGGCACCGGGAAGTCCGCGACCGTGCGCGCGCTGGCCGCCGGGCTGGCGCACACCGGCCTGCGGCTCGTCCAGGTGGACCGCGCCGAGGCGGGCGTCATCGGCGCGCTGTTCGCGCGGCTCGCCGGCGGCCCGCGATGCCTGGTGCTGCTCGACGACCTGGTGTTCGACGACCAGGCCCGCACCGACCGCGCGTTGCGCGCCGCGCTGGAGGGTGACGCCGCCGGGCGCCCGCCGAACGTGCTGGTCTGGGCGACCAGCAACCGGCTCAAGCTCCTGCGCGAGACCCACTCCGAACGCGAGGACGACATGGACGAGGCCCTCGGGCGCGGGGAGAAGGCGGCCCTGGCGACACGGTTCGGGCTGCGGGTGCCGTTCCCGGCGCTTGGCCAGGAGGAGTACCTGCGCATCGCGCTGGGACTGGTGGCGCGCTTCGGGGGGCCATCCGCCGGCGCGGCGCCGGCGGCGCTGCGCTTCGCCCGGTCCGGGCACGGCATGAGCCCTCGGACCGCGCGGCAGTTCGCCGTCGACTGGGCGGGACGGGCGTGACCCGGCGGGTGGCGTGGGCCGCGCTGGCGGACGTCGCCGCGGTGGTGGTGTTCGTGGGGCTGGGCCGGCGGTCGCACGGGGAGGACCTGGCCGGCACCGCGGAGGTGGCGGCACCGTTCCTCATCGCCCTGCTCGCGGGGTGGTTCCTGGCCCGCGCCTGGCGGGACCCGCTGGCCCTGCGGACCGGCCTCGCGGTGTGGGCGGTCACCGCGGTGGGCGGGCTCGCGCTGCGCGGCGCGGTGTTCGACCGCGGCCTGGCGACCAGCTTCATGATCGTCGCGCTGGTGACCCTGCTGGCCCTCATCGCGGGCTGGCGCGGCGCGGCGATGGCGTTCCGCCGCCGCGGGGCGGTGGTCTAGGCTCCCCCCGGATGCCCTGGGGACGACGCATCGCCGCGGCCGCGGCCGCCGCAGGACTGGCCCTCGCGATGGGATGCGGCGGGGAGGATTCCGCGACGGTGACCGACGGCGGCGCCACCACCGTCGCCCCGGCCCAGACGTTCCCCGCAACCGGTCCGGACGCCGCGGTCACCACGGTGCCGGCCACCACGCCATCTCCGGGCACCGGGACCGGCGTTGCGCCGGTGCTCACCGACGGCGCGGACGTGGATGCCGCGCGGGACGTGCTGCGCCGCTACGTGGACGCCTTCGTCGCCGCGGACGGGGCGGCGGCCTGCGAGCTGCTCACCGAGGAGTCGGCCGAGGCCTTCCTGCTCGCCGTGGGCTCAGCGGTGGGCGCCACGACCTGCGCCGACGCCTTCACGGCGACGACGCGTCAGGTGCCCACCGAGCAGCGTGACGCGTTCCGCAGCGGGATCATCGACCGCCTGACCGTGTCCGGGGACACGGCAACGGGGCGCTTGACCGTGATCGGCGTGTCGAACGATTTCCGGCTTGTGCGGCGATTCGGTGACTGGAAGATCGCAAACCTGCCCGGCCAATGATCTTCGCGGACCGGCCCGCCCAGCGGTGGGCGTTCATGCCGCGACCAGCACTCGGCTGCCGCCGCGGCCCACGAGCCACTCCTCGAACGCGGCGTGGTTGGCCAGGTACTGCTCGAACTTGGAGATCCCCTGGGACGCCCAGTCGGGCACGAGGGACTCGGCGGGGATGATCACGATGCTGCCCGGCATGGGGGAGACCTCCTGGGTGGCTCGTCGCTCTATGTGTGAGAACGGATGAGACGCCCCGGAGTTCCCCCTACTCTGTAAGCGATTTGTGAATCAGCTCCGGCCGGTCACGAACCGACGAGCACGGCCGCCCCCGGCGACCGCCGCCACTGGAGCTCGGCGACGCCCGTCACCAGGCGCTGGGTGGGCCGGTACTCGCGCGAGGTGCGGCCCTCACGGCCTCGGGTCTCCAACAGCCCGGTGTCCACGAGCAACGGCAGGGCCCGCCGCCAGACATGGCCGGCCTCGTCCCAATCGAGGCCGCACTGGGACTTGATGTCCCGCATCGTCACCCATCGGCCCCGGCACTCGGCCAGGTACGACTCCAGGCGCAGTTCTGCCCGTCGCATGCGTCTCCATGTTCGCGGCGCACCGGTTCCCGCATGCCGCCGGGGGCGGCATCGGCAGGACGGGGCGCCATCTGAGCGGTGGGCGGCGTGCGGCGGGGGAACGCCGCGGCCGGCCGGAGATTTCAGAGGATTCCGGGCTTCCGCGCAAGGGCGGTGCGCCCGCCCGTGCTCCCGGTCGGAGCCGGGGCATGTGTCTCGCGGACGGGACGGCACTTCACGGCCACGATGTGTCCGCCGGGTTCGCACCGGGTAACCGGGGATGAGTTGTCCGGGATGCGAGGGGGGACCGCCCGTGAAGTCCGCTGACAGGGCCCTTCGGGTGCTGCAGACATTGGCGCGCCATGCCAGGCCCATGCCGGTGCAACGTGCCGAAGAGCAGCGCGCACAACCTGCTGAACACGATGCGGGCCCTCGGGTTCGTGTCGTACTACCCCACCGACCACGCGTGGGGGCTCGGTCCCAGCGCGTTCGAGGTGGGTGCCGCGTACCTGCGGGCCGGCGCCATGGAGCGCCTGGCCCGGCCGGAGCTGGCGACGCTCGCGAACGAGACCGAGGCGTCCGCCCAGCTGTGGGCGCCCGTGGGCGCCGAGGTGGTCTGCATCGAGTGCGTGCCGCCGGACGCCGTGCGCGCGGCGTTCAGCATCGCGCCCGGCACGCGGCTGCCGGTGAACGGCACCGCCGCGGGCCGCGCCATGCTGGCCGCGTTGCCGCCGGCGCAGGCCCGGCTCATGCCGGACCCCGCCAGGGGCACCGGCCGGGAATGGAGCGATCCCGCGGGCATCGAGGAGGTCCGGTCCGCCGGCTACGCCCGCGACGAGGGTGGCCTGGGCCCCGGGGTGGGGTGCATCGCCGCGGCCGTGGTCGCCCGGGACGGGCTGCCGCTGGGAGCCGTGAGCATCGCCTACGTCGCGGTGAACGGCGACCAGGGACGGGCCGCGCGGCTCAGCGAGGCGGTGCTGCGGGCCGCCTCACGGCTCTCCGGCGTCATGGCCGGCGGGGTCGCCATGGTCCCGGCCCCGTCCGTCCCTCTCGGAGACGACTGACCGGTCGTCCCCGAGCGCCCTGGCGACGATGGCGATCCGCATGGTGAGCCGTCCCGCCAGGGCGTGGTCATCGTCGCCCGTCACGCCGTCCAGCACGGCGAGTCGCTGCACCTCCCCCCGGTGCAGCAGGGCGACGGTGACCGGCCAGGCGAACGTGCGGGGGTCGCCCACCGCGAGGTCCTCCAGGTCGTCCGGCACGAGATCCCCCGTGAGCGCCGCGGCGTGCCGGGCGCGGGCCGCCGCCTGGGTGAGGGCGCGGGACCGCTCGAAGGCCCGCGTGATCCGCTCGGCGATCTTCGGGGCGCCGACGAGCGCGGGAAGGCCCGCCCCGCCCAGGTCCACCGCCTCCGTGGGGCATTCGCGGGCCCGGGCGGCGAGCGCCGAGCCGGTGACCGCCTCGTAGGTGATCCAGGAGCGGGTCACCTCCACCGCCCGGCGGCGGCGGCCGGTCGCGCGGGCCAGGTCCATGGGCAGCTCGTGCACCGGCAGCCACGCGTCCCGCACCCACGCGATGTGCTCCCGCAGGGCGCCGAGCGGGCCGCGGGCCCGCGAGCGCAGGCGATCGGCCGCCGCCGCCCCGCCGATCTCCCGCGGGAGGCCGAGGGCGGGCTCCCGTACCGGCACGGGGTCCAGGGATGCCAGCGCCGCCGCCGCGAGCCGCCGTCCGAGCTCGTCCCGGTCCCACAGCTCCACGCCCTGCTCGACCGCCGCGCTGCGGGCCGCCGGGCCGGCCCCGCCCGGGCACGCCACCACCACCTGGGTGAGGCCCAGGTCGTCACGCAGGAACCGGGCGCGGGCGATCACCTCCACGCCCACCGGGTCGGCCCGGTGCTTGCACTCGACCCCCACCAGCTGCGCCACCAGCCCGTCGGAGCGGCGGCCCAGCACGTCCACCTCGTGCCGTGCGCCCGAGCGCCCGGTCACCAGCGCGTTCCGGGTCACGCTGTACCCATGCGATGAGAACAGATCGGCCACGATCCGCTCGAGATCGCGGCCGCGGCGGAAGGCGTCGGTGGCGGCGGGGTGATCCATCCCGCCGACCGTAGCCGCCGGCCACGACGGCACCGGTCCCGGGCGGGCGCCCGGGACCGGTGGAGCGGCGATCAGCCGAGCAGCTTGCCCAGGCTGCCGAGGCGGTCCATCAGGCCACCCTCGTCCGGCACGTTGCCGTCGGGGGTGAGCTTGTCGATGAGCTGCGGCAGCAGCTCCGCGAGGCCGCCGGCGGCCTCGTCGCGCGACACGCCCGCCTCGTTCGCCACGCGGTCGATCTCGTCGTCACCGATGGCCTGGCGGACCTGGTCCGCGTTGATGCCCTTGTTCTCCCCGGTCGAGACCCAGGAGTCGGCCTGCTCCTGCAGACCGGAGGACTGGAACTTCGAGAGCAGGCCGGAGAGGCCGCCAAGGCCGCCCGCGCCGCCGAGCATGCCCATCGCCACCTGCACCAGCTTGGCGCCGTTGCCGCCGCCCAGCAGCTTGCCGAGCGCGCCGCCGGCGAGATCTTCCAGCATTCCCATGAGGTCTCCTTGATCGGGGGGAGTCCGAGTCTACGGTTCAGGGTCGGCCAAGCGACAGCCCCTGCGCCCGCCGGGCGGCTACAACAGACGGGTGTCCTCGCTCGTCCCTCGGGCCGTCGCCGTCACGGCCATCGCCGGGGCGGTCGGCGTGGTCCTCGCCGACTCCTCGATCGTCATCCTCGCCCTGCCCGAGATCCTCCGGCAGTACGACGTGACGGTGGCGACCGTCGCGTGGGTCCTCACCGCCTACAACCTGGCGCTGGGCCTCGCGGCGGTGCCCGCGGCGTACGCCGCGCGCCGCCATCCGCGGTTGGTCTTCGTCGCCGGGATCGCGGCGTTCTCGGCCGCCTCGCTGGCGTGCGCCCTGGCGCCGGGGCTGGGGACGCTGCTGGTGGCGCGGTGCGCGCAGGCCGTGGGCGGTGCGCTCACCGTGTGCGCGGCCCTGGAGCTGCTGCCCGGCCTGGTGGGCTCCGAGGCGGCCGCCGCCCGGAGGTGGGCCGCCGCGGGGGCGCTCGGCACGGCGCTGGGACCCGCGGCGGGCGGCCTGCTGACCCAGCTCATCTCTTGGGAGGCCATCTTCGTCGCGCAGGTGCCGGTGGTCCTGGCCGGCCTGGCCGTCGCGGGGACCCGCCCGGTCCGGGCGGCGGCGCGCGCCGGCCGGCCCCACCTGGCCGCCAACGCGGCGCTGGTGCTGATCTCCGCGGCCCTCACCGCCGCACTGTTCCTGGTGGTGCTGCTGATGATCAACGGCTGGGGGCTGGAGCCCGTGCAGGCGGCCGTCGGAGTGTCGGTGATGCCGGTCGCGGCGCTGCTGGCCGGCCGGTACCTGGGCGGCCGTGGCGGTCCCGCCGGCCGTGCGGCCGCCGGGGCGATCGGCGTGGCCGCCGGCCTGGCCGCGCTGGGCCTGATGCCGGGTGCGTCGGTCGCCTGGACGCTCGCGCCGCAGGTGCTGATCGGCCTCGGCCTGGGGCTCACCGTCGGCGCGCTCACCGAGGCGGCCCTGGCCGGCCGCAGCCCCCAGGGCGTGCACGGCGGGTGGACGCTGGCGTCGCGGCACCTGGGGGTGGTGCTGGGGATCCTGATGCTCACGCCGGTCTTCGTGGCCGACCTGGACCGCCAGCAGGAGCGGGCGCAGGACGCGGTGACCGCGCTGCTGCTCGACAGCCGCGTCGCCCCGGCCACCAAGATCGAGCTCGCCCGGGCGGGTGAGCGGGTGCTGGCCGGTGCCGACGGGCAGGTCCCGGACCTCTCGCCGATCTTCCGGGAGGTCGTCCCGGAGACGGACGACCGGGCCGAGTTCGACGGCCTGGAACGGGCCCTGGGTGAGCAGCTCGACCGCGCGGCCACCAGCTCGGTGGCCCGGTCGTTCCTCGCCGCGGCGGCGCTGGCGCTGCTGGCGCTGCTGCCCCTCGCGCTCGCGCGCGGCCGGGTGCGACTGTGAGGCGCCCGGGACCGGTGCTCGTGGCGGTGGTCACGGCGCTGGGGATCCTGCTGGTGGGGGTGTACGTCGCGCTGGGCGGCGGGCGGTACGACCCGCTCGCGGTGGCCGATCCGTGCCAGCCCCGGGAGTGGCGCGACCCCGACGGCACCCGGGCGCTCGCCGAGCAGATCGCGCTGTCGGCCCTCGACGGGGCGGCATGCGATCTGGGCGTGTCCCGTGAGGCGCTGGCACTGGCCGTGACCAGCGACGCCAGGTTCAGGGAGTTCACCGACGCCTACCGGCTCGACGAGGGACGCGTCGAGGAGGCCCTGCGCCGCGGCCTGATGCGGGCCGTCGACGACGCCGTCCGCGCCGACGCGATCAACTCGGTGGAGGAGTTCCTGCTGCGGCAGGCCGCCGGCCGGCTGCCGCTGGGCCGCCTCATCGAGGCGGTGCGCGGCGGCGACCTGGACTGGGTGGGCGGACTGCTGGGCTGAACCGGGCCGCCCGGCGTGTACGGTCGGGGCGTGGGTTTCGGAACGCTCGCGCTCATCATGGCGTGCGGCCTGGTGGGTCCCCTGCTGGCGGGGTTGCCCCGTCTCGCCCCGCCGCTGGTGGTGGGCGAGCTCGCCGCGGGGCTGGTCATCGGCCGGACCGGGTTCGACATCGTGGACCTGGGCGACCCCACGCTGCGGTTCCTGTCCGACATCGGGTTCGCACTGCTGATGTTCTCCCTGGGCGCGGCCCTGCCGCTGCGGGACCCGGGGCTGCGGTCCGCGATCGGCCGGGGCGCGCTGGCCGCCGGCGCCGCCGCCGTCCTCGCCGTGCCGGCGGGGTTCCTGGTCGCGGCCGGCGGGGACCTGGACCGTCCGTGGATCGCGGCGGTGCTGCTGGCGTCGACCTCCGCGGCGCTCGCCGTCCCGGCGCTCGCCGAGCGGGGCCTCGACCGGGGCCCGGCGGGCATGGCGGCGGTGGCCTGGGTGAGCGTCGCCAACGTGGCCGGCGTGATGGCGCTGCCGCTGGTGACGACCTCGGGGTCGGTGTGGCGCACCCTGGCCGGCGGGATCGCGGTCACCGGCGTGAGCGTGCTGCTGTGGATGGTGTGGCACGCCGCGCGCGGCAGGGAGTGGTTCCGCCGCTACCGGCGGCTCTCCAAGCGCCGTCGATGGGGCCTGGACCTGCGCATCGCGCTGGTGATCCTCTTCCTGCTGGCGTGGCTCGCGGTGGAGCTGGACGCCAGCATCCTGGTGGCCGGGTTCTCGGCCGGCGCCGTGGTGGCGCTCATCGGCCGGCCGCGGCGGCTGGCGTGGGAGGTGCTGGGCCTGGCGGAGGGGTTCTTCGTGCCCGTGTTCCTGGTGACCCTGGGCGCCCAGCTGGACCTCCGGGCGCTGGCGGAGCGGCCGCGCGACCTGCTGCTCGCCGGGCTGCTGCTGGGGGCCTCGGTGGCCGTGCACATGGCCGCCGCGCTGGCGGCGCGGCTGCCCGCCGCGGCGGGCCTCGTGGCCACCGCCCAGATGGGCGTGCCCGCCGCGGCCGTGGCCCTGGGCCTGCGGTCCGGGGTCCTCACGCCGAGCCAGGGCGCCGCCGTGATGACCGCGGCCCTGGGGTCGGCGCTGGTGATGGCCGTGGGGGTGCGGCGCATCCCCACGGCCCCCGGCGGCGCGGCGCCGGCGCCGGGATAGGGTTCCGCATGGCCTTCGACCCGAAGCTCGGCGCCGAGTGGGGATTCACCGCCGAGGACCTGGCCGCCAACACCGCCGGGCGCCTCACCCCTGAGCAGGAGCAGGGGTTCACCCGCACGGCGGAGATCCAACGGCGCGGCAGCCGTCGCTCGGCGGTCATCCTGACGGTGGTGTTCGGGCTGGCCGGCGCGTTCGCGGTGGTGGCGGCCCTCACCCAGCCCGGCGGCGACGCGGGCATCACGCTGGTCGTGGTGGGGGCCATCTTCGCCTGGATGCTGCTCATCATCGCCTTCTTCGCGCGCAGGACCCGCCGCATGCGGACCATGTTCGCCGAGCACCGGCTCCATCACGCCGAGGGCGTCCTGGAGATGCGCCCCACCATGAGCGAGGGGACCTGGTGGGCCGACTTCGGAGACGTGCGCTTCGAGATCGACGGCCTGCGCTCGCTCGTGCTCACCGACGGCGTGCGGTACCGGGTGAACTACATCGAATCGGGCGACCAGCGCCTGCTGGTGACTTTGGAACCGCTCGAGGAGGGGACCTCGTGAGGGTCGAGCGGCTCGCCGAGGGGCTGTGGCGCTGGAGCAGCCCCCATCCGGACTGGACGCCCGGCGACCTGGGGTGGGATGCCGAGGTGGGCAGCGTCTATCTGGAGACCCTCGACGCCGTGGTGCTGGTGGACCCGCTGATCCCGTCCGACGCCGCCCAGGCGGAGCGGTTTCTGCTGCACCTGGATCGCGACGTGGAGCGCCTGCGGCTGCCGGTGGCGGTGGTGCTGACCGCCGCCTGGCACCGGCGCAGCGCCGACGTCATCGCCGGGCGGTACCCGGGCACGCGGATCATCGGGCCGGCATCGCCGGGCACCGCGCCACGGGGCGTGGTCCTGATGCCGGTCCCTGCCGCGGACGAGCTGATGGTCTGGGTCCCCGCCCACCGGGCGCTGGTTCCCGGGGACGTCCTGCTGGGCGACGGAGACGGGGGGCTGCGCCTGTGCCCGGCCTCCTGGCTGCCCGAGGGCACATCGCCCGACGCGGTGCGCGCGCAGCTCGCGCCCGTCCTCGAGCTCGGCGTGGAGCGCGTGCTGGTGAGCCACGGCGCGCCGGTCACCGAGGGCGCGGCCGCGGCCCTGGCGTCGGCGCTGGCCTAGTCCTCGAGGTCCGGGCGGGCGTCGCGCAGGTATGCGGCGTCGGCGTGGCCCGGGCCCAGGGGCGTGTCGATCTCCACCCATCGGCGGCCGCCGCGTCGCCGCGGGAGCCTGCGCGACCACACCGGGCCGGCATCCGGGCGCAGCATGAAGCGCAGCTCCGCCGCGGGGTTGGGCGCCGACAGGACGCGCAGCACCCGGCCCCGCGGGACGTCCACCACGAAGTACGGGCGGCGCTTCTGGCGGCGCACCCCGGCCAGCCCGACCACCAGGAACGTCCACGCGCCACCCATCGACAGCAGCTGGACCGGCACGTCCAGCTCCGCGACGGCGGTGAGCGCCTCCAGGGGGGCGGTGAGCGTGACGGTGACGCGGGAATCCGGGGCGACGGGCGGTGCGAGCGCCACGAACTCCGGGAACAGCCGCGATCCCGGGGCGGTGGGCGTGACGCGCGCGGGCTTCCCCGGCTTGGCGGGCGTGGCGGGCGGGCGGGGACGCGCCGGCGGCAGCGGGTCCACGCCGTCACCGGGATCCGGCGCGCCGGGACCGGGCAGCGGGGTGACGCCTCCGCCCGGCTCGGGTCCCGGCCCGGGCGTGCCGCCGCCGGCGGCCGCGACGGTGATGGTGAAGGTGGTCTCGTCCTGCCGGCGGGGCGTGCCGTCATCCAGGACCCGCAGGGTCACCGCGTGCGGGCCCACATCGGCGTCCGAGGGCGTCCAGGCCAGCACGCCCGCGTCGTCCACGGTCATGCCCGCGGGTCCCTCGACGCTGAAGCGCAGCAGGTTTTCGGGCACGTCGGGGTCCGTCGCCTCGGCGGTGAGTCCCCAGGCGGTCCCCGCGCGCGCCTGCTGGTCGGGGATGGCGGTGAGCACGGGGGAGCGGTTCACCTCGGCCACCTTGAGGGTGAACGTGCGCTCCGCGGACATCGCGGGCGTGCCGGCGTCGGTGACCGCCACGCGGACGGTGTAGGTGTCGGGGCCCTGCGCCTCGGAGGGGGTCCAGCGGATGCGCCCCGTGGCGGCGTCGACGGTCATCCCGGCCGGCGCCTGGCGCAGCTCGAACCGCAGGGCCTGCCCCTCGGGGTCGGTCGCGGCCGCGACCACCGTGTACGGATCCTGCTCGTCGATGGTCGCGTCGGGGACCGGCGACAGCACGGGCGCCGAGTTCGACGGTGAGACCGACCATGAGAAGGCGGTGGAGGTGGCGGCACCGTCCGGGTCCGTCGCCGTCACGGTCACGGCGTACGGGCTGCCGGCGACGGCCCCCGCGGTGATGGTGCCCGTCATGGCTCCGGTCGAGGGGTCGATGGTGACCCCGGGCGGCAGCCCGGTGGCCGACCAGGTGACCGCCTGCGCCGGCAGGTCGGGGTCGGTCGCCGTGGCCTGCACGGACACCGCGTCACCCTCACCGCTGGACTGGTCGGCGATCGGGTCCACCAGCGGTGCCGCGTTCACCTCGGTCACGGTCACGCTCACGGACTCGGAGTCCGAGGCGGCCGTGCCGTCGGTCACCACCAGCGCGAAGGTGAACACCCCGGGACCCTGCGACTCCGAGGGCGTCCACGTGAACGCCCCGGTGCCGGGGTCCACCGACGCGCCGGCGGGGGCGCCCACCAGCGAGAAGGTGAGCGTGTCGGCCGGCAGGTCGGGGTCGGTCGCGGTGGCGGTGAACAGCAGCGCGGTGCCCTCCGCCACGGTCCGCGGCGGGACCGGATCCAGGGACGGCGCGCTGGGGTTGGGCGTGAGGGTGATCGCCAGCGCGTCCGTGTCGGTGAGCGGGCCGCCCGCCCCCGTGGCGCCCTGGTCGGAGACGTCGACCGTGATGGTGGCCGCCCCGCTGTAGCCGGGCGTGGGCAGGTGGGTCATCCCGTCGATGGCGGCCATCACGTCCACCAGGGCGCCCGTGAACGTCATGGTGGTGTCCAGCGACCCGTCGCCCACCACGAACGCCAGGTTGGCGGTGGAGGCCAGCGTGAGGCTGCCGCGGTCCGCGGCCAGCGTCACCCGCACCGGCGCCGAGCCGGCGTCCACGTCGGCGATCGAGACGAGGTTCGCGTTGCCCGTGGAGAGCACCAACGGCGTGCCGCCCGGGGCCGTGATCGGCGCGGGCAGCGTGATGACCGGCGGGTCGTTCACCGCGGTCACGGTGATCGCCAGCGTGTCGTCGTCGGTCTGCGCGCCGCCGGCGCCGGTGGCGCCCTGGTCGTCCGTGACGATGCGGATTCCCGCGGCGCCCACGTGGTCGCCGGCGGGGGAGAACGTGAGCCCGTCGAGCGCGGCGTTCACGTCGGCCAGCGTTCCCGTGAAGGCCATCGACGGGTCGATGGTGCCGTCGCCGGTGCTGAAGGTCAGGCCCGCGGTGCCGGACAGCGTGAGCAGCCCGTTGGTGGCGGTGAGGTCCACCTTCACGGGGGCGAGCCCGGCGTCGGCGTCGGCCACCGAGATGGCCGTCCCCCCGCCCAGGACGAGGGGGGTGTCCTCGGCCACGGTCCGCGGGCCCGGCAGCGTCTGCACGGGCGGGTCGTTCTGGGCGCTCACGGTGATCGTGAGCGTGTCGGTGTCGGTCCTGGCCCCGCCGACGCCGGTGTTGCCCTGGTCGTCGGTCGTGATCTGCAGCGACGCGGGCCCCGCGTAGCCGAGCGGCGGCACGAAGGTGGCGGCGTTGAGCGCGGCGTTGATGTTCGCGATGGTGCCGGTGACGCGCATCGTGGCGTCCGCGGTGCCGTCGCCGGTGAGGAAGGTGAGGCCGGCGGTGCCGCTGAGCGTGAGCGTGCCGTTGGTGGCCGTGAGGGTCACGTCCATGGCGCCCGAGCCGGCGTCGGGGTCGGTGATCGAGAGCTCCAGCGGGCCGCCGGCGGCGAACACCAGCGGCGCGTCCTCGGCGATCGTCTGGGCGGCCGGGACGGTGTTGGCCGGTGGATCGTTGCCGGCCACGGCGGTGACGGCGGGAGAGATCTCGGACGTGGCGCCGAAGGTGCCGCCGCCGGTGTCCTGCGTGACGGTCGCGGTGATCACCTCGCCGGCCGCGGCGGTGAGCGCGAGGGTGCGGGTGGCGGTGCCGCCGGGGTGCACGACGGTCGCCGCGGCGCGGAAGACGCCGGCCTCGCCACTGCCCGACGGGTCGGCGCCGGCGGGGTTGGCGAAGAACTCGACGCGGTACGTGCCCGCCGCCAGGTCGATGTCGTAGGTCGCCGTGGCGGTGGCGGTGTTCTCGACCACCGAGGTGATGACCGGGGTGTTGAGCAGGCCGTTGCCGCCGGTGTCGCCGTCGCCGGGGTCGTTGGGGGTGACGCCGTCGGAGGGGTCGGCGGAGGTGATGACCGTGGCGTTCAGGTCGATGCCCAGGCCGCCGTTGCCGGCCATGGCGTTGCGCAGGATGGCGTTGCCGGACACTCCGCCGTTGACCAGCACGCCGGCCCGGGTGTTCGCGGCGATCGTGTTGCCCTTCGGTGCGGTGGTGCCGCCGATGGTGTTGCCGGAGCTGTTGACCCACACGCCCAGGTCGCCGTTGGGCACCGCGGTCGCACCGTCGGCCCCGAGCCCGATGGTGTTGCCCCGCAGCGTCGCGCCGCCGCCGCCGGCGCCCAGGTTGACGCCGTCGTCGGCGTTGCCGGAGATGACGTTGCCCTCACCCGCCGCGGCGCCGCCGACTGAGGTGTTCGCGGCGCCCACGTCCACGCCGTCGTCGCCGTTCGGAACGGCCGCGTTCCCGGCGGCGCCGGTGCCGATGCGGTTGTGCGCCAGCGTGCCGTCGGCGCCGGTGATGTTGACGCCGTCGGCGCCGTTGCCGGAGATCACGTTGCCGTCGGCCGCCGTGGTGCCGCCCACCGTGGCGGTGCCACCGGTGACCCGCAGGCCGTTCAGCGTGTTCGGGGCGGCGGTGCCGTCCAGTCCGATGCCCAGCCAGTTGCCCGCCACCGTGGCGCCGCCGGCGCCCACGGTCACCCCGTTGCCGGTGAAGGAGTGCACCACCAGCCCGCGCACCGTCGATCCGGTGGCGCCGGCCAGGAGGGTCACGCCGTCGCCGGCGCCCACGAGCGAGCCGTCCACGGCGACCACGGGCCGCCCCTGCGCGGCCCGCTCGGGCTGCGTGGCGGCGTCCAGCACGACCGGGTCGTCGAGGCCCGGCAGGCCGGCCGCGGGGCGCACGGTGAAGCCGACCGGGGAGGCCGTGTAGCCGGCGTCGCTCTGCGGGATCACGAACACCGAGGACTGGCTGCCGGCGATGGCGTTCGCGTTGGACATGAACCGGCGCAGGGATCCCTGCCCGGTGCGCACGGTGTCGTAGCGCAGGACCTCGGACGAGAAATCCGACCCGTTGCTCCAGTGCGAGATGTAGAGGTAGCGGCCGTCGAACGACGACCCGAGGGCGCCGTCGGGGTCGGTGCCCACGCCGGCCGCGGCGGGGTCGAACGGGGTCCAGGAGCCCGCCGCGGCGAAGGCCGCGCGGGTGTCGTACCGCATCACCCGGTCCGCCTGGCCGCCGCCGTCGCGGTCCTGGGAGAGGTAAAGAAACCGGCCATCGAAGCTTGCGGTGCGGAAGCCCACCGCGCCGGTGAACCCGGCCCCGGGGAGGTCGAACGCGTCCCAGCTGCCCGCCGCGCCGAACCCGCCCGCGGTGTCGTAGCGCAGCACCTCACCGTGGTAGGCGGCGCCGTTGTAGTACGGCACCAGGTAGACGTACCGGCCGTCCCAGGCCAGGCTCGTGTAGCCGTCGGGGTCGGTGCCCACGCCGTTGGCGCCGGGGGGCCGCGCCGAAGGCCGCCGTGGTGTCGTAGCGCAGCACCTCGCCGTGGAAGCCGCCGCCGTTCTGGGTGGGGGCGAAGTACAGGTAGCGGCCGTCGTACAGGACGTCCCAGTACCCGCGCGGGTCGACGCCCACGCCGTTGGCGGCCGGGTCGAAGGTGTCCCAGCCACCCGGGGCGGCGAAGGCCGCGGCGGTGTCGTAGCGCAGCACCTCGCCGGAGGGCCCGCCGCCGTTGGCGTCGGGCGCGAGGTACAGGTACCGGCCGTCGAACTCCATCCCGCGGTAACCGTCGGGGTCCGTGCCCACCCCGTCGTCGCCGGGGTCGTAGGCGTCCCACGAACCGGCGTCCTGGAAGTCCGCCGTCGTGTCGTAGCGCAGCACCTCGCCGTGCCGGCCCGATCCGTTGTCGTCCGGCGCCATGTAGACGTACCGGCCGTCGAACACGGCGCCCACGTAGCCGTCGGGGTCGCTGCCGACGCCGTTGTCGCCGGCGTCGAAGCTGGACCACGATCCGGCGGCGCTGAACGCCCCGGTGGTGTCGTAGCGCAGCACCTCCCCGTGCCGGCCGCCGGTGCGCATCGATGGCACGAAGTACACGTACCGGCCGTCGAACACCTGGTGCTCGAATCCCTCCGGGTTGGTGCCGATGCCGGCGCCGTCGGCATCGAAGCTGGCCCAGGAGCCGGGGTCGGTGAACCCGGTGGCGGAGGGGTCGTCGCCGGTGTTGGTGACCGCGTTGAAGCTGAACCCGGTGTCCACACCGCTCACGTCGGCGCCCGACACCACCACGCGGTGGACGTGCTCGGCGGCCGGGAGCACCGGGAACCCGTCGCCCCGGTCGGCGCGCTCGCCCCCGTAGAGCGGCCCGGCGGCGCCGGTGAAGGTCAGCGATGCGCCGTTGGCGCGCACGGCGCCCGCGGCGGCGTAGGTCTGCTCCGCCCACGCCTCGCTCCAGGTGTGGCCGGGGCGCAGGCCCGCCGCGGGAAGGATGTCGCGGGAGTCCACGGCGGCCCAGTACGTGCCGTTGCCCGGCACCGTGACCGACCACTCGCCGACGCCGTCCGTGCGGGTCGCGCGGCTCACCGGGTCGCCGGCGTCCGGGACGCCGTTGCCCTGGTCGGCGAACACCCAGACGTCCACGCCGGCGACGCCGACGCCGTCATCGGCGATCTGCCCGTCGCCGTCCACGTCCTCCAGCACCGACCCGGACACGATCTGGATGGCCATCGGCGTCACGAGCGCCGACGCCTCGCCGGTGGAGCCCGGGCCCGGGGCGCCGCCTTCCTCGGCGGTGAGGGTCGCCATGATGCCGTCCGGGGCCGGGCCGTCGATGACGGTGGTGATCTGCGCGACCCCGCCGGTCGTGAGGATGCGCTCGGTGGCCAGCGGCGCCACCACGGCGCCCGGCGTGCCGGGGTCGGTGACGCCCAGCAGCTCCATGCGGTACTGGCCGGCGGCCGCGTCCACGCGGGAGGTGACCGTGATGGTGTCGCCGCTGATGGTGGCGGCCACCAGCTCCGGGTGGTTCAGCAGGCCGTTGGGCCCGGCGTCGCGGTCGCCGGGGTCGTTGGGCGGCGTGCCCGCCGCGCCCAGATCGACCGGGCGGCCGGGACCCACGTAGGTGTTCCCGAGGACGGTGTCGTCCACCGCCGTGCCGCCGGTGATCCGCACGGCGGCCAGCGGGCCGGTGCCCAGCAGGTTCGCGTCGCCGGGATCGGTGCCCCCGATGGTGTCGTCCTGGGATCCCCGGATGCGCACCGCGGCCTCCAGGCCGTCGGTGGGCGCGCCGCCGCCCGGCTCCACGCCGAGGGCGTTGCAGGTGAGGACGCTCCCGCGTGCGGGCGCGACCAGCTCGACGGCCACCGGCGCGCCGCCGATGGCGATACCCCGCATCGTGAGGCCGCCACCGGTGACCCGGATGACGGCATCACCGGCGTCCCGGCCGTCGATCCGCACTGCGGGGACCGGCGGGCGGCCGTCGGCGGCGCAGCGGGCGCCGGGCTGGGTGGTGCCGTCGATGGTGAGCGCGGTGGTGATCTCGGGGAGCGGGGTGCCGGGCCGGATCACCCAGTGGATGAACGGGTCGTCGTCGCGGCCCACGGTGTCGACCATCGGGCTCGCCTCCGCCTCCATCAGGGCCGCGCGCAGCGTGCACTCGGCCTCGGCGACGGTGATGGCGCCGCCGGTGGAGCACACCCCGTCGCCCGGGTTCGCGTCCGGCGCGTCACCCGTGCCGTTCACGACCACCGCGATCCCGATGGGGCCGAGCCCCACGACGGGCGCGGGGGTGACGGTGGGGGCGGGCTCCTGCGCGGGCACCGGCACGGGCGGCTGGGGGTCCGGAGTGGCCGGCCCCGGCTCCGGCGCGGTGGGCGGCACCGGATCGGGGGTCGGTTCGGGGGCGGGGGGATCCGGGGTGGGCGCGGCGGCCGGCGGTTCCGGCGCCGTAGGCGGGGTCTCCAGCAGGACGTCACCGGCCAGCACGAGCCCGTCCAGCGTGGTCGACCGCAGGCGCGCCCGGGCCGTGGCGACCAGCCCGGGAGTCCCGCCCAGCAGCGCGCCGTCCAGCACCAGCCGGTGCGGGACCAGCGACGGCACGGCGGGGTCGCCCGCGCCGTCGATGACCAGCGCGTCCTCGATCGCCGGGTACGGCGTTCCGGGCGTGAGGCGGGTCTCGCCGTCATCCCCGCCGCCGCCGGGCATCCAGGCCGGCACCGCCACGGTCACCGTGTCCTCGCCCGGCTGGGCGTTGGCGTGGGCGATCGCGGCGCGCAGCGTGCACTCGGGCGCTCCGTCGGCCGTGACCGTGCCGGTGTCGCACCGGCCGTCGGCGGCGTCGAGGTCCGCGGTGTCGGCGGCGCTGTTGACGACCACCGTCGCCGCCCGGGCCGCCCCCGGGACCGCCGTCAGCGCGAACGCGACGGCCAGCAGCAGGGCCCAGCGGCGCCTCACCGCACCCTCGCGGCGGTGCGCCGGGACGGCGCGGGACGCTCGGCGGCGGCCGGCGCGCCCGCCTCGAGCTGGATCACGAACGCGGGCGAGGGCTCCCGCAGCACGCCCATGCGCAGCCCCATGCCCTCGGCGAGGGCCACCGTGGCCAGCAGGTGCGGCGCCGGCGGGTCCAGGTCGTCCCATTCACCGCTCGTGAGGACCCCCTCGACCTCCGGGGGCGGCGCCGCGCCGCGGTACGCGATGGCCACCTGCAGATGGCCGGGGACCTCGGTGCACATCAGGCGCAGGTCGCGGCCACCGCATTCGGTGGCCGCCCGCACGAGGTTGCCCAGCAGATGGCGCAGGCCGTCGGGATCGGCCCACGCCTGATGGTCGTCACAGCGCACCTCCGGTGTCCCGGACGGCCCGCGCGCGCTCGCCGCGACGTCCTCCAGCAGCCGGCGCATCGGGACGTCGGTGAACCGCTGCCGGGCGCCGTCGTGCGCGACGGCCAGGAGCACCGACAGGTCGTCCAGCGTGGTGAGGGCCGAGCCCCCGTCGCCCCTGCGGATCACATCGCGCAGGGAGTCGATGGCCGCCGCCGCGGCGGCGGACGACCGCGCGCGCACCCGGCGGCGCTGGAGGGCGTCCAGCTCGGTGTGCACCTGCTCCCGCGGACGCCGCGTGAGCCCCAGGTAGAGCATCGCGATGCCCGCGGGCACGACGAACGCCACGATGAAGCTCGCCAGGATGCCGAGCCGCCACAGGCTGTCGTCGTCCGCGGCGAGCGTGTCGAGCTGCTCGTCGCGGCGGCGCACCAGCTCGTCGCGGGCCCGCGTGAACGACGCGTCCAGGCCCGCGGTGGCCGCCCGGGCGGCCGCGGCGTCACCCGCCTCGATGCGCTGGATCACCCGTTCGGCGTCGTCCGCGAAGGCGCGGACCACGCGTTCCAGCCGCGGTTCGTCCAGGGGTGAGCCGTCGCCGGTGGCATCGATGGTGGCCCGGCTGTCCGCCAGGCCGCGGCGCGCATCCAGCACGGCGGTGCGGATGACGTCCCGGGAGTCGGTCCGGTAGCGCTCGTCCACGCTCGCCAGGAACGCCGCGAACCCCACCTGCGAGCGCACCACGGTCACGGACCGCAGCGACTCGTTGAGGGCGTGCAGATCCGCGGCGTGGCGCACCACCATCCTCGACCGGGAGCCGATCGAGAACACGGCGGCGGCCACGAGCACGATCACGAGGCCGCACGCCACCGCGATGGTGACGGCACGGCGCCGCGAACCGCGCACAGGCGATCGCATCCGAGGCGAGCCGGATCTCATGTCCCCGCTTTCGGCAGCGGGATCGCCCGATGTGAACGGCGGGGAGCCGTTTCTCCCTATGGGACGGGCGGTCTCGGGGTGCCTGGGCCGGGCGGGGCGAGCCCCTCGGCCAGCTCGTAGCCGGTGCGCTTGCGGCGCTTGGCGCGGTACATGGCCTCGTCACCGAGGCGCAGGATCTCCTCGACGTCCTGCCCGCCGCCCCAGGCGATGCCGACGCTGGTGCCGATCGGCGCCTGGTGGTCGCCCACCGCGACGGGGCGCGAGAGGGCCGCGCAGATGCGCTCCGCGACGGCGATCGCGTCGCCGATGCCGGAGAGCTCCCGCAGCAGCACCACGAACTCGTCGCCGCCCAGGCGGGCGACGGTGTCGCTGGGACGGGCGATGCGCGTGAGGCGCTGACCCACGGCCACGAGCACGGCGTCGCCCGCGTCGTGGCCGAGGGTGTCGTTGACCCGCTTGAAGCCGTTGAGGTCCAGGTAGAGGACCGCGAACGGCGGACCGCCGGCCCGGCCGGCGTCGACGGCGTGGGTGAGGTGCGTGAGCAGCTGGGCGCGGTTCGCCAGCCCGGTGAGCGCGTCGTGCGCGGCCTCGTAGGCGACCATGCGCGACCAGCCGGCCAGCGAGGTGTAGCGCAGGGCGTTGCCCCACGCGGCCGCGGTCTGCGTGCCCAGCAGCGTGAGCGCCTGGACCGCGCTGTCATCGGGCTCCAGGGGTGTGTCGGACCATGCGCGCATCGCCGCGGCGCGGCCCTCCTGCTGCCACACCGGCAGGATGAGCCCGCCGGCGAAGCCGGTGAGGTGCAGCCACTGGCGCTCGTGCTCGGAGCCCCCGGTGCCCACCAGCGCGGGGCGGTTCTCGGCGACCGCGCGCTCCAGCGCCCGGTCGGAGGCCGGGTCGGGGGAGCGGCCCTCGCCCGCGGCGTGGTCGATGCGCCAGCGGCCCGAGCCGTCGCGCCGGCAGATGTCCACCCGCTGGAAGCCCAGGTCGGTGGCCGCCGCGGTCGCGGCCTCCAGCACGCGCCCGGGGTCGCCGGCCTCGGTGAGCGTGCGGGCGTGCCGGGCGACGCGCTCCAGCTCGTCGGCCCGCCGCCGGGCGGTGGTGAGCGTCTCGTGCGCGCGGTCCAGGTCGTCGCGCAGCCGGGCGGCCAGGTACCCGGTGGGGATGGCCACGGCCGCGGCGGCCGCGAGCTGCTGGAGGCCCAGGCGCACCATCTCGCCGTCGGCGCCGTCTCCCTGGAGCCCGCGCATGCGCAGGGCGATGTAGGCGAAGCCCACGCCCAGCCACACCGCGCCGGCCAGGACGGGGCCGGACAGCACGGCGGCGTCGAGCACGGGGACCAGCAGCGCGACCCACGCCAGGGGGGTGGCGGATGGGTCCAGCAGCACGGCGGCGACGACCGCGAGGGCCGCGTCCACCACCAGCTGGGCGATGCCCGCGGCCATCGGCTCGCGGCGCGGCGGGCGGATCGCCAGGACGCCGTTGAACACGACGTTGAGGCAGGCGAGGACGGCGACCGCCCGCGCCGCGTCGGCCGAGATCGCCACCGCGTGGCTCTCCGGCGACGATGCGATGAGCCCGACGAATGCGGCCGACAGCAGGACCCGAACGACGCGCAGGCCGCGCGTCAGCGCAGCCTCGCCCCCTCCGGCCCAGCCATCCTGTCTGTTCGCGTGTCCCCGCGTCCGGGGCCTCCGCAGTCCGCTCGTCGTTGGTCCTTCGGCGTGCGTATCGGCATGGCCGGGCGCCGAATCGACGAACGCGGCCGGGTGCGCAATGGCGATTCCGGCGAGTTCATTCCTTGTGGCGTTGCGCACGAACCCGTGGGAGTGGGAAAACGGACGCGAGTCCACGAACCAGGGGGATGGACATGCGTGCACGTCGAACGGCGGCCTGCCTGCTCGCGGTCGCGGCGCTCGGCATCGGCGCCGCGGGATGCGGAGGAGATGACGACGAGACGGCGGCCCCGGCCACGGAGGCGCCCGCGACGACCGCGGCGCCCACCACCACGGCGGCGCCCGCTCCATCCGGTGGCGACGCCACCGCCGGCAAGGAGGTCTTCACCGCGAACTGCTCGGGCTGCCACACGCTCAGCGACGCCGGCGCCTCCGGGGCGGCGGGGCCGAACCTCGACGACCTCAAGCCGGACGAGGCGACGGTGAGCGCCCAGGTCACCAACGGCGGCGGCGCGATGCCGGCGTTCAAGGACACGCTCAGCGAGCAGCAGATCGCGGACGTGGCGGCCTACGTGTCGTCGGTCGCGGGGAGCTGACGGGAGCCTCGCGGGGTGCGGCGGGGCTCAGCCCCGCCGCACCAGCCGAGTGAACAGGCGCTCCAGCGTCGCTTCGGGGTCGGCGCAGACCCCGGTGTGCACGTCCGAGGGCTGCACGATGGTGCTGGCGGGGGCCACCAGCCAGTGGAATCGCTGGTGCTGGTCCATCCGGGCGATGGGCCCGGCGTCCGGGTCGCCCTCGGCGACACGCACCAGGCCGTGCAGCTGACGGGCAACGGGCTCCGGGTCGCAGCCGGGGGCGAGGGCCGCCAGCACCGCCGGGTCCAGCTCGACCCGTGCGCCCAGGAACGCCCGGGTGCGCGCGAACAGCACGATGCCGGCGTTGAGGCGCTCCCCGCGCTCCACGTCGGGCACCACACGCCACACGGCGTACTGGAAGGGGTGGTCACCCGTGGGCACGGGCCTCCTCGGCGGCCCGGGCGAAGTCCCGGGGCCCGGCCAGACGCCGCAGCACGAACTCCGCGTACTCCTCGCGCAGCCCGGGACCGGCGAGCCACGTCTCGGGGATGAGCGCCACCACCTCGGCCAGGTCGGCCGGGCCGAGCCGGCCGGCAAGGCGCGCATCGGCCTCCAGCACCGACCCGGCGCCGGGCAGCAGCACGTGGTCGCCGGGCATGGGCAGCACGCGGTCCACCGCCCGGGCGATGTGCGGGTCGGCATGGTGGGGGTACAGCGCGGCGCCGTGGTCGATGAGGTGGTGGCGGCCGTGCCACACCAGCAGGTTGGGGTTCCGGGCGCTGCGGTCCACGTTGAGCATGAGCCCGTCGAACCACACCACGTCGGCCGCGAAGGCCGGATCGGGCGGCATCCCGGCCGCCGGGTCGTACGCCAGGGCACCGGGCAGGAAGTCCATCCCCAGGTTCAGGCCCACGCTGGCGCGGATGAGGTCACGGACCTCCTGGTCGGGCTCCGCCAGCCCGAGCTCGGCGGGCACCTCCACGTACACCAGCTCGGGCACCGGCAGGCCCAGCCGCCGGGCGACCTCGCCCGCCACGATCTCGGCCACCAGCACCGACGGGCCCTGTCCCGCGCCGCGGAACTTGAGGACGTACAGGCCGTCGTCGTCGCCCTCCACCAGGGCCGGCAGCGACCCGCCCTCGCGCAGCGGCTCCACGTACCGGGTCGCGAGCACCGTTCGCATCACCGCCAGCGTATCCACCCGGCCGGGCTGCCATAGTCCGGCCCATGGCTGACGATCCGTACGCACGCGCCGCCTCGGCGGGCGCGGCCATCAGGGAGCGGCTGGGCGAGCACCGCGCGGTGCTGGTGCTGGGCTCCGGCTGGGCGCAGGTCGCGGAGCTGCTGGGCGCGGTTCGCGCCGCGGTGCCGATGCACGAGTTCCCCGGCTTCCCCGCGCCCGTGGTGCAGGGGCACTCCGGGATGGCGCACTCGGTGGACGTGGACGGCACGCCGGTGCTGGTGCTGGCCGGCCGGTCGCACCTGTACGAGGAGCACCCGGTCGCCACGGTGGTCCACGGTGTCCGCGCGGCCGTCCTGGCCGGCTGCGGCGTGGTGATGCTCACCAACGCCGCCGGATCGCTCGTGCCGCAGAACGGCCCGGGCACGCCGGTGCTCATCCGCGACCAGCTCAACCTCACGGGCGCGAACCCCATGACCGGCGCCGAGCCGCCGGCCGGGTACCCCGGCCGGTTCTCGGACCTCACCGACCTCTACAGCCCGCGCCTGCGCGCCGCGGCCCGGGCGGCGTTCCCGGATCTTCCCGAGGGCGTCTACGCCGGCATGCTCGGCGGCAGCTACGAGACGCCCGCCGAGATCGCGATGCTCCGCACGCTGGGCGCCGACCTGGTGGGCATGTCCACCGTGCTGGAGGCCATCGCCGCGCGCCACCTGGGGGCCGAGGTGTTCGGGGTGTCGCTGGTCACCAACCTCGCCGCCGGGATGTCCGCCTCCGCGCTGGACCACCACGAGGTGCTGGAGACCGGGAAGGCGTCCGTGGGCCGGCTCGCCGAGCTGCTGCGCGCGGTGACCGCCGCGATGTGATGGGCGCGCCCGGGCCGGATCCGCGGGACCGTGCGGCCGACTGGCTGGCGCGAGACCCCGACCCGGAGACCCGGGCGGAGCTGGAGGCGCTGCTCGCCGCCGGCGACCTGGACGAGGTGGCGGCGCGGTTCGCCGGGCGGCTGGCGTTCGGCACCGCCGGGCTGCGCGGCCGCATGGGCGCCGGCCCCATGCGGATGAACCGCCTGGTGGTGCGCCAGTCGGCGGCGGGGATCGCCCGGTACCTGCTCGCCCACGTCCCGGACGCCACGTCCCGGGGGGTGGTGGTGGCCCATGACGCCCGGCACCGGTCGGCCGTCTTCGCCGCCGACTGCGCCGAGGTGCTGGCCGCCCACGGGATCCCGGTGGTGCTGGCCGACGGCCCGCAGCCCACCCCGGTCGGCGTGTTCGCGATCCGCCACCTGGGCTGCGCCGCCGGGATCGTGGTCACGGCCAGCCACAACCCGCCGGCCGACAACGGCATGAAGCTCTACATGGGCGACGGCGCGCAGATCGTGCCGCCGGTGGACGGCCTGGTGGCCGCCGCCATCGACGCCGCGGCCGGCGACGGCGTCATCGTGCCGCCGGGGACGGCGCCCGCGGCGGTGACGCCCCTGGGGGCGGAGGTGGTGGACGCCTACCGCGCCGCCACACTGGCCCGGGTCCCGGCGCCGGCGGCGCCCATCCGCATCGCGACCAGCGCCATGCACGGCGTGGGCGGCGCCCCGCTGGCGCGCCTGCTGGCCGACGCCGGGCACCGCGAGGTGTTCCCGGTGGCCGCCCAGGAGGCGCCCGACCCGGACTTCCCGACGGTCACGTTCCCCAACCCGGAGGAGCCGGGCGCCACCGACCTGCTGGCGGCGCGCATGCGCGAGACCGACGCCCTGATCGGCCTGGCGGTGGACCCGGACGCCGACCGGGTGGCCGTGCTGGTGCGTGATGCGGACGGCGCCCCCCGGCAGCTCACCGGCGACGACGTGGGCGCGCTGCTGGGGGAGTGGCTGCTGGCCGAGGTCACCTCGGGGCCTCGGCGGCTGGTGGTGTGCAGCGTGGTGTCGGGCTCCCTGCTGGCCCGGATCGCCGAGGCCCACGGGGCGGTGTTCGCCCAGACGCTCACCGGCTTCAAGTGGCTGTCGCGCCCCGCGATGGAGGACCCCTCCCTGGTACAGGTGCTGGCCTACGAGGAGGCCATCGGGTACGCCGTGGGCGCCGACGTGCGCGACAAGGACGGCCTGTCGGCGGCGGTTGCGGTGGCATCGATGGCCGCGGCCGCGCGCGCCGAGGGAGCGACCCTGGCCGACCGCCTGGACGATCTGCACCGCCGGCACGGCGCGCACGTCACCGACAACTTCTCGCTGCGCGACGAGTCGCCGGACGGCGCGGCGCGGCGCGCGGCGCTGGTGGGCCGTCTCATCGCCGCCCCGCCCGCGCGCCTGGGCGACGCGGCGGTGACCGCGGTGGACGCCCCCGCCGCCGACGTGCTGCGCATCCGGCTGGACGGCGGGTCGCGCGTGGTGGTGCGCCCGTCGGGCACCGAGCCCAAGCTCAAGTGCTACTGCGAGGCGGTGGAGCCCGTGCCCGACGGGGACGTCGCGGCGGCCCGCGCCCGGGCGCGCGTCCGGCTGGCCGGGATCCGCGCGGCGCTGACACCCCTGCTGCTGGGGTGATGCCGGTCACGCCCGGGCGTGCCAAGATCAACCGATGATCACCGCCTCTCGCGATTCGCGCGGCATCGTCCTGGAGGGCGTGGCCGTGGACACCCCGCTGCGGGTCCAGCCCGTCGACGCGCTGGCCCTGCAGGAGCGCGCGGCGCGGCTGGTGAGCCGCTCGGTGAAGCGCGAGAGCAAGGTGGCCGGCCTGGAGCTGTCGGTGCGGTGCGTGGACCTCACCACGCTGGAGGGCGCCGACACCCCCGGCAAGGTGCGCGCCATGTGCGCCCGGGCCCTGCGGCCGGACCCGGACGACCTGTCGCTGCATCCCGTGGCGGCCGTGTGCGTCTACGGGGCGCTGGTGGCGGAGGCGCGCGACGCGGTGGCCGGCAGCCCGGTGAAGGTGGCGTCGGTGGCGGGCGCGTTCCCGTCGGGACAGAGCCACCTGCATGAGCGCCTGGAGGAGATCCGCCGCGCGGTGGACGACGGCGCCCACGAGGTGGACATCGTCCTCAACCGCGGGGCGCTGCTGTCGGGCCGCCTGGACGTGGTGCACGACGAGATCGCCGCCGCCAAGCAGGCCGTGGGTCACGCGCACCTCAAGACGATCCTGGAGACCGGGGAGCTGGGCTCCTACGAGATGGTGCGACTGGCGTCGATGATCGCCATGGCCGCCGGCAGCGATGTCATCAAGACCTCCACCGGCAAGCTGCCGGTGAGCGCCACGCCGCCCGTCGCCCTGTGCATGTCGGAGGCCATCCGCGACTTCGGCGAGCAGACCGGCCGCGTGGTGGGCCTCAAGCTGGCGGGGGGTGTGCGCACCGCCAAGCAGGCCCTGGGCTACCTGGCCCTGGTGGCCGAGACGCTCGGCACCGACTGGCTCACCCCCGACCGCTTCCGCTTCGGGGCCTCCACGCTGCTCAACGACCTGGTGCTGCAGCTGCGCTTTCAGCGCACCGGCAGGTACCCCCGCCCCGGCGACCTCCCGGTGGACTGATGACGACCACGCCGCACGACGACACCGCCACCGCGAACCTGGCGCGCACGTTCGCCGACTACGCTCCGTCCATCGAGGGGCGCGACATCGTGGCCATCCGGCCGCGCTACGGGCTCATGATCGACGGCGAGGAACGCGACGCCCGCGACGGGGCGGTGTTCTCGACCATCGAGCCCGCGAACGGCGAGCACATCGCCGAGGTCGCCGAGGGGGCCGCCGCCGACGTCGACGACGCGGTGGCCGCCGCCCGCCGGGCGTACGAGACCGTGTGGCGCGACATGCCCGGCCGCACGCGGGCCAAGTACCTGTTCCGCATGGCCCGGCTGCTGCAGGACCGCTCCCGCGAGTTCGCGGTGCTGGAGACGATCGACGGCGGCAAGCCCATCCGGGAGTCGCGCGACGTGGACGTGCCGCTGGCCGCCGCGCACCTGTTCTACCACGCGGGGTGGGCCGACAAGCTCGAGTACGCGGTGCCCGGCATGACCGGGCGTCCCATCGGCGTGGTGGGGCAGATCACCCCCTGGAACTTCCCGCTGCTCATGGTGGCCTGGAAGATCGCCCCGGCGCTGGCGTGCGGGAACACGGTGGTGCTCAAGCCCGCCGAGACCACGCCGCTCACCGCGCTGCTGCTGGCCGAGCTGGCGGCCGAGGCCGGCCTGCCGCCCGGTGTGCTGAACGTGGTGACCGGCGCCGGCGCCACCGGCGCCGCGCTGGCCGCCCATCCGGGCGTGGACAAGGTGGCGTTCACCGGGTCCACGGAGGTGGGGAAGGCCATCCGGCGCGCCACCGCGGAGCGCGGCACGCGCCTCACCCTGGAGTTGGGCGGCAAGGGCGCCCACGTGGTGTTCGACGACGCCGCGCTCGACCAGGCGGTGGAGGGCATCGTGGACGGCATCTTCTTCAACCAGGGCCACGTGTGCTGCGCCGGCTCGCGGCTGCTGGTGCAGGAGGGCATCGCCGACGAACTGCTCGACCGGCTGCGCCGCCGCATCGAGCTGCTGCGGGTGGGCGACCCGCTGGACAAGAACACCGACGTGGGGGCCATCAACTCCCACGCCCAGCTGGAGCGCATCCGCGGGTTCGTGGACGAGGCGCGCGACGACGGCGCCCAGGTGCACCAGTCCACGCGCGCGCTGCCGGGCAAGGGGTTCTACTTCCCGCCCACCATCGTGACCGGCCTGGGCGGATCGGAGGCCATCTGCCGCGAGGAGGTCTTCGGGCCGGTCCTGGCGGTGCAGACCTTCCGCACCGAGGCGGAGGCCGTCGCCCGGGCGAACGCCACCCGGTACGGCCTGTCGGCCGGCGTGTGGACCGAGAAGGGCTCGCGCATCCTGTGGATGTCACAGCGCCTGCGGGCCGGCGTGGTGTGGGCGAACTCGTTCAACCGGTTCGACCCGGCCAGCCCGTTCGGCGGCCTGCGCGAGTCCGGGTTCGGCCGCGAGGGCGGCCGCCAGGGCCTGCAGGAGTACCTCACGCTCTCCCCGGTGACCGCATGAGCGACCGCGTCGAGGTCCGCAAGACCTACAAGCTGTTCATCGGGGGCGCGTTCCCCCGGTCGGAGTCGGCCCGCACCACCGCGGTGACCGCCCCGGACGGCACGCTGCTGGCGCACGTCGCCACGGCGTCCCGCAAGGACGTGCGCGACGCCGTGCGCGCCGCGCGGGGCGCGCAGGAATCCTGGGCCGGGCGCACGCCCTACAACCGCGGCCAGATCCTGTACCGCATCGCCGAGGTGCTGGAGGGCCGGGCGGCGCAGCTGGCGGGCGAGCTGGAGGCCGTGGGCGTCCCGGCCGCCGAGGCACGGGCCGACGTGGAGGCCGCCGTGGACGGGGCGGTCTACTGGGCCGGCTTCGCCGACAAGCTCGAGCAGCTGGTGGGCAGCGTGAACCCCGTGGCGGGCCCGTTCCTGAACCTCTCGAGCGTGGTGCCCATGGGCGTCTGCGCGCTGGCGTGCCCGGACACCGGCGGCGTGCGCGGCGTGCTGGGGCTGGTGTGCCCGGCGATCATGGCCGGCAACGCGGTGGTGGCGGTCGCCGGCGGTCCGGCGGCGCTGGTCACCAGCACGCTCGGCGAGGTCGTCGCGACCTCCGACGTGCCCGGCGGCGTGGTGAACCTGCTCACCGGCGACCACGCCCAGCTGCTGCCGTGGCTGGCCGACCACGACGACGTCGACCAGATCGACCTGTCCGGCGCTCCGGCCGGCATCGCGGCCGACCTGCGCGCGCGCACCGCCGAGAACCTCAAGCGGGCCTCGGCGACGCACGGGGCGGAGGACCTGCGCACGGCGATGGCGTTCTGCGAGATCCGCACCGTCTGGCACCCCGCGAGCATCTGAGGCACCCGTGATCCAGCTGTCCGACGAGGTCGCAAGCGCCCTCGCATCCGGCCGCGCCGTCGTGGCGCTCGAGTCAACGATCCTGGCGCACGGCCTGCCGCGCCCCGACAACCTCGAGGTGGCGCGCCGCATCGAGGCCGCGGTGCGCGACCAGGGCTCGGTGCCGGCGACCATCGCCGTGCTGGACGGCATCGTGCACGTGGGGCTCTCCCCGGAGCTGCTGGAGCAGGTGGCCTTCCGCGACGACGTCACCAAGGCCAGCATCCGGGACCTGCCGGCGGTGATCAGCGGCGGCCGCAGCGCCGCCACCACGGTCGCCAGCACATCCCACCTGGCCCACCTGGCGGGCATCCGGGTGTTCGCGACCGGCGGGCTCGGCGGCGTGCACCGCGAGGCCTCGGTGACCTTCGACGAGTCGGCGGACCTCCTCGCGCTGGCCCAGATCCCCATCGTGGTGGTCTGCGCCGGGGTGAAGTCCATCCTCGACGTCCCCGCGACGCTGGAGCGCCTGGAGACCCTGTCGGTGCCGGTGGTCGGCTTCGGGACCGATCGCTTTCCGGGCTTCTACCTGTCGGACTCCGGCTTCGCCGCGCCCGCCCGGGTGGACACCCAGCAGGAGATCGCCGCGATGGCGAACATGCGGAACATGCTCCGCCTGACCCAGGCGATCGTGGTGGGCTACCCGCTGCCGGCCGACGAGCAGCTCGACCCGGCGATGCACGACCGGGTGCTGGCCGAGGCCCTCGAGGCGGCCCGGGCGCAGGGCATCAGCGGCAAGGACGCCACGCCGTTCATCCTGGGCCACTTCCACGATCACACGGCCGGGGAGAGCATGCGCGCCAACGTGCGGCTGGTGCTGCGCAACGCCGAGCTCGCGGCGCGGATCGCCCTGGCGATGCACGGGGCATGACCCCCCGCCCCGGCGCGCCGGTGGTGGTGCTGGGCGATGTCATGACCGACGTCATCGCCCGGTACGCGGGCGACCTGGCCGTGGGCAGCGACACCCCGGCTCGGGTGGCGCTGCGACCCGGCGGGGCGGCGGCGAACACGGCCGCCTGGCTCGGGCATCTGGGCGCGCGGTGCGTGTTCTGCGGGTGCGTCGGCGATGACGCCCTGGGGCGCGCCGCGGGCGAGGCGCTGACCGCGCTGGGTGTGGAGACCCGGCTGCAGGTGGTCACCGACGCGCCCACGGGGACGTGCGTGGTGTTGGTCGACGCCTCGGGCGAGCGCACCATGCTGCCCGACGCCGGCGCGAACCCCCTGCTGCGCGACGCACCGGTGGCCGAGCCGGGCGGGCACCTGCACGTGTCCGGCTACACACTGCTGCACCCCGGCAGCCGGCCCGCGGGGGTGGCCGCGCTGGCGGCCGCGCGCGCCGCGGGGATGACCACCTCGGTGGACCCCGCGTCGGCCGCGCCGCTGGCGGCGATGGGCGCGGACGTGTTCCGTGCCCTGATCGACGGCGTGGACCTGGTGCTGGTGACCCTCGACGAGGCCGAGGTGCTGTGCGGCACCCGCGACCCGGACCGGGTGGCCGCCGACCTGGGTGCACGGCACGGCGAGGTGGTCCTCAAGCTCGGCGCGCGCGGTGCCCGCTGGCACGGCCCGGCCGGCGCCGTCGCCGAGGTCCCGGCAGCCGCGCCCCCCGGGCCGGTGGTGGACACCACCGGCGCCGGTGACGCGTTCGCGGCCGCCTGGCTGGCGGCCCGCGCGGACGGTCTCGAGCCGCCGGCCGCGCTCACCGCCGCCTGCCGGCTGGCCGCGGCGGTGTGCGCGCGGGCGGGGGCCCGCCCGTCGGTCAGCGACGCAGGGTGATCGCTTTCCTCCTGGTGGTGGACGTGTTGCCCGCGGCGTCGGTGGCCACCAGCTCCAGTCGGTAGGCGCCGGGGCGCGCCAGGCGCGGGCCGGGCACCGCGAGGCTCCGCGGCCCCGCCGTGCGCGCGGCGGCGATCCGGGCGACGCGGGTCCATGCGGTGCAGGGACGACCCGTGCCCGCACCGGCACGGCACGCGCCCCCGCGGACCCGTCCGGGCACCGGGCGGCTCACGGTGAGCACCGCGCGGGCGTCCTCGGAGAGCGTGAACGCCACGACCAGGCGCCGGGTCGCGCGGACGGGCGGGGTGATGCGCAGGGGACCCACCACCGGGGCGGTGCGGTCCGGCGCGGCCGCGGTGGTGAGCACCGCGTCGGCGCCGTTGGTGGTGCCGGTGCTGTTCGTGGCCACCACCCGGTAGTGGTAGGTCGTGGACGGCGTGAGGCCGGTGAGGGCGGTGCTGACCGCCGCGGCCGTGGTCCCGGCACCCAGGCTCGCGGCGGCGGTCGTGGACCCGTAGGCCGTGGTGGTGCCGTACTCGATCCGGTAGGTGGTCGCCCGCCCGTTGGGGGTCACCGAGGCGCCGACGGTGGCCGTGGTGGCGGTGACCGCCGTGGCGGCGCCGGTGGAGGCCGCCGGGGCCGGCACGTATTCGTCGGCGCCGATGTCGGGCGCCGTGCCGATCACGCGCGGGTCGCCCTCGATGTCCGCGGCGCCGGCGGCCACCGCCGCCGAGCCGGCGTCGATGGTGGGCGAGCCGCCCAGCTGGCGCAGGTCGGTGGCGCCCGCCAGGTCCACCAGCACGGGGGTGGTGGCGACGTTGTTGCCGGCGGCCCCGTCGCCGATGACGGTGGCGTCGGGCCCGTTCAGGAACACGCGCCCGGCGCCGTACGCCGAGAACCCGATGTCCATGCTCACCGCGCGGTTGTCGCCGCCACCGTTGTGGGTGTCGGACACCTCGAGGTCCTCGGTCCC
>LNFL01000139.1 GCA_001464275.1 Actinobacteria bacterium Ga0077560 | reverse complement strand
GCGGACGGTCACGGCGCCGACTCCGCCGGCCGCGACGTAGGAGGTCGAGACGCTGATGGCGGGGGCCGCGCCACGGGCGATGACCGTGGACCCGGTGATCGCGCCGTTGGCGATCACGATGGCGGGTGCCGTGCTGGTGTTGGTGACGACCGAGTTCCGGATCGTGAGGCCCCTCCCGGCGACCGCCAGGGCGTCGGCGCCCTGGGCGACGGTGACCCGATCCAGGACGGTGCCCGAGAAGCCGGAGTTCACCGACACCAGCGCGGCGCCGGCGTTGCTGCCCTGGATGCGCAGGTTCCGGAGGGTCATCCGGGGGGCGAAGTTCGTGACCACCACGGTGGCGCCCAGCGACAGCACCGGGGTGGTGGAGGCGCCCTCGATGGTGAGGTCCGCGACGCTCGCGGCCAGGTCGGCGGCCACAGTGTAGGTGCCCGGCGCCAGGGAGACGGTGTCCCCGGCGGATGCGCCCGAAACCGCGAACGCCAGCGTGCAGGGCGCGGTGACGGCGCAGGACCCGCTCGCGGTGACGCTGTCCGGGGTGGCGTGACGGGTGGCGGCCTGCGCCATACCCGGGCCGATCAGCAGTGCGGCGAGCCCGGTCACCCAGATCCCGCGTGTCGTCATGGACGCTCCTTCGTTCCCGCGCCGCGTTCCGGCGCCTCCGGGGCGTGTTCGGCAGCCGGGGCGCGACTCCTGACCCCCCGGAGGTTCAGTCCGGCGCGCGCCCGGCCAGCACGTCGGCCATGGCGGCCACCACCGCCTCGGACGGCCCGCCGCGCGGCAGCTCGATCGTGACCTCCGGGAGCCGCCGGTCGGCGGCCCAGTCGCCGAGTGATCCGGGTGTGGCGTAGCCCACCGACCGGGCGAGCGCGAGGCCGGTGCGGCGCGACAGCCACCGCGCCAGCGGGCCCAGGTCGGGGTCCTCGATGAGGTTCTGCGGGGCGTGCAGGTTGAGCAGCGACGTGGGGGCGAGGTGCCGCAGGAGCCCCAGGATCGCCCGCGTCTCGGGCTCGGACGCCGGGCGCGGGCCTGGGCGGACCGCCGGTCCCCAGCTGCGCGACGGGAAGTTGCGGTTCAGGTCGATGTCCCGGGCGTTGCGGCGGGTGCGCGCCGCGTAGCCGTCGGGGTTGGCGATCACCACCACCGCGGCCCGCAGGTCCCGCGCCCGCACCCTCGCCAGGCCGCGGGCGATGGCCCACGCCGCCTGGGGCTCGTCGCCGTGGATGGCGCCCATCACCAGCAGGCCCGTGTCCCGGTCGGGCAGGAGCGCCCGGATGGGTCGTCCCCGCACCGAGCGGCCGATCACCACGGGATACGGGCGGGCGGGGCCCATCGCCACGCGGCCCGAGGCCTCGCCCGGGGCGGCGCCCTCCAACGTCACCGCCACATCGGCGCTCAGACGCCCCGGCGCGGCCGCGCCCACCAGCCGGCGGCCCAGCGCGGTGGGCGCCACCCGCACGGTCTGCGGACCCGGGGCACCCTGCAAGAGCACGCGCGTGCGGGCCAGCAGCGCCGGCCCGCGGGTGCCGGCGGCCACCCGCAGGATCGCCGATGGCGGCGCGGTGACCGTGGCCGACACCAGGCACGGCGCATCGCAGGTCACCGAGATCGCCGGCAGCCCCGGCGCGGTGGCCGGGACCGCCACGGGGGCGGCGGCGATCAGCCGTCGGCCCCCAGCATCGCGAAGCCCGGCTTGATGATGCGGTTGATGAGCGCCAGGCGCTCGTCGAACGGCAGGAACGCGCTCTTCATCGCGTTGATGGTGGCCCACCGCACGTCGTTGAGGTCCCAGCCGAACGCCTCGCCCAGCAGCGCGAACTCCCTGCTGAGGGTGGTGTCGCTCATGAGCCGGTTGTCGGTGTTCACCGTGATCCGGAACCGCAGCTTGGTGAGCGGTCCGATGGGGTGCTCGGCGATGGAGGGCACCGCGCCCACGTGGACGTTGCTGGACGGGCACATCTCCAGGGCCACCCGGCGGTCGCGCACGAACGCGGCGAGCCGGCCCAGGTGCTGCGCGCCGTCCGCGTCGGTGGTGATGTCGTCGATGAGCCGCACGCCGTGGCCCAGCCGCTCGGCGCCGCACACGTGCAGGGCCTCGGCGATGGACGGCAGCCCGAATGCCTCGCCGGCGTGGATGGTGATGTGGAAGTTCTCGCGCATCACCAGCGAGAAGGCGTCCAGGTGCCGGGCCGGCGGGTATCCGGCCTCCGGGCCGGCGATGTCGAACCCGCACACGCCCTGGTCGCGGTGCCGCAGCGCCAGCTCGGCGATCTCGCGGCTGGATGCGCGCTGGCGCATGGCCGAGCACAGGACCCGCATGGTGATGCCGCGACCGCTGCCGCCGCGCTCGAAGCCCGCCAGCACGGCCTCCACGATCTCGTCCAGGCTCAGGCCGCGGTCCTGGTGCAGCTCGGGCGCGAAGCGGATCTCGGCGTACACCACGCCGTCGTCGGCGAGGTCCTCGGCGCATTCGGCCGCCACGCGCTCCAGCGCCTCGCGCGTCTGCATCACCGCGACCGTGTGCGCGAACGTCTCCAGGTACAGCACCAGGTCGTTGCGGTTCGCGCCGCGGGAGATCACCTGCCGCAGCTCGTCCGGGTCGGTGGTGGGCAGTCCGTCGTAGCCGCCCTCGGCGGCCAGGTCCACGATCGTCCGGGGCCGCAGGCCGCCGTCCAAGTGGTCGTGGAGGAGGACCTTCGGGGCCCTCAGGATGTCGTCACTGTTCATGTTCATGTCCACGAGCGTAGACCACCGGATGCCGGGTGCCCACGGTGGTGACGTTGCATCGTGAAACCGGGGCGCGGGCGTACACTCGCCCGATGGATTTCACGGTGATCGGGGTGGACGGCGACGACACCCTCTGGCACAGCGAGGGCCATTTCGTCCTCACCGAGCAGCGCTTCACGGAGCTGCTGGCGCCCTGGGTGGACGCCGAGACCGTGCACGCCACGCTGCTCGACACCGAGCGCCGCAACCTCACCCACTTCGGCTACGGGGTGAAGGGCTTCACGCTCTCGATGATCGAGACCGCCCTGCAGCTCACCGGGCACCGCATCGACGGTGTCCACGTGGAGCGCATCATCGACCTGGGCAAGGAGCTGCTCTCCCACCCGGTGGAGCTGCTGGACGGCGTGGCCGAGACCATCGAGGCGCTCTCCCGGCGCCACCGGCTGGTGCTGGTGACCAAGGGCGACCTGTTCCACCAGGAGTCCAAGGTGGCGGCGTCGGGGCTCGCCGACCTCTTCGAGCGGATCGAGATCGTCGCCGAGAAGGACGTGGCGACCTACACCCGGGTCCTGGCCCGGATGGGCGTCGCCCCAGCGGCGTTCTGCATGGTCGGCAACTCGGTGAAGTCCGACATCCTCCCGGTGCTGGAGATCGGCGGCGCGGGCATCCACGTGCCGTACCACGTCACCTGGGCGCTCGAGCACGCGGAGGTCGAGCTCGGTCACCCGCGCATGGCGGGCGTGGCGGGCATCCGCCAGGTTCCCGAGGCGATCACGGCGCTGGAGTCGGCACGGTGGGCGGCATGAGCATCGACTGGGAGACCCTGCGCCGTGAGGCGGCCGTGATGGCGCAGCGCGCATACGCGCGGTACAGCCGGGTGCATGTCGGGGCGTGCGCGGTGACCGACGACGGCCGCCTGGTGCGCGGCTGCAACGTCGAGAACGCCAGCATCGGCCTCACCCTCTGCGCCGAGTGCGGGCTGGTCTCCGACCTGGCCGCATCCGGGGGCGGCCGCTTGGTGGCGATCTCGGTGGTGGCCGGCGACGGGAAGCCCCTGGCGCCGTGCGGCCGTTGCCGCCAGCTGCTGTTCGAGCACGGCGGCGCCGGCCTGCTGCTGGACGGCGAGCACGGGCCGGTGCGGATGGACGCCCTGCTGCCCGGGGCGTTCGGGCCCGACGATCTGGACACGAGGGCCACGTGAGCGTCTCCGCCGTCGAGGTCATCCGCGCCAAGCGCGATGGGTCGGAGCTCACCGAGGAGCAGATCCGCTGGTTCCTGGACGCCTACACGCGCGGCGCGGTGGCCGACGAGCAGGCCTCCGCGCTGCTGATGGCGGTGTTCTTCCGCGGGATGACCCCGGCGGAGCTGTCGGTGTGGACCGATGCCATGATCCGCTCCGGCCGGCGCCTGGACCTCTCGTCGGTGCCGATGCCCACGGTCGACAAGCACTCCACCGGCGGCGTGGGCGACAAGATCAGCCTGCCGCTGTGCCCGCTGGTGGCGGCCTGCGGAGTCGCCGTGCCGCAGCTCTCCGGGCGCGGGCTGGGCCACACGGGCGGCACGCTCGACAAGCTGGAGTCCATCCCCGGCATCCGCACGGCGCTGTCCGGTGACGAGTTCGTGGCGCAGCTGGCCGAGGTGGGCGCGGTCATCTGCGCCGCCGGGCCCGACCTGGCGCCCGCCGACCGCAAGCTCTACGCCCTGCGCGACGTGACGGGCACGGTGGAGTCCATCCCGCTCATCGCCAGCTCGATCATGTCCAAGAAGATCGCGGAGGGCACCTCGGGCCTGGTGCTGGACGTCAAGTTCGGCTCGGGCGCCTTCATGCGGGAGGTGGACCGGGCCCGCGAGCTGGCCCGCACCATGGTGGGGCTCGGCGACGCCCACGGGGTGCGCACCGTGGCGCTGCTCACCGACATGGACACGCCGCTGGGGCGCACGGCCGGCAACGGGCTGGAGATCCGGGAGACCCTCGAGGTGCTGGAGGGCGGCGGGCCGGCCGACGTCGTGGAGATCACGCTCGCGCTGGCACGCGAGATGCTGGGCCTGGTGGGCGTCGACGCCGACCCAGCCGAGGCGCTGCGCGACGGCCGGGCGATGGACCGCTGGCGCACCATGGTCCGCGCCCAGGGCGGCGACCCGGACGCGCGGCTGCCGGTGGCCCGCCACATCGAGCAGGTGCGCGCCGAGCGCGACGGCGTGGTGGAGCGGGTGGACGCCCTCGCCGTCGGCATCGCGGCGTGGCGGCTGGGCGCCGGCCGGGCGCGCAAGGAGGACCCGGTCAGCGCGGCCGCCGGGGTGGTGCTCCACGTCGTCCAGGGCGACCGCGTGCGAGCCGGGCAGACGCTCGCCGAACTGCACGCGGACGACGCGGCGCACCTGGAGTCGGGGCGGGAGGCGTTCCGGTCGGCGATCCGGGTGGGGGACACCGCTCCGCAGGCGTCCCCACTGGTGCTGGAGCGCATCGCCGGAGCCTGATGCGGCGGGGGTTTCGCTGCATGCACAGGATTCGTCGGAGGTCGTCCGCGCCGCGCCCGCCTTTTCCGTGGCCGCAGCCTGTATAAGCGTGACCAGCGGCCCGTTGGGGGACCGTGCGGCGCCCTCGCCGCCAAGGGGGGAAGTGGAGGTGCAGTTGATGAGAGCACGACGCTGGAAGTCGCTTGCCGGTGTGGTTGCGATGGTGGCCACCGTTGGCCTGGTCGCCGCCGGCTGTGGTGACGACGACGAGCCGGCCGCCGGTGGGGACACCACCACCGCGCCCGCGTCGGACTTCACCGCGGGCCTGGTGAGCGATGTCGGCAAGTTCAACGACCGCTCGTTCAACCAGTCGGCCCTCGAGGGCCTGGAGCGCGCGCAGTCGGAGCTCGGCGTGAAGGGCACGCCCGTGGAGTCGGCCGCGGCCGGCGACTACATCGCCAACCTCACGACCCTCGCCCGTGACAAGACCGGCGTCACGATCGGCGTCGGGTTCCTCATGGCCGACGCCATCGACACCGTGGCCACCAAGTTCCCGGAGCAGAACTTCGCGATCGTGGACTTCCCGAACGCGGCGCTCAAGAACAAGCCCGCCAACGTGCGCGGCCTGGTGTTCGCCACCAACGAGAACAGCTACCTCATCGGGTACATGGCCGCGAAGATGGCCGAGTCCGAGGGCAGCAAGGTCATCTCCGCCGTCGGCGGCCTGAAGATCCCGACCGTGGACATCTTCATCGCCGGCTACCAGGCGGGCGCGAAGGCCGCCGTTCCGGACATCAAGGTGCTGGTCGACTACTCCCAGGACTTCGTCGCGCAGGCGAAGTGCAAGGAGAAGGCCCTCGACCAGATCTCCAAGGGCTCGCGCGTGGTGTTCCAGGTCGCCGGTGGCTGCGGCCTCGGCGCCCTGTCGGCCGCGGCCGACAAGAAGGTGTGGGGCGTCGGCGTGGACCGCGACCAGTCGGACCTGGGCGCGCACATCCTCACCAGCGCGGTGAAGCGCGTCGACACCTCGGTGTTCGACTCCATCAAGGACGCCAAGGACGGCACGTTCACCGGCGGCTCGGACAAGCTGTTCAACCTCGCCAACGAGGGTGTGTCCCTCGGGACCACCAGCGACAAGGTTCCGGCCGAGCTGGTGGAGGAGGTCGACGGTCTGAAGCAGCAGATCATCGACGGCACCATCAAGGTCCCGGACGCCCTCTAAGGCGTCGGGGCACGGACGTGACCGGGCCTGAGGCCCAGGGCCAGGCTCCTCCGGCGGCGACGCCGCCGGAGGAGCTGGTGCTCCAGCTCACGGGGATCACCAAGCGATACCCCGGGATCGTCGCGTCCGACAACGTCAGCTTCGACCTGCGCCGCGGCGAGGTGCACGCGCTCCTCGGCGAGAACGGCGCCGGCAAGTCGACGCTCATGAACGTGCTGTACGGGCTCACGGCCCCCGACGAGGGGGAGATCCGGGTCCGGGGCGAGGTGGTCCAGATCTCATCCCCGAACGACGCCATCGCGCGTGGGATCGGCATGGTGCATCAGCACTTCATGCTGATCCCCGTGATGACCGTCGCCGAGAACATCGTCCTGTCGGTGGAGCCCACCCACGCCGGCCGGTTCTTCGACCGGGTCGAGGCGTCGGCCCGGGTGCGGGCCATCTCGGAGCGCTTCGGCCTGGCCGTGGATCCCGACGCGCTGGTCCAGGACATCACGGTGGGCATGCAGCAGCGTGTGGAGATCCTGAAGGCCCTCTACCGCGGCGCCGACATCCTCATCCTCGACGAGCCCACGGCGGTGCTCACCCCGCCCGAGATCACCGAGCTCGAGGGCATCCTGCGCAACCTCACCGCGCAGGGCACCTCGGTCATCTTCATCACCCACAAGCTCAACGAGGTCCTGGAGATCGCGGACCGCGTCACGGTGCTGCGGCGCGGCAAGTACATCGCCACCGAGACCACCGAGGGCGCCACCGAGCAGAGCCTGGCCCGCTTCATGGTGGGCCGCGACGTGGTGCTGACCGTCGACAAGGAGCCCCGCGAGCCCGGCGCGCCGATCCTGGAGATCACCGACCTGGTGGTCCTCGACGAGCGCGAGCTGGAGGCCGTGCGCGGGCTGTCGCTGACGGTGCGGGCGGGGGAGATCGTGGGCGTCGCCGGCGTGGACGGCAACGGCCAGGCCGAGCTCATCGACGCCATCACCGGGCTGCGCCACCCCGCGTCGGGGAGCATCCGCGTGAACGGCCGGGAGATCGCCGGCGCCAGCCCCCACGACGCCCTGGAGGCCGGGGTGGGGCACATCCCCACCGACCGCCACCACCGGGGCCTGGTGCTCGACTTCTCGCTCGCCGAGAACATCGCGATCCACGACTTCGACAAGGCGCCGTCGTCGAAGTTCGGGTGGCTGTTCCCCAAGCGCCTGGAGGAGGCCGCCGAGCCGCTCATCGGCGAGTTCGACATCCGCGGCGGCGGGCCGCAGACCGCCGCGAGCTCCCTCTCCGGCGGCAACCAGCAGAAGGTCATCATCGCGCGCGAGGTCTCGCGTGACCCGCAGGTGCTGGTGGCCAGCCAGCCCACCCGCGGCCTGGACGTGGGCGCCATCGAGTACGTGCACAAGCGCCTGGTGGCCGAGCGCGACGAGGGCCGGGCCATCCTGCTGGTGTCCTTCGAGCTGGACGAGGTGCTGGGCCTGTCGGACCGCATCGTGGTGCTCTACGAGGGCCGCATCGTCGCCGAGTTCGCCGCGGGCGTCACCAAGGACGAACTGGGCGTGGCCATGCTCGGCGGGACGGTGTCGGCGTGAGCACGACCGCACCCCCGCCCGCCGCGCCGCCGGAGGCCGGCCCCCCGCCGCAGGCCCCCGAGCCCGGCGCGTTCCGCGGCCTGTTCATGCAGAAGAGCGGCGGGCTCGTCACGTCGCTCATCACCACGCTCGTCGCGTTCCTGGTGGGCGGCATCGTGGTGCTGCTCACCGGCAGCAACCCGCTGAAGGTCTACCAGGGCATCTTCTACGGCACCGGCCTGGACTGGTTCTTCCCGTGGGTGGGCGGCGACGAGCGGGTGGACGCCGCGTTCAACCTGCAGCAGACGCTGCTGGTCACCACCACGCTCATCCTCACGGGCCTCGCCGTGGCCTTCGCGTTCCGCTGCGGGCTGTTCAACATCGGCGGCACCGGGCAGTGGGTGGTGGGCGCCACGGTGTCGGCCTGGGTGGGCTCCTCGTGGGCCGGCATGGCGGGCCCCGCCCACATCGTCCTCACCATCGTGCTGGCCACGCTCGCCGGCGCGCTGTGGGCCGGCATCGCCGGGATCCTGAAGGCCACCGTGGGCGCCCACGAGGTCATCAGCACGATCATGCTCAACTGGATCGCGATCTACACGGGCATGTACCTGTTCGGCCTGGGCGGCCCGCTGCAGAACGACGTGAACCCGTCGGTGCCGATCAGCAACGACGTCCTCGACAGCGCCAAGCTGCCCGTCATCTGGGGCGACAAGGAGCTGCAGGGCCTGCACCTGGGGTTCCTGGTGGCCGTGCTGGCCCTGGTGGCGTACTGGTTGCTGCTGTCGCGCACCACCCTGGGCTTCCGGGTGCGCGCGGTGGGCCGCAACCCCGAGGCCGCGCGGTACGGCGGCATCAGCGTGGGCCGCAGCTACTTCATGGCGATGGCCATCTCCGGCGGCTTCGCCGGGCTCGCCGGCGCCCTGGACATCCTGGGCTGGCAGTACCGCCTGGGGACCCTCGACATCCAGTTCTACCAGCTCGGTTTCGTGGGCATCGCGGTGGCCCTGCTGGGACGCAACACCGCCGTCGGCGTGTTCTTCGCGTCGCTGCTGTTCGGGGCGCTGCTGTACGGCACCTCGACGCGCAGCATCGACCAGGACATCATCGCCCCGCAGCTGGCGGGCAACCTCACCACCATCATCCAGGCGCTGGTGCTGCTGTTCATCGGCGCCGACGTGGTGATCCTGTGGCTCTGGAGCCGCCGCGGGAAGGGGCTGCCGCGACTGCGGATGCCACACCTGCGCGCGCAACGACCCGTGGAGGCCACCACGACCATCGTGGAGGCCGCGCCACCGGAGCACATCAGCCCGCCGGGGCCCCCCATGGGCGAGCGCCTGGTGGCATGGGCCAGGGCCCACGTGCCGCGCGGGATGCGCGCCGTCGGGATCCTGGGCGTGGCGCTCGGCGTGCTCGCGTTCTGGGTCGCGGTGCCGCCGCTGGCGGTGCGCACCCCGGTGCTCCCCGTCCTCATCGGCCTGGTGGGCGCCGCCCTCGGGGCGTGGGTGGCCTCACGGGGGATGATGCGGCTGGGCCTCATCGCGGTGGCGCTCTCGATCGTGGGCGGCGGCGTGGGTGTGCTGGCCACCCATTCCAGCGTCGAGAACCTGGAGTCGGTGTTCGTGTGGTCGGCGCTCACCGCGTCGATGCTGCGGTTCGCCACCCCGCTCATCTTCGCGGCGGTGGGCGGCATGTTCTCCGAGCGCAGCGGCGTGGTGAACATCGGCCTCGAGGGCATGATGCTCAGCGGCGCGTTCTTCGGGATCCTGGGCGCCGACCGGTTCGGGCACTGGACCTGGGGCGTGGTGTGCGCGCTCATCGCGGGCGCGCTGATCGCCCTCATCCACGCCGTGGTGTCCATCCACTGGCGCGCCGACCAGATCGTGAGCGGCACGGCCATCAACTTCCTGGCCTCGGGCCTCACCGGCTACCTGTTCATCGATCTGTTCGGCCCCGAGGGCACCCCGGGCGGCATCCCCGCGATCCCGGCCCTGGACATGGGTCCGCTGAAGGACATCCCGTTCTTCGGTGAGGCCTTCGGCGAGCTGAACCTCATGATCTGGCTCGCGTTCCTCACGGTCATCGTCGCGTTCTTCGTGATGTTCCGGACCCCGTTCGGCCTGCGCCTGCGCGCCGTGGGCGAGCACCCCCGCGCCGCCGAGACCGTGGGCCTGTCGGTGTACCGCATCCGCTACACGGCGGTGGTGATCTCCGGGATGCTCGCCGCGATGGGCGGGGCGTTCCTGTCCATCGGGTTCGTGAACAGCTTCAGCGAGGACATGACCGCCGGCGCCGGCTTCATCGCCCTGGCGGCGCTCATCTTCGGCAACTGGCGCCCCAAGGGCCTGCTGCTGGCCGCGCTGCTGTTCGGCCTCTCCAGCGCCATCGCCCAGCGGCTGCCGGTGTACTCCGAGTCCGCGGCGATCCTGTTCGAGACCTTCCCGTACATCCTCACCCTGGTGATGATCGCCGGCGTCATCGGGCGGCCCCGCCCGCCGGCCGCGGTCGGCATCCCGTACAAGCGGTCGTGAGGCTGGACGCGGCCCCGTCCTGAGGAGTCTGATGGGCCATGGGGGCGTACCAGGACACCTATGACCGCTGGCGCGCGGACCCGGAGGGGTTCTGGCACGGCCCGGCGCGCGACATCGAGTGGAGCCGGGCGCCGGACGCTGCGCTGGACCGCTCGGGCGACCCCATCTTCCGGTGGTTCCCCGGCGGGCGGCTCAACACCTGCCACAACATGCTCGACCGGCACGTCCGGGACGGGCGCGGCGCGCGGGTGGCGCTCATCCACGACAGCCCGGTCACGGGCACCGTCACCACGTTCACGTACGCCGAGCTGCTGGAGCGCGTGCGCGTGCTGGCCGGTGCCCTGGCGCGCGAGGGGGTGGGGCACGGCGACCGGGTCGTGATCTACATGCCCATGGTTCCCGAGGCCGTCATGGCCATGCTGGCCTGCGCGCGCCTGGGGGCGGTGCACTCGGTGGTGTTCGGCGGGTTCGCGGCGGCCGAGCTGGCGTCCCGCATCGACGACTGCACGCCCAAGGTGGTGATGACGGCCTCCTGCGGCATCGAGCCGAGCCACCTCGTGGAGTACATGCCGCTGCTGGACCGCGCCCTGGAGCTGGCCACCCACCCCGTGTCGCGGTGCGTGGTGCTGCAGCGCCCCCAGCACGAGGCGTCGCTCACCCCCGGACGGGACGTGGCGTGGGACGCCTTCCTGGCGGGCGCCGAGCCGGCGGACTGCGTGGACGTCGCCGCCACCGACCCGCTGTACGTGCTCTACACCTCGGGCACCACCGGCGTGCCGAAGGGCGTGGTGCGCGACAACGGCGGGCATGCGGTGGCGCTGAACTGGTCGATGTCGGCGGTGTACGGCGTGGACGCCGGGGAGGTGTTCTGGGCCGCGTCGGACATCGGCTGGGTGGTGGGCCACAGCTACATCGTCTACGGGCCCCTGCTGCGCGGCTGCACCACCGTGATGTACGAGGGCAAGCCGGTGGGCACTCCCGACGCCGGGGCGTTCTGGCGGGTGTGCGCCGACCACGGCGTGGACGTGATGTTCACCGCGCCGACGGCGATGCGGGCGATCAAGCGCGTCGACTCCCGCGGCGAGCTGCTCGCGGGGCACGACCTCTCACGCCTGCGCGCGCTGTTCCTGGCCGGCGAGCGCTGCGACCCCGACACGCTGCTGTGGTGCCGCGACATCCTGGGCGGCCGGCCGGTGATCGACCACTGGTGGCAGACCGAGACCGGCTGGCCCATGGCGGCCAACTGCACCGGGCTGGAGCTGTTGCCGGTGAAGCCCGGGTCGCCGGCGAAGGCCGTGCCGGGCTACGACATCCGCGTGCTCGACGAGGACGGCCACGACGCGCCCACCGGGGAGATCGGCGGGCTGTGCGTGCGGCTGCCGCTGCCGCCGGGCTGCACCCCCACGCTGTGGGGCGGCGACGAGCGCTGGATCAGCGGGTACCTGTCGCGCTTCCCGGGCCACTACATGACCGCGGACGCCGGGTACCTGGACCTCGACGGCTACGTGTACGTGATGAGCCGCATCGACGACGTCATCAACACCGCCGGCCACCGGCTGTCGACCGGGCAGATGGAGGAGGTGATGTCCGGCCATCCGGACGTGGCCGAGTGCGCGGTGGTGGGCGTGGCCGACGACCTGAAGGGACAGGTCCCCATGGGCTTCGCGGTGCTGAAGGCCGGCGTGGACCGTCCGGAGGCCGAGGTGGTGGCCGAGCTGGTGGCCCGGGTGCGGCGGGAGATCGGCCCGGTCGCCGCGTTCAAGCAGGCCGCCGTCGTGCGGGCGCTGCCGAAGACCCGGTCCGGCAAGGTGCTGCGCGGGACGATCCGCCGCATGGCCGACGGGGAGCCGTGGCACATGCCTGCCACCATCGAGGATCCCTCGGTGCTCGATGACTTCCGGGTGCTGCTGGAGGGCTCCGGCCACACGGTGCGGCCCCACGCCTGAGGGCTAGCCCGCGGCGGCCCGGGCGACCTCGGCGCGCGGGAGGTCCAGATCGGGGAAGGCCCGCGCGACGCGGCCGATGGCCTCGGTGGCCACGGCCCGGACGCTGCGCTCGATGTCGGCCGGCGGGTGCCCGGCCAGCACCCACTCCGACAGCGTGGCGTGCCGCAGCTGCACGGCCGCGGCGAGCATGGCGGCCATGGTCCGCACCGGCTCGTCGTCGGCGGAGCGGCCGGTCTCGGCGGCGATCGCCGCCTCCAGGTCGCGCTGCACCTGCTGTCCCCAGACCAGGACCCGGTGCTGGAGGGCGGGGGAGGCGTGCCACACCTCCAGGAACCGCCGGAAGCCCGCGAGTGCGTCCGGGTCGTGCAGGGCGGTCCATCCCCGGCCGTCCGGGAGGCGGTGCTCGGTGAGCAGCGCGCCCAGCCCCTCCGTGATGGTGACGCCGGGCGCGCGGTCGGTGATGGCCCCCACCAGGGCGGCGCGCAGCTCCGCGTCGCGGTCCAGGAAGAGATCCTCCTTGGACCCGAAGTAGTTGAAGATCGTCTTCACCGAGACCTCCGCGGCCTCGGCGACCTCCGCCATCGTGACCGCGTCGAACCCGCGCTCCATGAACAGGCGGGTGGCGGCGTCGGAGATCGCCTGCCGTGTGGCGGCCTTCTTGCGCTCGCGCAGCCCCGCCGGTGCGGGGCAACCCGCGGAGTGGGTACCCATACGGGTGATCCTACGCCCGATGTTGCAGGCATGCGAGGTTTACATCGGTTGTAGTTTCACGTCCGGCGTGGGACCCTGACGGAGCGCGTCGCCCACGGCGCGCACCACCACGAGGAGCGTGATGTCCACACACGCGATCGAGGCCGTCGGCCTCGTCAAGCGCTACGGGGAGAAGGCCGCACTCGACGGCGTGAGCTTCGAGGTGCCGCGCGGCACCGTCTGCGGCCTGCTGGGCCCCAACGGCGCGGGGAAGACCACCGCGGTCCGCATCCTCACGACCCTGGCCAAGGCGGACGAGGGCACCGCCACGGTGGCGGGCCTCGACGTGGCCGCCAACGCCCGCGAGGTGCGGGCCCGCATCGGGCTCGCCGCGCAGGACGCGACCGTCGACCAGCTGCTCACGGGCCGCGAGAACCTCATCATGATCGGCGAGCTGCACCACCTGGGCCGGGCGATCGCCACCGCGCGGGCGGACGAGCTGCTGGAGCAGTTCTCCCTCACCGACGCCGGCGGCCGGCTGGCCAAGACGTACTCCGGCGGCATGCGGCGGCGCCTCGACCTGGCGGCGACGCTGGTGGCCCGGCCGGAGGTGCTGTTCCTGGACGAGCCCACCACGGGCCTCGACCCCCGCGCGCGCAACGAGCTGTGGGACGTCCTGGACACCCTGGTGGGTGAGGGCACGACCATCCTGCTCACCACCCAGTACCTGGAGGAGGCCGACCGCCTGGCTGACGACATCGTGGTGGTCGACCACGGGCGGGTGATCGCGCGCGGCGACGCGCGGGCGCTCAAGCAGCAGGTGGGCGGCGCCCAGCTGTTCGCGACGCCCAGCAACGCCGCCGACCTGGAGCGCGTGGCCGGGATGGTGGGGACCATCACCGGCTGCGAGCCCGGGATCGACGCCGCGTCGCGGCTGGTCCACGCGTCCACCGACGGCGGCCCCCACGTGGTGGCACGGCTCGCGGACGCGCTGGCCGACGCGCGGATCGCGGTGGACGACATCGGCCTGCGCCAGCCGACGCTGGACGACGTGTTCCTCACGCTCACCGGCGCGCCGGTCGCCGACGACGAGTCCGTGGAGGTGGCCCGATGAGCGTCCAGGTCCCGCCCGCCGATGCCCGTCGCGGCAGCCTGTTCGGCGACACGTGGGTGGTCGCCAAGCGCGGCCTGCAGCACATCCGCCGCCAGCCCGAGGCGCTGTCGGACGTGACGCTGCAGCCCATCATGTTCGTGCTGCTGTTCGCCTACGTCTTCGGCGGGGCGATCGACGTGCAGGGCGGCAGCTACCGCGAGTTCCTGATGGGCGGCATCTTCGCCCAGACCATCGTGTTCGGGGCGTTCGGGGTGGCCATCAGCCTCGCGTACGACCGATCCAACGGGGCGATCGACCGCTTCCGGTCGCTGCCGCTGGCCCGGGGATCGGTGCTGGCCGGCCACGCGGTGGCCAGCCTGCTGCGCGCCCTCCTGCCCATCATCCTCATGTCGCTCTGCGGGCTCGTGGTGGGCTGGCGGATCAACACCGGCCTGGCGGACGCGGTGGCGGCCTACGCCCTGATGATCGGGTTCTCGTTCGCGATCATCTGGGTGGGCGTCCTCATGGGCAGCCTGCTGCCCTCACCCGAGGCCGTGCAGGGCGTGGCGTTCACCGCGATCTTCCCGATCACGTTCATCGCCAGCACGTTCGTGCCGGTGGAGACGCTGCCGGGCGTGCTGCGCACGTTCGCGGAGTGGAACCCGGTCACCACGCTGTTCGGCAACCCCAGCGCCATCCAGGGGCCGGACGCGCCCTGGTCGATCCAGCACCCGGTGATCTACTCGCTCATCTGGATGGTGGGGATCATCGGGGTCTGCGCGCCCCTGGCGGTGCGGGCCTACAACCGGACGATCGCGGACTGAGCGGCGCTGGTGCGCGCGGCCTCCAGGATCCGCAGCACGGTCACCGCGTCCACGGCGTCCACCGGCGGCGGTGCGCCCTCGCGCACCGCCGCCGCCACGCCGGCGTAGAACTCCGGCCAGGCGCCGGGCTCCGACGGCCGCGGGGTCCGCTCCTCGCCGCGCACGATCTCACCCCACCGCGACTCGGGCTCCGCACCCCACGGACGCCCGTCGCCGGGACGCCGGCCGTCGCGCAGGGCGTCCTCCTGGCCGTCCAGGTGCGGGTTCACGTACGCGCCGCGCGTGCCCAGGGCCCGCAGCCGCGGACCCGGGTCGGCGGCGATGGCGCTGGCCCACAGGTGGGCCCGCACCCCGCCGTGGTAGCCCAGCGCGATGAACACGTCGTCATCGGGCCCGCCGCCCGTGCGCCGGCGGTCCACCTCGGCGTAGACGCTCACGGGGGCGCCCAGCAGCGCGACGCACTGGTCCACCAGGTGCGTGCCCAGGTCGAGCAGGAGGCCGCCGCCGTCGGCGGGGTCCGCGCTCTCGCGCCACGCGCCGGCCCGCGGCTCGGGGCGCCAGCGGCAGAAGCGTGACTCCAGCCGCACCAGCTCGCCGATCTCGCCCTCGGCCAGCACCCGGCGCAGCGTCAGGAACTCGGCGTCCCAGCGGCGGTTGTGGAACGGCACCAGCAGACGGTCGTGGCACCGGGCCAGGGCCGCAAGGTCCGCGGCCTCCGCGGCGGTCACGGCCAGCGGCTTGTCGACCACCACGTGCAGGCCGGCGCGCAGGGCGGCGTCTGCGAGCGCGACGTGGACCCGGTTCACCGTGGCGACCACCAGCAGGTCGTGGCCGGGGAACGCGGTCTCGGCGGCCTCGGCGATCTCGACGTCCGGGCACGCGGCGCGCGCCCGCTCGGCGCGCTGCGGGTCGCGGGTCACGATGGTGGACAGCCGCAGGCCGGGGGCGGCGGCGATGAGGGGTGCGTGGAAGACCTCGCCGGCGAGGCCGTACCCGGCGAGCAGCACGCGAAGCGGTGGCGTCACGGGCGAATTGTGTCAGTTCGCCGCCCGAGCGGCCTGCCGCGGTTCACCGGGCGGGATGCCGGCCGGGCTCCCTGAGCGCTCCCTGAGACGCGGGGGTCTCAGGGAGCCTCGGGGCGCGGGGACCTAGTGCGGCACGGCCGCGATGTCCGTGCGGCTGCAGCTGGGGTCGAGGGCCCACGGATCGCCGGTGGCGAGCTCGGCCCGCGCGCGGTTGCCGCCGCCGCACATCGCCAGGTCGGGGCAGGCGCCGCACACGGAGGCCAGGGGCCGCTCGCTGGAGCGCAACTCGGCGAGCCAGGGGTCCTTCGCCTCGGTCCAGATCACCGAGAAGGGCTCCTCCCGGATGTCTCCCAGCACGCGGTGCCGGGAGAACTGGTCGGGGTGCACCAGGCCGCGCTCGTCGACGCAGCCGATGCCGATGCCCGGGCCGCCCTTGGATCCGGCGTTCCAGCTCAGCATCTCCCGGCAGCGCACCGCGCGGTCCGGGTCGCGCTCCTCCAGCCAGTGCACCAGCGCCGGCCCGTCGGAGGGGTTGTCGACGGTGAGGACCTCCACCTCGGGGTGGTCCTCGGCGAACCGGAACACCCGTGCCAGCACCCCGCGCCGCTGCTGGGCCGTGATGTCCCGCAGGTACCCGCCGCGGCCTGAGGGGACCAGGTGGTAGAGGCAGAACCGCTCGATGCCCTCGCGCACCACCAGGTCGAGCACCTCGTCCAGGCCGTCGTGGTTGCCGGGGGTCACGGTGAACCGCACCCCGCGCCGCACGCCGGCCTCGCCCAGATGCCGCAGGCCCAGCGCTGCCGGTCGTGGAGCTCCTCGGGGCCGTCGATGGACACGCCGGCGTAGATGAGCCCCGCGGTCTTCAGGCGGCGGGCCGTGATGTCGTCGATGAGCGTGCCGTTGGTGGACAGCGTGAACCGCAGGCCGCGCTCGACCCCGTAGGTCATGAGGTCCAGCAGGTCCGGTCGCGCCAGCGGCTCGCCGCCGGAGATGAGGACGGCCGGCACGCCGTACCGCGCCAGGTCGTCCAGGAACGCCCGGGCCTCGTCGCCGGTGAGCTCGTCGGCGGCCGGGGTGCGCTTCGCGCTGGCGTAGCAGTGGGTGCACGCCAGGTTGCACGCGCGGGTGACGTTCCACACCACGACCGGGCGGCGGTCGGTGGACGAGCGGGGTGTGTGCTCGCCGCTGCGGTGGCGTCCGTAGCGGAGGGCGTCGGAGGCCGACTGGCGCACGCCCAGGAGCGAGGAGACGTTGATCATGGTCCGGCATCCTCACGCGGGCCGGGTGACGGCACATCCGGGATGCCCGGCCGCCGCGCTGCGGACAACTGCGGAACGCGCCTCACGCGGACGCCGCGCCGCGTCAGCCGTCGCGCAGGAGCCGGTAGTGGACGGCCGCGTCCGACGGCCGCACGGCGTCCACGCGGTAGGCGGGCAGCCCGTCGCCCAGGTCGCCCAGCAGTCGCTCGCCGGCGCCCAGCAGCACGGGCACGACCTGCAGGTCGATCCGGTCCACGACCCCCATCGCCAGGTACCGGCGGGCCGTGGCCGCCCCGCCGCCGATGCGGACGTCGAGGTCCCCGGCCGCCACCGTGGCGCGCTCCAGCGCCTCGGCGGCACCGCCGGTCACGAAGTGGAACGTCGTGCCGCCGAGCATCTCCAGCGGCTCGCGCGGGTGGTGGGTGAGCACGAACACCGGCGTGTGGAACGGCGGGTCGTCACCCCACCAGCCCCGCCAGGCGGGGTCCCACGGGCCGCCGTCACCGCCGCCGAACATCCTGCGCCCCAGGATGCTCGCGCCGATCCCGTCCGCGATCTCCCGCGCCACGTCGTCATCCAGACCCGTGGTGCCCCCGTCGCCCGCGCCGTGGGTGGCGCGGAACGTGCGGGTGCCGAGCACCCACCGGTGCAACGCCTCACCGCCGGTCCCCAGCGGGGCATCGGCGCGCTGCTCAAGTCCCGCCGCGTACCCGTCGAGTGACACCGACATGCTGAGCCGTACCGCCATCGCCGACCTCCCTCGGTTGTCGTACCCCGGATGAACGACGGCGATGCGCCCCGGAACTCATCGCCGGACGGCCATACGGCGCCGCTGAACTCTCGGCCGCCGGGCCGGTACGGCACCCCCACCCCTCCCACCTAGGATCGCTGCCGGTGTCCCCCGTCCATGATTTCGACCTGCTGGTGATCGGCTCAGGCCCCGCCGGGAAGCACGCGGCAATCCAGGCCGCCAAGCTCGGGCGGCGCGTCGCCATCTGCGAGCGGGCGGCGGTGGTGGGCGGCGTGTGCGTGAACACCGGCACCATCCCCAGCAAGACGCTGCGGGAGGCGGTGATGTACCTGGGCGGGTGGCGGGAGCAGGCCAACTACGGCGCCTCCTACCAGGCCAAGCAGCACATCACCGTGAACGACCTGCTGTTCCGGGCCGACCGGGTGGTGCAGGCCGAGATCGACGTCACGCGCAGCCACCTCATGCGCAACGACGTGGAGATCATCACCGGCCACGCCGAGTTCACCGGCCCGCACGAGCTGCGCATCACGCATCCCGAGGGGCGGGGCGAGCGCGTGGTCACCGCGTCGCACGTCATCATCGCGACCGGCACCTCGGCCACCACGAACCCGAAGATCCCGTTCGACGGCCGGTGGGTGCTCACCAGCGACGACGTGCTCACCCTGGACCGCCTGCCGCGCACCATGGCGGTGATCGGCGCCGGGGTCATCGGCATCGAGTACGCCAGCATCTTCGCGGCGCTGGGCGTGCGGGTCACGCTGATCGACCGCCGGCCCCGGATCCTGCCGTTCGTGGACGGCGAGATCGTGGACGCGCTGATGTACCACCTGCGCGAGCGCCGGATGACGGCATGGCTGGGCGAGGACGTCGACAGCATCGAGCACCACGACGGCGCCAACGGCGAGCGCGTGTGCATCAAGCTGGGCAGCGGCAAGGAGGTGCTCGCCGAGTGCGTGCTCTACTCCATCGGCCGCACGGGGGCGACCGGGTCGCTGAACCTGGAGGCCGCGGGGATCACCGCCGGCGAGCGCGGGCTGCTGAGCGTGAACGAGCACTTCCAGACCCAGGCCCCGCACGTCTACGCGGTGGGCGACGTGATCGGCTTCCCGAGCCTGGCGTCCACCAGCATGGAGCAGGGCCGGCTGGCCGCCTGCCACGCCTTCGGCATCACCACGCCGATGGTGCACGACGTGCTGCCGTACGGGATCTACGCCATCCCGGAGATCTCGATGGTGGGCCGCACCGAGGAGGAGCTCACCTCCGCCGGCATCCCGTACGAGGTGGGCAAGGCCCGCTACCGGGAGATCGCGCGTGGGATGATCGCCGGGGACACCACCGGCATCCTCAAGCTCATCTTCCACCGGGACACGCGCGCCCTGCTGGGCGTCCACATCCTGGGCGAGGGGGCCACCGAGCTGGTGCACATCGGCCAGGCGGTGCTCACCCTGGGGGGCACCATCGACTACTTCGTGAACTCCGTGTTCAATTACCCGACGCTCGCCGAGTGCTACAAGACCGCCGCGTTCGACGGCGTCAACCGGCTGGCCGGGTAGCGGCCCGAGGAGGGACCCGCATCGCTCTCCCTCCTGCTCAGGCGCTTCCGCATCCCCGCGGGGATGCTCATCGGGACCATCATCTACGGGGTGGTGGGGTACACGGCGCTCGTGGACGACGCCGACCCGCTGGACGCCCTCTACTGGACGTTCCTCACCATCGGCGGGGTCGGGTTCCGTGACACCGAGCCGGTGGGCCACATCGCCGAGCTCTTCTCGATCTCGCTCATCGTGCTGCTCGTGGTGGGCGTCGCCTCCACCGCGGGCGTCGCGGCCGACATGCTGGCCTCCGGCGAGGTGGGCCGCCTGCACCGTGAACGGAGGACGACCAGGATGATCGACCGCATGAGCGACCACTACGTCATCTGCGGGTTTGGGCGCGTGGGCCGTGCCGTCGCGGACGAGCTCACCCGCGAGGGCACGCCCTTCGTGGTCGCCGAGATCGACGAGCGCTACGTCGAGGAGCTCGAGGAGCTGGGGATCCCATACGTGATGGACGACCCCACCCACGACCGTGTCCTGGTGAAGGCCGGCATCGACCGCGCCAAGGGCCTTGTCTGCGCGGTGGACAGCGACGCCGTGAACGTCTTCATCGCGCTCACGGCGCGGGGGCTCAACGCGGACCTCACCATCGTGGCCCGAGCGGCCGACCCGGAGTCGGTGCCCAAACTCATGCGCGCGGGCGCCAACTCGGTGGTCTCACCGTACGAGCTCTCTGGCCGCGAGATGGCCCGCCGGGCGATCTCCTAGACGAACAGGGCCTTCAGGCCCTCCAGCGCGTCGTGCTGGCGGGCGGCCAGGCGCGCCTCCAGGTCGGCGCCCTCCTCCAGCGGCTCGCCCTCGGTGTTCCACAGCACGGTGCTGCCCTCGCCCCGCGCCACCACCTCGAAGCTGGCCCGGTGCGATTTCAGAGGCACGCCGGACACCACGCTGTAGCTGTAGTACCGGCGGGGCTCGTCACGCTCCAGCAGACGCTCCACCACGACCGTGCCGTCGGCGCGGGTGAGCGTGCGCACATCGCCCTCGGTGACGCAGCCCACGTACAGGGGATACCAGCGGATCACCCCGTCGGGCGCGCCCAGCACCTCCCACACCGCCTCCGGCGGCGCGTCGATGTCGATGCTCACCCGGAACGCGTTTGCCATGCTGGTCCCCTCCGCCGGTCGGTTCTTGCGATGGTACCCGTGCGATGCGGGCCGTCGCGGATGCCCCGGCGGCCCGAACAGGGCATCCTTGTGGAGGACGCATCGAGGGGAGGGGCCATGACGGCACAGATCGACCCACGCCATGAGCTGGATGAGCTGGTCGGACGGTTCCGCCATCTGCGCGAGGAGCATCGGCGCGCGCCGGCGGGCGGCCGGGCGCGCCGTCGCCTGGTGCGGGAGCTGCGCGACGCCGAGGAGCACGCCGAACGGCGCATCCTCGCCCTGGTGGACGACCCCGAGGTGCGGGCCGGCTGGGCGGCGCACCTGCACCACGGCGCCGCCGCGCCGGAGCTGCCGGCGGCCACCCCTCCCGTGCCCCGTGAGTCGGTGCCCGACCGCCCGGACGGGCGCAGGCCGTGGCCGAGGTAGGAGCGCCCCGGATGCGGGTGCTGGTGGTGGTGGCCAGCAAGCACGGCTCCACCGTCGGGATCGGTGAGGCCATCGCGGACGTGCTGCGCTCGCGGGGCATCGAGGCGGGCGTGTTCCGGGCGGGGGCGGCGCCGCCCCCGGCCCGGTTCGGCGCGGTGGTGCTGGGCAGCGCCGTCTACACCGGGCACTGGATGCCGGAGGCCACCGACTGGGCGGAGCTGCACGCCGACGCGCTGCGGGCGCGCCCGGTGTGGATGTTCAGCAGCGGACCCGTGGGCGACCCGCCGCTGCCGGCCGGCGACGCGGCCGTCGACCTGGGCGACCTGCCGGGGCGGCTCCGCGCGCTGGACCACCGGGTGTTCCCGGGGCGCCTGGAACGGCACCGCCTGGGCTTCGTGGAGCGGGCGCTCATGACCGCCGTGCACGCGGCGGAGGGCGACTTCCGAGACTGGCCCGCCGTGGACGCATGGGCCCAGGGCATCGCGGACGAGCTCGCCCGGGTTCACGGTTACGCCGAGGAGACCTGATGTAGCGTCCCGTTCCAGTCGATACCGGTGTGAGGAATGGGGTGCCCAACATGACGAACACCAGACGGGCGGCGCTCGCCGCCGCGGCGCTCTTGGCCGCCGCGCCCGTGGCGGGGGCCGTCCCGCCGGAATGGTCGCGCACCGCGACGCAGGCCCTCCCCGCCGCCGGGGAGTTCACCGTGGAGGACGTCGCGGCCGGCAACGGCTTCGCGGCAACGGCGGGCCTGGGGGCCGACACCCCCACCGGCCGCGTCCCGGCGGTCATCGAGCGATCCGGCACGGGCCCCACGTGGGGTGCCCCGGTGCGCCTGGGACCCGCCGGCAGGGTGGACTTCGGTCCCCTGGTGGCCCGCAACGGCCGCGGTGACGCGGTCGCCGTGTGGGGCGCCGTCGGCGGGCGGCTCAACGCCGCCGTGCGGTTCGGCGGCAGCTGGAGCGCGCCGGTCGACACCGGCGGCAAGGTCCCGGGGCTGCGCAACGGCAACGCCGACGATGCCATCAAGGTGGCCATCGGCGCCGACCGGCGCGCCCGCATCGGGATCCTGTCGTGCGGTGGCGGAGGCTGCTCGCTGCAGGTGCTTGCCACCGGCCCGCGACCGGGAAATGGGCCGTCGTCGGTGCCCAGCGCACCCCGCGCGGCAGTGCCCCGAGCACCGGCTGGTCGCTGGGATCCGGCGGGCACGCGGTCATCGCGTGGCGCCAGGGCTCGAAGGTGAACGCCGCCACGCTGGGCCCGCGCGACCGCGCGTGGCCCGCGAGGCCGCTGCGCGTGCCCGCCGGGGACGCCACCGGCCCGCTGAGCGTGGACGTGGGCGCCACCGGGGAGTCCGCGGTGGGGTGGGCCACCAACGGCAACGGGGTGGGCGTGAGCGTGCGCCTGCGCGGCGATGCCGGCTGGCGGATCGCGCGGCGCATCGGCCGCCCGCCGGGATCGGGCGCGCCGCGCGTGGGCGTCGCCTGCGAGGGCAGCATCGTGGCGGGGTGGGTGGAGCCCGGCACGCCGAGGGTGCTGGTGAAGGGCGCCACCGCCCAGGGCACCGACGGCCTGTTCACCGAGGCCACCGAGATCGGCACCGGCGGCGACGAGACCAAGGCGCTGCGCCTGGCGGCCGCGGGCGTGCTGGGCCGCACGGGGATCGCCTACCTGGCGTGGGCCCGCGCGGAGGGCGCGGCGGCCGGCGGCGCCAGCCGGCTCGCGGGCGACCGCTCCAGGAACAACTGGCGCGGCCAGGGCCAGGACGGCTTCTTCCGCGAGGGCCCGCCCCCGGCGTTCGCCCCCGACGGCACGGGTGTGCAGGTGGGCACCGAGGACGCCGGCCTGCGGTTCCAGGAGTTCACGCCGGGCGACGCGATCGTGCGCTGCCCCTGATCCGACGCGGTGAACGGCGGGGCACGGCGCCCCGCCGTTCACCGGTGCGTCAGGGCGGGCACGCGCACACCAGGTTCCGGTCGCCGTGCGCCGCGTCGATGCGGCCCACCGGCGGCCAGTACTTGGCGGTGCGCAGCGACGGCACCGGGTAGGCGCCCAGCTCACGCGGGTACGGCCGGTTCCAGTCGTCGGCGCAGACGTCGTCGGCGGTGTGCGGCGCGTGCCGCAGCGGGCTGTCCTCGGCCGTCCATTCGCCGGCCTCCACGCGCCGGATCTCGTCGCGGATGGCGATCATGGCGTCGCAGAACCGGTCCAGCTCGGCGAGCGACTCCGACTCGGTGGGCTCCACCATGAGCGTGCCCGGCACGGGGAACGACATGGTGGGGGCGTGGAAGCCGAAGTCCATGAGCCGCTTGGCCACGTCGTCCACGCTCACGCCGCTGGCGTCCTTGATGGGCCGCAGGTCGAGGATGCACTCGTGCGCCACCCGGCCGGCCTCGCCGGTGTAGAGCACCGGGTAGTGATCGGCCAGGCGCGCGGCCACGTAGTTGGCCGACAGGATCGCCACCTCCGTGGCGCGCCGCAGCCCGGCGGCGCCCATGAGCGTGATGTAGACCCACGGGATGGGGAGGATCCCCGCCGAGCCCCACGGCGCCGCGGAGATGGGGCCAACGCCCGTGGCGGGGCCGGCCTCGGCCACCAGCGGGTGGTTGGGCAGGAACGGCGCCAGGTGCGCGCGCACGCCCACCGGGCCCACGCCGGGGCCGCCGCCGCCGTGCGGGATGCAGAAGGTCTTGTGCAGGTTCAGGTGCGAGACGTCCGCGCCGAACCGGCCGGGCTTGGCCAGGCCCACCAGCGCGTTCAGGTTCGCGCCGTCCACGTAGACCTGCCCGCCGTGGTCGTGGACCACCGCGCAGATGTCGCGCACGTGCGCCTCGAACACCCCGTGCGTGGAGGGGTAGGTGATCATGATCGCCGCGAGGCGGTCGCCGGTGGCCGCGGCCTTCGCGCGCAGGTCGTCCAGGTCGACGTTGCCCCGCTCGTCGCAGGCCACCACCGTCACCGACATGCCGGCCATCACCGCCGACGCCGCGTTGGTGCCGTGCGCCGAGGACGGGATGAGGCAGACGGTGCGGTCCATGTCACCGCGGGAGCGGTGGTAGGCCCGGATGGCCAGCAGCCCGGCCAGCTCACCCTGCGAGCCGGCGTTGGGCTGCAGCGAGACGGCGTCGTAGCCGGTCACCTCGCACAGGGCGGCCTCCAGCTCCCGGATCATCTCCAGGTACCCGGCCGCCTGCGCGATGGGCGCGAACGGGTGGATCGCCGCGAACTCCGGCCACGTGACGGGCGCCATCTCGGCGGTCGCGTTGAGCTTCATCGTGCAGGAGCCCAGCGGGATCATCGTGCGGTCGAGCGCCAGGTCGCGGTCGGCCAGGCGGCGCAGATACCGCAGCATCTCGTGCTCGGTGTGGAACCGGCTGAACACCGGGTGGGTGAGCAGCTCGGCGCCGCGTGCCAGACCGGCGGGGATGCCGCCGGGCGCGGTGCCGTCCAGCTCCGCCACGGAGGCGGTCACGCCGAACGCGCGCCACACGGCCTCCACGACTTCGCGGGTGGTGGTCTCGTCCAGCGCGATGCCCACCGTGTCGGCGTCGGCCCGCCACAGGTTGACGCCCTCGGCGCGCGCGGCCTCCACCACGGCGTCCGCGCGGCCGGGCACCCGCACCCGCACCGTGTCGAACCAGGTGTCCGCGGGCACGTCGCCGCCGCCGGCGCGCAGGCCGGCCACCAGGACGCTCGTGAGCCGGTGGACGCGGCCGGCGATGCGGCGCAGGCCCTCCGGGCCGTGCCAGGCCGCGTACATGCCGGCCATCACCGCCAGCAGCACCTGGGCGGTGCACACGTTGCTGGTCGCCTTCTCACGGCGGATGTGCTGCTCACGGGTCTGGAGGGCCAGGCGCAGCGCGGGCCGGCCGGCCTCGTCGAGCGACACGCCCACCAGGCGGCCGGGCAGGGCGCGGGCCAGCTCGTCGCGGGTCGCCAGGAACCCGGCGTGCGGGCCCCCGAAGCCCACGGGCACGCCGTAGCGCTGCATCGAGCCCACGGCGATGTCGGCGCCCATCTCGCCCGGGGTGCGGGTGAGGACCATCGCCAGCGGGTCGGCGGCCACGATGGCCAGCCCGCCCGCGGCGTGCACCGCCTCGATCGCGCCACCCAGGTCCCGCAGCACCCCGGAGGACCCCGGGAACGCCAGCACGGCGCCGAACACGCCCTCGGGCAGGCCGGCCGCCGGGTCGCCCACCACGACCTCCACGCCGATCGGCTCCGCCCGGGCGGCGATGACGGCGATGGTCTGGGGGTGGCAGTCGGCGTCCACGAAGAACACGTCGCCGCCGCGTGCGGACCGGCGGGCCATCGTCATGGCCTCGGCGGCCGCGGTGCCCTCGTCCAGCAGGGAGGCGTTGGCCAGCGGCAGCCCCGTCAGGTCGGCCACCAGGGTCTGGAAGTTCAGCAGCGCCTCCAGCCGGCCCTGGGAGATCTCGGGCTGGTAGGGCGTGTAGGCGGTGTACCAGGCGGGGTTCTCCAGCACGTTGCGCTGGATGACCGGCGGCGTGATCGTGCCGTGGTAGCCCAGGCCGATGAGCGAGGTCATCACCGTGTTGCGGCCGGCGAGCTCGCGCAGCCGGACCAGGGCCTCGGTCTCGGTGACCGGCGCGGGCAGGGCCAGCGGGTCCGTCTCGAGGATCGCGTCGGGCACCGTCTGCGCGATGAGGGCGTCGAGGCTCGGCAGGCCGAGCTCGCCGAGCATGGCCGCGATCTCCCGCGGCGCGGGGCCGATGTGGCGGCCCGCGAACTGCGCGCGGTCCTCGAGGTCGGCCAGCGTGGGGCGCGTGTGGGTCATGGGGACTCCCGGTCTGACGGCAGGCGGATCACGCTCGCCCCCGCTGTCCCGGTGCCTGAGAGTTACCCCCGGTGACCCGGGCTTTCCCCATCGGCGGGATGTCTGAGCATCCACTCTCCAGCGCCACCGCGCCCACCACGGTCCGTTTGCCTGAGAGATTCCGGGGCGGTTGCTCCTTCGGCGCCGGCTCGTGGCCGGGCTCTCCCACAGCGGGCGATCGGTGACGGAACCGTAGCAGCGGTCCCGGCTATCCGGCCTCCGGTGCCAGCGGCAGCGTGAGGGTGAATCGCGCTCCGTGCGGACCATCCCCGCACACCAGCTCCCCGCCGTGCGCGCGGGCCAGCTCACGGCTGATCGCCAGGCCCAGCCCCGATCCGCCGGAGTCCCGGGCCCGGTCGTCCTGCAGGCGCACCAGGCGCTCGAAGATCCGCTCCCGCTCGGGCTCCGGAACGCCGGGCCCGTGGTCGTCCACGTGCAGCACCCCGGTCGCGCCGTCCCGCAGGACGGTGATGCTGACCGGGGCGTCCGGGCTCCACCGGCTCGCGTTCTCCAGCAGGTTGGCCAGCACCTGCAGGATCCGCTCGTGGTCGGCGGTCACGACCACGGCCGGTGACGGCGCGGTGACGGCGACGGACCGGCCCAGGTGCCCCTCCGCGCGGGTGACGGCCTCGGCCGCCAGTGCGCCCAGGTCCACCGGCATGCTGCGCAGCGCGGCGGCCGCGGTGCCGTCGTCCAGCCGGGCCGCGGTGGTGAGGTCCTCCACCAGCCGGGCCGCCCGCCGGCTCTCGCGCACCAGCCGCACGCTCAGCTCCTCCACGCGCTCGCGGTCGTGGTCGGCGCGCAGCAGCGTCTCGGCCGTGGCCGCCATGGTCGCCAGGGGGGTGCGCAGCTCGTGGGACGCGTCGGCGAGGAACCGGCGCAGGCGGCCCTCGGCCGCCTCGGCGTCGGCGACGGCCGACTCCAGCGCGTCGAGCATCCCGTCGAACGCCTGCGCGGCACGCCCCATCTCGGTGTCGGTGCGGTCCGGCCGCAGCCGCCGGCCGCGCTCGCCCCGGGCGATGGAGGTGGCCAGGCGCGTCATGCCGTCCAGGGGCGCCAGCGTGAGCCCCACCAGCCGGGACATCACCAGGGCCCCCAGGGCCATCACCGCGAGGCCCACCATCGCGAGGATCCGCAGCACGTCGGTGGTCGCGGTCCCCACCAGCGACGTCGACGCCGACAACGTGAGCGTGTCGCCGCTGGCCGGCAGGACCTGCCGCACCCGGATGCGCCCGTCCCCGTCGTCGGAGGTGGTGGGGGTGACGGCACCCACCACCGTGATGCCCTGCGCCGGGCCGCCCGGGGCGGTGGGCACGGCGGCCTCGACGCCCGTCGCATCGACGATGATCGTGCCCTGGGGGACCGGCGCGGGGGTCTCGCCGATCCCCGGCTCCGGCATCCGGACCGGTCCCGTCGGGTCGATGCGGGCGGAGACGCCGTCACCGGCGACGCGCCGCAGGATCTCCCGGGCGGGGATGCTCCCGTCGAGGACCATCGCGGTCTGCGCCCGGTCCTCCAGGTCGGCCCGGATGCCGTCCCGCAGGCGGTCGCCCAGGGTCAGCATCAGGACCACGGCCACCGCCGCCATCGACACGCCGGTGAGCGCCAGGGCGGTGCCCACGACCCGGCGCCGCAGGCCGCGGGTCCTGAGCGGGGCCTCGGTCACCCGTCCACCGGCCGCAGGGCGTAGCCCATGCCGCGGACCGTGTGGATGAGCCGGCGCATCCCGCCGGCCTCGGTCTTGCGCCGGAGCGAGCTCACGTGCACCTCCACCAGGTTCGGGTCGAACTGGTCGTACCCCCACACCTGGGTGAGCAGCTGGGTCTTGCTGATCACGCGGCCGCGCCCCCGTGCGAGCTGGACCAGCAGGCGGAACTCCGTTGCGGTGAGCTCGATGGGTCGCCCGTCGCGGGCGGCGACGCCGGCGCCCTCGTCCACCATCAGGTCGTCCACCTGGATGGCGCCGCCGGTGAGCCGCCCGGATCGCCGCAGCAGCGCCACGACGCGGGCCACCAGCTCCTCCAGGAGGAACGGCTTCACCACGTAGTCGTCCGCGCCCTCGCCGAAGCCGCGCAGGCGCGAGGCGGGGTCGTCGCGCGCCGTGAGGAAGATGACCGGGATGTCGGCGTGCCCGCGCACGCGCCGGGCGAGCTGGAAGCCGTTGGCACCCGGGAGCATGACGTCCAGGATCGCCAGGTCGGGCCGTGCCCGGGCGAGCAGCGCGTCGATGTCGCGGCCGCGCAGCGCCTCGCGGATGGCGTCGCGGATGGCGGGTTCGTCGTCCACGACGAGGATGCTCGGTTCCATGGCCCGAGCATTGTCGGCACACCTGAAGATCTCCTGAAGCCCGCCGGGTCTTCAGGTGGGCTCCAGGTTCCCCGCCGAGTCTGGGGAGGCGGACGCGGAATCCCCCGCGACGCCACCTCAGGAGTCCACATGCACACGATCGGTTCCGACCACCCCGTGAGGTCCCGCCGCCCCCGCCGCCGCGCCATGGCGCTCGTCGCCGGATGCTCCATCGCCGCCGCCGCGGCGTTCGCCCTGCCCGCATTCGCCGGGAACAGCCCCGCCCCCAAGGAGGGCGACGTCACCGTCCTGGGCTGCGCGATCGCCGGCGACGGGACGGCGGTCCCGGTGGAGGCCGTGGCCATGCCGCTTCCCAAGGGCGCGAAGATCATCTCCGGGAAGGCCGTCGCCGGTGACGGCGGCAGCGTGGTGGCCCCCGAGGGCGCGCCGGAGCAGACCATCACGGCCACGCCGGCCGACGGGGCGCCGGTCGCCGCCCGGCCGGTGAAGGGCGGCAAGGACCTGACCGCGACGGCCACGATCGGGCCGGACGGCACGGTGACCGTGCGGGGCGGCGGCAGCTGGACCGCGCCGACGAAGGCGCCGCAGTTCACGTATTCGGCGGTCCCGGGGAAGGCGGGGATCGTGACGTCCGGGCTCGTGCCGCCGGGCGCGAAGGACACCGGCACGGGTGCCGCGCTGCCCCCGCAGGACGGCGTGGTGATCGAGATCGACGTGGACGACCTCCCGGACTGCGGCACCGGCGCCGCCAAGTAGCGCGCGGGGCGGGCGAGGGGGCCTGGCACACCCCCTCGCTACGCCCGGCGGGCGCTCCGGTCCTCGTGCAGGACCGCGTTGAGGGCCGCGCAGATCCCCAGGGCCCGCCCGAGGATGAACAGCGACAGCAGCACGCCCGCCGCGACGCCCAGCACGCCGTAGGCCTCCTGCTGGCGGGCGATCCACGGGAACAGCACCAGGGCGTTGAACAGGTGGATCGCCGAGAGGGCCACGTAGAACACCGCGGCGCCCGGCAAGTGGTCGGTCCAGCGCGTGGCCGCGGTGGGCAGCAGGAGCACGCTCAGCAGCACGAAGAACGCGGGGAGCACCGCCAGTGAGGCGAGCGAGACGACCCAGCCGGCGGGTCCGTCGGCGGCCTCCGCGATGCGCCCGGTGAGCCCGGTCACCGCGACGGTTCCCAGCAGCAGTCCCAGCAGCACCAGCGTGGCGGTGAGGGGGCGCCGGATGGCCCGCAGCGGAACGCCCCACGCGAACGCCGACACGGCGCGCAGCGCCCGCAGCAGCACGTAGGTCTGGTAGAGCAGCACCACCCCGGCGCTCAGCATCACCGCGACGCGGCCCCACCTCCCCGTGGTGTCGGCCGCGGCGCCCACCGAGTCGGCGAAGACGTCTCCGATGCCGGCGCCCGCGACGTAGGAGGCGGCGCGCTCGCCCTGGACATCGGCGACCACCCCGAGGGCCGCGATGAGCACCAGGGTGAGCGGCAGCAGCCAGATGAACAGGCGGTAGGCGATCGCCGAGGCCAGCACGCTGCCCGCGATGGCCTGGTCCCGGCGGAAGGTCCGCCAGCCCACCTCGGCGACGGGCCCCACCGGGCCCCACGTGGTGGCCCGCTCCGCGAGCGCCAGCCCCCGCGTCCGCAGTCGTGCGATCCGCCCCTCGCCGACGGGGGCCCCGGCGAGCTCGCCGAGCCCCGTGGTGCGGCCGGGCTCCTCGTCGGGCATCCGCATCGCGGCGCAGCCTACCCCGGCGGCCGCGTCAGCCCTCGGGCGCCCAGGACCTTCCGGCCATGCGGCAGGCGTTGCACTGCACGTTGTTGTTGTAGCGGCTCAGCACGGTGCTGCAGCTCACGCACACCCGTGGGCGGGTGGAGGGCCGCACCTTCTCGGGCTCGGGGCACGCGCACAGCTTGGGCCGCGGGCGCCCGCGGGGGCGCTCCAGCTCGGCGATGAGCGACCTCGACGAGCTCCAGTGGGCGGACGCGTGTTGCCATCACACGATCATCGACCATCCGCCGCCCGGGTCAAGGCCCGGGGGCCTCGGCCGCGGGACGACGCTTCGCCGTCTTGGTCGACTGCCCGTGGCTCATGGACGCCACCACCAGCAGGATCACGATGGCCAGGAGGTTGCGAAGCGTCGGCTCCGGCCACTGGACGCGCGCGGCGTCGCCGAGCCATGCGGGGTCGGCGATGAACACGATGAGCACCATGATCAGCCGGATCGCCATGGGCGCGGCCAGGAACCAGCCCAGCAGCACGCAGCCCCAGAACCCGAGGGGTCCCAGGCCGATGGCCTGCCCGAAGTCCAGCAGGTTCCAGGCGACGGCCACCAGGGCCGGGGCGATCAGCAGCGCCAGCACCAGCAGCGCCGCCACCATCGCGAGACCCGCGGTGATGAGCGCGCCGAACCCCAGGACCATGAGCAGACCGCGCATGCCGGCAGCATGACGCACGCCCGCCCGCCGCGCATGGTGGCCGGCCCGGGTGCGGATCAGGCGATGTCCGGGTTGTCCGGTCCGCCCAGGCGCCCGTCGGAGCCCAGCCGCCCGAACCGCGCCTGCCCGCCGCGCCAGTGCGCCTCCCGCACGATCGCGGTCACCAGCTCCAGGCGCTCGTCGGCGCTCATCTCCTCCAGCCGGCGCACCTGCTCGGCCGAGACGGTGGTGGGGCCCACGTCGGCGAGGGCGCGCAGCGGGTCCTCCACCAGCGCCGCGCGGAAGCGGTCGTCGGCGATCACCCGCACCCAGATCGACGGGGCGTCCGGGTCGGCGGTCATGGCGCCGTCCCGTTCGTCAGCGCGACCTGCAGCGCGGTGGGGTACCGCGGCCGCACCACCTGGCCGTCCAGGAACGCGGTGAGCCGCTCCGCCGCGCGGGCCACCTGCGCGGCGCGCCGTGCGGGCACCGCCGTGAGCAGGTGGTGCACCACCGTGCCGTCGGGGCGCTGCGCCCATGCGCCCACCACCCGGCCGTCCACCCACACCGTGGGCCCCGCGTTGCCGTTGCGGTCGAACAGCGGCCCGGCGAACGCCCCGTGATCGCCGAGGGTCCAGGTCCGCTGCTTCCAGCCCATGGTCGTGGGGTCCAGCGACGGCAGCAGGGCCACGGACGGCTCCGCGTCGTCCACCGGGTCGGTGTCGCCGGGGTGGAGCCATGCCGGGCCCTCGTCGACCGCCACGGGCACGGCGCCCACGTCCGCCAGCGCCCGGTCGGCCATGGTGGCCGTCCATCCGGCCCACCACCGCAGGTCGGCGGAGGTGACCGGCCCGAATGCGCGCAGGTACCGATCGGCGAGCTCGCGCGCGGCCTCGCGCGGGTCGGCGCCCGTGAGCCCGCCCGGCAGCCAGTCGCCGGCCACCGACCAGGTGTACTCGCCGCCGATCCACGAGCCGGTGGGGCGGCCTCGGATGATCGCCCCGTCGAAGCCCAGGTTCTGCAGGATCCGCGAATGCGCGCCCTGCGTGCCGGCGTAGGGCTTGCCCACCGACAGCAGCAGCTTGGCGGTGAGCTCCGGCACGTGCCGCCCGAGCTCACGGGCGCCGGCCGTGCCGAGCTCGTGCAGGGCGGCGAGGGTGTGGGCCTTCGCGCCCTCGACCCATGCGGCGGCGTCCTCGGCGATGCCGCTCTCGGCGACCATCCGCTCCAGCAGGCGCCACTCCACCGCGGCGAGCTTAACGGTGCAGGCCGCGTGCGCGGCGCGGGCAACCGGCGGGGTCATCACCCACACGGTGCGCCGCATTGCGTGGTGGCGCACCACCGACCGGCGCTCGTGGAGGGCGGCCTCCACCGGCGCGAGCGATGGGCTCACCATGCGCGCCGCGGCCGACAGGTCGCGTGCAGGGCCACGAGCGCGTCGGCGATCCCGGCGACGTCGTCGGTGCGGGCCGACGGCGCCAGCAGATGCCGCCGCACCAGCCGGGCGCGGCGCTCACGCTCGGGGACACGACGGAGCACGGTCACCGCGCCATTCTCCCAGCGGACGCCCGGCGCATGCCCGCCGGTGCCCCGGGCGGGCGGTCAAGGGTGGTTTCCCGTGGCCGGCATGCGGGTCGTGCGCAGCCTTCGGCGGCCGGTGACCCCGGATGTCCCGGGGTGGACGGGGGCGTTCGACACGACCCGCGCGGCCCTGTCCGAACGGGGGGCGTGACGCCGTCACGCGGTGCGGACACTCGTGCCATGCGGATCACCCGACGTCACCTCATCCCCCTCGGCTCGGCGGCGATCCTGGCCGTCCCGGCGGCCGCCCACGCGGTGGTCGCGCCGCCCCCCGCACCGGTGCTGGTCCCCGTCCCGCCGGTGGTCGCCGCCGGATCGGGCCTGGGCTGGACACCGGTCACCTTCGCGCCCGGGCTCACCGGGCCGGGGTACCGCGTGGACCTCGCCAGCCCCACCGCGCCGGCCCTGGGCGCCGACCTGGCGGGCGCGGGCACCTCGTCGTTCGCCGTTCCCGGGACGGCGGTCGACGGCGCCACCTACACGCTGTCGGTGCGGGCCACCGCGAACGAGGCGTCGAGCACCGCCGCGGCCTCCACGCCGTTCCTCTACGACGCTCGCCCGCCGACGGGAACCGTGCGCATCGACGCCGGCGCCCCGTACACCACGGGGCTCACGGTGACGCTGCACTTCGCGGCCACGGACCCCACGCCCGGCGCCGGCGAGGTCGGGGCCATCGATTTCACGGAGGGCGACTTCCCGTGCGCCGACCCGCTTGCCTGCCACCGCTCGTACGTGACCGGCGTGCAGAAGTACCTGGCGGCCGGGCCCGACGGCATCCGGACGATCAGCGCCCGGTTCTACGACACCGCCGTGCGGGCCGGGAAGGGGCCCTCGGAGGTGGACGGCAACGTCTCCCAGATCGTCACCGACACGATCTTCCTGGACCGCCGGGCGCCCACCGCCCGTCTCACCGCTTCGGCGGCCGCCGTGGCGCCCGGCGTCCCGGTGCGCTTCGACTCGGCCGGCAGCATCGACGGGGTGGAGGGGCCCACCGACTCCGGGCTCTCGGATGAGATGGAATGGGACTTCGGGGACGGCGCCACGGCGACCGGCGCCACCGCCACCCACGCCTGGGCGTCGGCGGGCGTGCGCACGGTGACCCTGCGCGTCCGCGACCGGGCGGGCCTGGCGGGGACGGCCACCACCACGGTCACCGTCGGCACGCCGGGCGCCACCGCCGCGCTGCCCCGGGTGACGGGCCTGCGCGTGCTGGGCGCCCCCCGCGCCGGCACGCCGATGCGGGTGGGCATCCGGATGCGCGGACGGGGCGTGGTGACACTGCGGCTGCTGCCCTCCGGGCGCGCCGCGGCGCTGCGGACCGTCCGGCGTGCCGCCGGCCCCGGGCACGTCACCATGACGCTCCGGGCCCCCCGGGCGGGTCACTACCGCCTGCGCGCAACCGCGGGCGGGCACACGATGACCATCCCCGTCGTGGTGCAGCCGCCGGTCCGGGCGGTCACGCCCCGGTGAGCGCGCCCTCCGGGCGGGGGGACGCCGTTCGCGGCGGGCCGGCCGGGCCGACGTGCTCCAGGCACAGCACCACCAGGTCGTCGCCCAGCTCGCCCGGGTCGTCCAGGTCGTTCACGAGCGCCTCGATCAGGTCCTCCGGCGCGAGCAGATGGTGCCGGCGGGCTGCGGCGGCGAGGCGGTCGAGACCGTCGTCGATGCCCTCCCCCCGCCGCTCGACCAGCCCGTCGGAGTACAGCAGCAGCTTCGCGCCCGGCGGCAGCTCTGCGCCCGCCTGGGCGCGGGCCGGATGCGGGACCGAACGCAGCGGCACCGACCGGCCGCCGAGGAGCCAGTGGGTGACGCCGTCCGGGTAGATCACCAGCCCCGGGGGGTGCCCCGCCGACGCGTACGTGAGGTGGCCGGTCCGCGGTGAGAACACTGCGTAGGTGAGGGTGGTGAGCTGGCTGCCGGGCACGCTCTCCGAGAACGCGTCCAGCTCGCGCAGGAGGTCCGCGGGGCCCGAGGTGCGCGGCGCGAGCGCGGCGAGGGCGGTGCGCAGCCGTCCCATGGCCGCCGCGGCCGACAGCCCGCGTCCCACCACGTCGCCCACCGCCAGCGCGAACCGGCCGTCCGGCAGGGCGAGCGCGTCGTACCAGTCCCCGCCCACCTCCATGTGGTGCTGCCCCGGGCGGTACCGCACGGCCAGGATGTTGCCGGGGAGGTCGGGCACCGACTCCGGCAGCAGCGACAGCTGCAGGCCCAGTGCGATCTCCCGCTGCTCCTCGTACAGCTGCGCGTTCTCCAGGGCCACGCCCAGGCGCATCGCGATCTCCTCGCCGAACCGCAGGTCCCCCGCGTCGAAGTGCCCGCCGCCGGTCCCTCCGCGGCCCAGCACGAGCACGCCGGCCAGGTGCCCGCGTGCGCGCAGCGGTACCGCGAGGTGCGAGGTGGGCGCCAGGCGGCGGAGCAGGTCGCGCGTGCCGGGATCGTCCGTGACCTGCGCGATCAGCTCGGGCGTGACCCGCTCGATGAGCATCGTCCCGCCCTCGATGCCGGCATGCGCGACCGAGTGCTCCTCGTCGGGGGACAGCCGGTGCTCGGTGCGCAGGCTCCGCAGGACCGGCTCCAGCGCCGGGTCGCGGTGGTGGAGCCCCAGCACCACCGGCCCCTGAGGGTCGAAGCGCTCGATGCTGGCGAAGTCCGCGACGTCGGGGATCAGCAGCTCGGTCGCCAGCTGCGCCCGCCCGCGCACCGTCATCTCGCGCTCCAGGGCGGTCGAGAGGCGCTCCAGCAGCTCGGCACGGCGGCGGCGGGCCCGCTCGGCCTCGTGCTGGATGGCGCGGTCCAGGGCCTGGGCGGTCTGGTCGGCCAGCGTCCGCAACAGGGCCTGCTGGTCGGCCGAGAACCGCCGGGGACCGGGGAACGCCAGCAGCATCACGCCGGTCGGCTGGGACCACACGCGAAGGGGGAGGGTGGCCGCGGCGGGCCGCGGGCCGTTCGTGAGGCCGGCGAGGCTGACCGCGGCGTCCTCGGGCGCCTGCCCCAGGAAGTGGGCAGTCTCGGTGCGGAGCGTGTGGGCCACCGGGCCCTCGGGACGCGGGACCTGGTCGCGCAGCCGCCGCTCCTGGTCGGGGCTGAGCCCGCCGGCCACCGCGACCGGGGGCCGGTCCGGCCAGCGGTAGATGGCCACGGCGATTGCACCGAGCTCGGGGTCGGAGATGGCGGCGGCGGTCACCTCATCGACGGTCACGGCCGCGGCGAGGGCGGCCCCGGTGCGGCGCAGCAGGTCCACACGTCCCCGCGCGAGCCGCTCGCCGGCCACGGACCGGTCGAGCCGGCGGCCCACGAACCACGCGAGCGCGATCCCCGTGACGGCGAGCCCCAGCCACACGAGCACCCTGGTGCCGAATTCCCGCCGTGCCGAGCTGAGCGCTTCCAGTCGAGGCTGCTGATACACCGCCACCCAGCCCGCGCTCGGCACCGGGGCGTAGGCGACCATCTGGTCGGGCTCACCGAGGAGCCCGGGCCTCCCGGTGACGACGCCCGTTCCGGAACGCACCAGGGCGACGGTGCCCGGATCCGACGCCACGGGCGCGACGCCGATGCGGCCGCGGCCCGCGATGACCCCTCCCGCGGCGTCCAGCAGCCGAAGGTCGCGTTGGTCCTCGGCGATCCGAAGGGGCCCGGCGAGGTCGTCCAGCCGCAGGGTCCCGGTGAGCACCCCCGAGGTGCGGCCGTCGGCGCCGGTGGTGGGGACGGTCACCACCACGTACGCGCCCCGGGGATCTCCGGGGGTGCTGAGCGCGCCGCTCACATCGGGCCGTCCGGTGCGGACCACCTCACGGATGATGGGGCGCTCGGCGGGCTGTGCGTCGGGTACTCGCCCCAACGGCACACCGGTGAGGACGGCCACGCGCCCGTCCGGGCGGACCCAGCCCAGCTGGTCGGCCAGGCCCCCGCGCACCAGACGCGAGAGCGCCCCGTGGATTCCGGCGCGGTCGCTCTCGACGACGGCCTGCAGGCGGGCGACGCCGGAGAGAAACGCGATGCGGTCCGCGACGGCCATGTCCACGCGCACGGCCGCCTCCTGGGCGGTCAGCCGTGCGAGCCGCTCCGCGTCGCGCCGGTCGTCCCGGTAGTTGCGGACCGCCAGGACGGTGCCGACCGCGAACACAGCGGTGGTGAGCGCCGCCACGAGCACCAGCAGGCGCCGTCCGGGTCGCGCCCTGGCGGCGGTGTCCGGGCCGGCGGGTGCGTCCCCGTCAGCCGTCGAAACCCCTCAGCCGCCCACGGCGTCGAGGTCGGGGATCTCGGGCAGGTGACCGCGCAGCTCGGTGAGCTCCAGCACGCGCGTGACGGCCGGTGACGGCGCCAGCAGCGACAGGGAGCTGTCGGCGGCGCGCGCGGCCTCCAGCAGCGTCCTGACCCCGGTGGAGTCGATGAAACTGACGCCGCTCATGTCCAGCACCAGATGGACGCGCTTCCCGTTGCCGACCTCCGCCTCCACCGCGGCGAGCACGTCCGGAGCGGTCGCCAGGTCCAGCTCTCCCACGAGCCGGATGACGGTCGCATTGGCGCGTTGGTCGCGGCCGATTTCCATGTGAACGACCTCGTTGTCGTCGTGGCCTGCGATGTCGCCGAGCGTAGCAGGGGCCCTGCGGCCCCCCGGGATCTCCGGGCGCATGCGCTCAGCCTCCGGCGGGGCGGTCGCGGCCGGAATCGGCGGGTGACGCGCGGGGGTACTCGACCAGCTGCGGTGGAACGGCCATCCGACCTCCTCGGGGCAATCGACGCACCGACGACGTACCCCCGGGGGCTGTACCCGAAACCACCGTTCACGGCATCGCCCGCCCGGTGAGGTTTGGGGTTCGGGCTCGGGGGAACACCGGTACACGCGGGAGGCGTGGCGCGCGGGGGTGCCGCGCTTCCCGCGCTTGCCGTCCCGGGCGACTCCGGTGACGGGATTGCCGGACGGACGGAGCGGGAACACGCAGCGACCCGACGCGAGGAGCGCCCGCATGCCCGGACCCGACCTGCAGACACAGCCGCCCCCCACGGGGCCCGTGGAGATCCCGAGCCCGCCCACGCCGCACCCGGCGCCGGCCGATCCGGGCCGGGGCGATCCGCCGGTGACCCCCGATCCGGCACCGGGTCCACCCGACCCGTCCCCGGCGGAGCCGCAGCCCGGCTACTGAGCCTCAGCCGGGTCCCGCCTCCGTGCGGGCGGGACCCGGCCGGAACTCGATCCGCAGGCCCGGCGGCTGGGCCAGCAGCTGGGCGCCGGCCGGCGTGACGGCCACCGAGAGCACGCCGCCGGGAAAGCGGATGCCGTGGACCTCGAGCCGCTCCATCCCGGGCGGCAGCGCCGGCGCGAGCGACAGGACGCCGCCGGGGACGTCCGGCTCCAGCCCCAGCAGCACGGCGAGCAGCGCGAGCGGGACGCCCGCCGACCACGCCTGGGGTCGGCACGCGGTGGGGTAGGGGATGGGGAAGCCGGTGTCCCGGCGCGAGTGCCCGCCGAAGAGCTCCGGCAGCCGGTCCTCGAACACCGCGCAGGCGTCGATGAGCCCGCCCGCCATCCGCATCGCCTCGGCGTCATGGCCGTACCGGCGAAGGCCGTGGCCACACGGATCCGGCGTGGTAGGAGATGGGGTTGAAGCCGCCCATGTCGGAGGCCAGGGTGCGCAGCCCCCAGCCGCTGCGCATGGCGGGCCCGTCCAGATGGTGCGCCACCTCGTCGGCCTCGTCGTTCGACGGGACGCCGCACCACAGCAGGTGGCCCATGTTGGACGCCACGCCGTCCACCGGGCGCTTGTCGCCGTCCAGCGCCAGCGCGAAGTACCCGCGGCGCCCGGGCGTCGCGGGGATCCAGAACCGCCGGCGCACGAGGTCGCGCAGCGCGTCCGCCTCGGCCACCAGCTCGGCGGCTTCGGCGTCCCGCCCGAACCAGGCCAGCACCTCCGCGTACTGCTTGCGCGCCCGCACCGCGTATCCCTGGACCTCGCACATCGCGATGGGCGGCCGCGCCAGCGTGCCGTCCGCGAACTGCACCGAGTTGTCGGAGTCCTTCCACGCCTGGTTGGTGAGCGACCTGGGACCGGTCGCCACGTACTCGATCAGGCCGTCGCCGTCCGGGTCGGCGTGCGGCCCGCGCAGCCAGGCCATGGCGGCATCGGCGGCGGGCAGGAGCGGGCGCAGCCGCTCACGGTCCGCGCCCCACCGCCGGGCCTCGCCCATCATGATCAGGAACAGGGCCGTCGAGTCGATCGACCCGAAGTACGGCCGGGCGCCCCCGGAGGTGCCCTCGCCCAGCCAGGGCCGGGGCGTCAGCCGGACCTCGTGGAGGATCTTGCCCGGGGCCTCGTCGTTGCTGTCGTCCAGCACGCGGCCCTGCCGGGCGGCGAGGGCGGCAAGCGTCTCCACCAGCAGCCCCGGGTCGGCGATCCGCGCCTCGTGCGCGGCGATGAGGCTGTCCCGTCCGAACAGGGCGACGAACCACGGGATGCCGGCGGTGATGATGCGGCGGCCGGGGTCCAGCGGGTCCGGCAGCGTGAGCGCGCCCAGGTCCACCAGCGAGGCGCGGCAGGCGCGCGCCAGGTCCTCGGGGCTGCTGGCCACCACGGGCGGCGCGGCCGACGGCGGCGTGATGGACCCGAGACCGTCGGGCGGGGCGGTGAGCCCCTCCATGGCGGCGCTCACGCGCAGGCGCAGCACCCACGGGTGATCACGTGAGGCCCCGGCGGTCCAGAACGCGGTGCCGCCGCTCATCCGCTCGGGCGGCGGGTCCATCACGACGGTGGTGGTGAGCCCGCCGGCGCCGGTGAACCGGATCTCACCCCGGGCCGGGGCGACCTCCACCGGGCGCTCGGGGATGTCGCCCCGGTCGTCCTGGAGCCGCCGGATCTCGAAGATGTCGGCGAAGTCGGCGGCCACCGAGAGCTCGACCGCCACCCGCGCCGGCTCCGGCGTGCGCGAGTGGACGGTCACGGTCTCCTCCAGGCCGCCGGGACGCATGGTGCGGTCCCGCTCGATCTCCCACGGGGCGTCCAGCGACGCCGACCCGGCGGCCGGCGGCAGGTAGCCGCGGAAGTCGCACGCGTCGGGCGAGAGCAGGCCCACGCCCAGTGATCGCATGGGCGCCCCGTCGAACCGCAGCTCCAGCCGCGACAGGTGGCGGGTGTCCCGTACCAGCAGCCCGTCGGTGCTGTGGGAGATGTCCCCCAGCTCGTCGCTGATGGCAAACGACAGGCCCGACACGGCCACCACGGTCCCCGGGCCGGAGTGGATCTCGGGCATGCCTCCCGGCGGGGCGAGCCGGTGCATGTGCGGGTGCTGGGTCATCACATGACCCTGGCACACCCGGGTGCCCGCCGCCCGCCCCCGTGTTTCACCGCGGGCCGGCCGGGAAACGCACCCTCACATGCACGACACCCTCCGCTACGCGGCCATCGGCGACTCGATCCCCCGGGGCTTCCTGATGGGCCGCCCACGACACATCCCGGCCGGCGCCTGCACCACGCCCGCCGCCCGCATGCTGCGCTGGTTCGACCGGCCCGACCGCGGATACCCGGCGCTGGTCGCCGACGGCCTGCGGGCCGCGGGCCGGCCGGTGGAGCTGGACGTGTCGCTCACCTGCTCGGGCGCGCGGACGTCGACGTTCTGGCGGTCGGGACCCACCCCGGGGCTGCGCGACGCCATGCGGCGGCGCGTGGACGTCGCCACGGTCACCCTGGGCGCGAACGACCTGATGGCCCAGTGGTCGGCGTACGTCCCCGCGGCCATGCTGCTGCGCGCCGCCGCGGCGCCGCTGCCGGTGGATCCCCAGCCGGTGCTCGACCGCCTCGCCCCGCCGCCCGCGTGGTGCGAGCCGGCGATCGCCCGCCTGGGCGCCCGGCTGCGCGGCCTGCTGGGCTGGCTTGGCGAACGCGTCGCCGGCCCGGTGCTGGTGACCACCTACTACCCGGTGGACGACAGCGAGATCGTCCGCGCCCGCTTCATCGAGCCGGTGAACACCGCGATCCGCGCCGCGGCCACCGGGCTGCCCGGGGTGCGCCTGGTGGACCTGGAGCGGGTGTTCCACGGGCACGGATCGAGCGCGCCCGAGGGCGATCGGTGGGTGAGCGCGCGCGACCACCTGCACCCCACCGCCGACGGGCAGCGGGCGATCGCGGCGGCCGTGCTCGAGTGCGCCCCCGAACTTGCGGGGCATCTGGAGGCCGCGAGGCCGGGGGGGACGGGATGAGCGACAGACGACGCAACGGCCTGGCGCCGGCCACCGGCCGGGGACGCGGGCGGGCCGCGGAGGACGAGGGGCTGCGGGAGTTCATCGAGGAGGAGATCGCGCTGGCCCGCCGCATCGAGGCGGGCGACACGCGGGCCAAGGACCTGCTGGTGGAGAGCAACCTGCGGCTCGTGCTGTCGATCGCCACCAGGTACCAGGGGGCGGGACTCCCCCTGTCGGACATGGTCCAGGAGGGCACGCTGGGCCTGATGCGGGCGGCAGAGCGGTTCGACCATCGCCGCAGGCTCAAGTTCTCGACGTACGCGGTGTGGTGGATCCGGCAGGCCATCGCGCGTGCGCTGGCGAACCAGAGCCGCACGATCCGCCTGCCGGTGCACGTCAACGACGAGGTGCGCCGGGTCACCGGCGCCGAGACCGAGCTGGCGTTCCAGACCGGGGGCGGCGCGCCCAGCGACGCCGACGTGGCGGCGCGGGCGCGCGTGCCGCAGGAGCGGCTGGCGGACCTGCGTCGCGCCCGGACGCTGGGCGAGGTGATGAGCCTCGACCGGCGCCTGGGAGACGACGGCGACGAGTCCCTCGGCGGCGTGCTCGCGGACGAGGACCAGCGCGAGGCGTGGGAGGACGTGGACCGGGAGATGACCCGGCGCGCGCTGCGCGACGCGCTCGGCGCGCTGCCGGAGCGCGAGCGGCTGGTCCTGATGTTGCGCTACGGGCTGAACGGCGACGAGGGCGCCACCTTCGAGGCGATCGGCCGGCGGCTGGGGGTCACCCGGGAACGGGCCCGCCAGCTGGAGCGCGCCGCCCTCGGGCGGATCCGCGGCGACGAGCACCTGCGCACGATGGCCTCCGAGGCCTCCGCCCACGACCTCATGGACGCCCACGAGCCCGCGGCCTGATCTCAGGCCGCGGGGCGCCCCGCCATCAGATGCACGTACTCGTCCGGGCCGGCGCGCTCCACCCGGGCATGCGTGAGCGGTGCGTCCGGACGGCCGCCGGCGGCGGCGATCACGGCACGGCCCTGCCCGGCGCCGAGCGGTCCCAGCCGGACCGCCACCGTGCCGTTGCCGGGATGCAGCTCCACCCGCAGGGGGCCGGCGCATCCGGCGGCGGTGGCACCCGTCGCCAGGGCCTGCGCCACGAGGGCCAGGGCGTCCATCTCCTCCGGGGACAGGCCCGACTGAAGGGCCACCGCGCCCGTCACGCGACGCAGCACCGCGTCCTGGAGGGGACCGGGGGACAGGTCGAGCACGGCCGGCCGGGTGATCACCGGACGACCGCCGCGGGGCACGAAGCGGGCATCACGCCGATGGTATGACAGAACGCGCCGCCGAACGTCGCCGGTTCCCGAGCGCGGGGGCCCGGGAACCGGTGCGCGATCAGCCCTCGCCCGCGTTGACGATCTCGTCGGCGTCGTCGGGGCCGATGCCCTCGTCCGAGTCCTTCGCGCCCTGCGAGGGGCCGCCCTGCTGGGGGTTCTCGGACCACTTCTCCTGCTCCTGCTGCTGCTGCGAACCGGTCTTGGGGTCCTGCTCCTGATCGGCCATGGGGGCCCTCCTGGGTTGTGGTGCATGCCGCCTACCCGGCACGTCCGGCCGCAATCCCGCCCCGTGCCGGATCGCCGCGATCGCGTCGAGGACCTCGTCGACGCCGATGCCGGTCATGCACGGATGCCCGGGGACGGGGCACTCACGGGCACGGCATCCGGCGCACGGCACGTCCCGTGAGATCTCCCGGTGCGTGACCGCCCACGGGTGCCAGCGCACGGAGGGGACCGTGGGGGCCGCGATCCACACCACCGGGCACCCAACTGCGGCCGCGAGGTGAGCCGGTCCCGTGTTGCCCGACACCAGGGCCTCGGCGCGCGCGAGGATCTCGGCGAGCTCCGGCAGGCCGGTGCGTCCCCCCATGTCGGTGCCCCCACCCGCGGCGACCCGCGCCGTGAGCGCCCGCTCTCCCGGCCCGCCGGTCACGACCACCTGCTCGCCGGACCGGATCAGCCGCGCCGCCAGGGCGGCGAACCGCTCCGCCGGCCAGCGCCGCGCCGACACCGAGGCACCGGGGTGGAGCACCACGAAGCGGTCCGGCAGCCCGGCGGGCAGGCGCCGTGGATCACGCAGGACCTCCATGCGGCCCCCATCGCCGGGAGGGGGCGCGAACCCCGCGGCCGCGGCGAGCGAGCGCCCGCGTTCGACCTCGTGCAGGTCGTCGGGGACGCGGTGCCGCAGGTCCAGCAGGGAACCGGGGTAGTCGTCGCTGATCGCCCCGATCCACGGCACGCCTGCCAGTCGCAGCACCAGCGCCAGCGGCAGCGCGCTCTGATGGAACGAGGTGAGGATCAGCGCCCGGTCGGGACGCAGGCTCGTCACGCGGTCACGCAGGTCCTCGATCACCGCGGGGTCCACCGGGTCCGGCTCGGGATCGATCCAGTGCGCCCGGAAGACCTCGATCCGGTCGACCCCCGGCAGCATCGCCGCGGCGGCCCGGCCCCGCGGTCCGCAGAGCAGCGTCAGCCGCTCGCTGCCCGCCGCCGCCGCGCGGATCGCCGGACCGGCGAGCAGCACGTCGCCGTCGTTGTCCAGGCGGGCGACGAGGGTGTGACCCCCGGGGGGAACCCGCCCCCCGGGGACCTCGGGACTCACCGGCCGGGGCCCGTGCGCGCGTCGACCCAGCGGGCGATGCGTCCATCCTCGCCCTCGGCGAGCAGCAGCGCGGCGATCACGGCGAGCACCAGTGCGCCGGCGAACCCGGCGTGGAACCCCTGCTCCCAGCCGCGGATCACGCCCACCACCACGAAGGTGACGACGTACCCCACGATCGCGCCCGCGGCCAGCACCCCCAGCAGCAGCCAGGTGAACCCGCGGCGCGTGCTGGGGTCGCGGTCGAGGTCCTGGCCGCTGCGCGCCAGGGCGTCCGCCTGTTCGCCCTCGACCCGTTCGAGCACCTCCTCGCGGGTCTCCTCCACCTTCGGCTGAGCCGGCTCGTCACGATATGGCGTCGCCATGGTCCGCCTCCTTACGCGAGGGACTCCTCGCGGTGGTGCGTGGAACGGCTGGTGAACATCGTGGGCAGCCGCACCAGCCAGTAGATGGCCGCGATGCCGACCAGCACGTAGATGATCCGCGAGGCCACGTTGGTGTCGCCGAAGTCGAGGCCGCTCGAACTCCGCGAGGCCCACGAGGCCCCAGTTGATGCCGCCGACCACGATGAGCAGCAGCGTGAGGGGGTCCAGGTATTTCATGGAAGGTCTCGCCTTCGTTTGGGGGTCAACCGGAATGCGGACGTGTGCCCGTCCACCCGCCGCGGGAAACCCGGACCCGTCCCCGGCCCGTCGCGAACCCGCCGCCGTGCGGAGCCCGGTTTCGGCGGGGGACGCCCCGGGAAACCGCATGCCATCGACCATGGAGGTAGGGATGCGGATGACCGCCGCGACGGGGACGAGCCGATGAGGGCCCTCGCGCTGAATTGCACGCTGAAGGCGTCGCCGGCGCCCTCGAGCTGTGAGCTGCTGCTCACGCAGGTGCTGGACGAGCTGCGCGGGCTGGGGGTAGAGGGGCAGATGCGCCGCGTCGCGGACCATCACGTGCCACCTGGGGTGGAGTCCGACCTGGGCGACGGCGACGAGTGGCCGGAGCTGCGGCGAGCGGTGCTGGACGCGGACATCCTCGTCCTGGGCACGCCGATCTGGATGGGGCAGCCGTCGAGCGTCTGCAAGCGTGTGCTCGAGCGGATGGACGCCTTCCTGGCCGAGACCGACGACGCCGGGCGCATGGTCTCCTACGGGCGCGTGGCCATCGTCGCGGTCGTGGGCAACGAGGACGGGGCGCACCACACCAGCGCGGAGCTGTACCAGGCCCCGGCGTCCGGGGTGACGTACTGGGTCGGTGAGGCCATGGGCCGCGTCGACTACCGGGACCTCCCGCAGACGCCGGAGACCACCGCGGGCACCACCCGGACCGCGGCGGTGAACGCCGCGCATCTGGCCCGGCTGCTGGCCGGGTCCGGGTACCCGGCGGCCGGCTGACGTCGTGCGGCATGGTGGCGGTGGCGGTCGTTTACCGCCACCGCCGCGGGGAACACCACGGACCTCCACACACGACTCGGAGGTACGGCATGTCGACGATCGAAGAGACCATCGAGGTCGCGGTCCCTGTGCGGACCGCGTACGACCAGTGGACCCAGTTCGAGGAGTTCCCGCGCTTCATGGAGGGCGTGGAGGAGGTGCGCCAGCTCGACGACACCCACCTGCACTGGCGGGCGAACGTGGCCGGCGACACCAAGGAGTGGGACGCCGAGATCACCGAGCAGGTCCCGGAGCGCCTCATCGCATGGCGGGCGACGGGCGGGTACCGCAACGCCGGCGTCGTGCATTTCGAGCCGGTGGCCGGGGACCGCACCAAGATCCACCTCCAGCTCGACCACGAGCCCGAGGGCGCGGTCGAGAAGGTGGGCGACTGGCTCGGGCTCGCCGGTCGGCGCGCCAAGAACGACCTGGAGCGGTTCCGCGAGATGATCGAGACGCGCGGCGCGCCCACCGGCGGCTGGGAGGGAGAGGTGCACGGCGGTTCGACCACCGGCACCACCGGGATGACGGAGGGCACCACCGGCACGACGGAGCGCAGCGCGCCGCTGGTGGCCGGGCACCCCGGCGAGGGGGAGCAGATCACCGACCCCATGCCGGCTCAGGGCCGCCTGGACACCGACCCGGACCTGCCGGGGCGGTACGGCCACGACGCCGAGGTCCACGACGTCACCGAGGGGCCCACGCCGGAGACCCGCGGCGCGCTGCGGGCCACCGAGGGCGAGGACCTGGGCCGTTCCGGGCTGCACCGGGACGTCACCGACGGCCCCACGCCGGAGACCCGCGAGGCGCTCGAGGACGACGAGATCCGTCGCCGCGAGCGCGACGACCGCATCTGATCGCGGACGTGGTGGCCCCGGAACGGTCCGGGGCCACCACGTGATCCGCTCGGCCCCGCGTGCGGGCTAGGCGGGGGCCGGCATCGCGAAGGCCATGTGGACGGACGTTCCCCCGCCGTCCTCGGCGAGGAAGCGCACCTCGTCGGCCAGGGCCGCGATCATCTGCAACCCCAGCCGCAGGCCAGGGCTGGTGGCCCGCAGGCGGGGAACCAGGCCCCGGCCCTCGTCACGGACCGTGACGCGCAGGAACCCGTCCTCCGCGGCGGCCCGCACCCGGATGATTCCCGGCAGGCCGCCGTACGCGTGCACCACCACGTTGGCGCACGCCTCGGTGAGTGCGACCCGCACGTCCTCCACCCGCTCGGCGGAGAGGCCCAGCGCGGCCGCGAGGGCCGAGACGGCCCGCCGGATGGGGGCCAGGCTCGCGGCCTCCGCGGGGAGCACCATGTCGACGGGTGTCGTCGCGGGACGCGCCGTCACCCGTCCGGTCACGGAGCTCCGTCCTCGGCCACGCGCCGCAACGTTTCGAGGCTTCGTGAGATGAGGCGGGAGACGTGCATCTGTGAGATGCCGATGATCTCGGCGATCTCCGACTGGATGAGCCCGCGCTCGAAGCGCAGGTGCAGGATCACGCGCTCGCGGGCCGGCAGGCAGGCGAGGCCCTTCTGCAGGGTGTGGCGTCCCTCCGCGGTGGCGTAGCCGTCCTCCTCCACGGGGATCTCGAAGGGAGCCTCGTCCTCGCGGCTCGGCGGCGGGTGCGACAGCGACCGGGGCCGGTAGGCGGTGTGGGCGGCGATGGCGTCCAGGACGTCCTCCTCCGACAGGTCCGCCTCCTGCGCGATCTCCGCCACGCTGGGCGTCCGTCCCAAACGGGACGTGAGCGCGCTGGAGGTGGTGACCACCTTGGAGTAGTCGTCCTTGAGCCCGCGGGCCACCCGCACCGCCCAGGTGCGATCGCGGAAGTGCCGCCGGATCTCGCCGAGGATGGTGGGCGTGGCGAACGACCGGAAGTCGGTGCCCTTGGCGGGATCGAAGCGGTCGACCGCCTTGATGAGGCCGATCGTCCCGGCCTGCTCCAGGTCGTCGAGCGGCTCCCCGCGGTTGGCGTACCGGCGGGCGAGGGCCCGCACCAGGGGCAGGTGCTCGACGATGAGCTCCTCCCGCTCCCGGGAGGTCACCGGAGCACGTGTTTCGGTTCGCATGCCGCTGGAGATCATCGTCACGCGAGCCGCCGTACCCCCGGCGGACGGCAGGAAACCTCACGAGGTAGCGATGCGACCAACGGGTGCAGCGGGCGGAACACGGGTACGGGCGGTGCTCTTCGACCGGGACGGGACGCTGATCGAGGACGTCCCGTACAACGGTGACCCCGCGCTGGTGCGGGCCATACCGGGAGCCGCCGCGGCGCTGCGGGCGGTGCGCGCGGCGGGTCTGCGGACGGCGGTGGTGAGCAACCAGAGCGGGGTGGCGCGAGGGCTCGTCACCCATGCGCAGGTGGACGCCGTGAATCGCCGGGTCGAGGAGATCCTGGGCCCCCTCGGGCCATGGTGCGTGTGCCCCCACGGCCCGGATGCAGGATGCCGCTGCCGCAAGCCGCGGCCCGGCCTGGTCCTGCATGCCGCCGGGCTGCTGGGCGTCGATCCCGCCGAGTGCGTGGTGATCGGGGACATCGGCGCCGACGTGGAGGCGGCCCGTGCGGCGGGCGCCCGGGCGGTGCTGGTGCCCACCGCCGTCACCCGCCGCGAGGAGGTCCGCGCCGCGCCGGCGGTGGCCGCGGATCTGTGCGAGGCGGTCGCCCTGGCGCTGCGTCTGGGCGGGCCCGTGGGAACGCACGTGGGTTGACCGGCCCGCATTGGGGGAACCACCCCGGACCCACAGGAGGAGCGCGCATGATCTTCGGTCGACGCCGGAACGGGAACCACGAGCGGGTCACGGACACCGGACAGGTCGCTCGGCCACTGCGCATCGGCCTCGTGGCGCCGCCCTGGGTGCCCACCCCGCCGCCCGCGTACGGGGGCACCGAGCGTGTGGTGGCCCTCATCGCCGAGGGCCTCGCCGCTCGCGGACACGACGTCACCCTGGTCGCGGCCCCCGGATCGTCCGTCCCGGGCGTGCGCGTGGAGTCGCCGCTGGACGAGCTGCCGGCCGAGATCGGCCTGCCCGACGAGGAGTGGCGCCACACGATGGGCGCCGTCGAAGCGCTGGCGGACTGCGAGGCGGTGATCGACCACTCCAGCCTGCGGTCGACCTGCATGCTGTTGTCGGCGGGGCTTTCCACCGCGCACGTCGTGCACGGGGCCATCGACCGGCGCGCGGCCGCCGAGGCGGCGGATGCGGCGCGCAACATGCCGGGCCTTCGCCTCGTCGCATTGAGCGAGTCGCAGGCGAGGACCGGGCCCGGACTGCCGTTCATGGCGGTGTGTCCCAACGCCATCGACGTTCGCGGGGTGCCATTCCGGGATGACCACGACGGATACCTGGCCTTCGTGGGGCGCATGTGCGCCGACAAGGGCGTGCGCGAGGCGATCATGCTCGCCCGCTCGGTGGGTATGCCGCTGCGGATCGCGGCGAAATGCCGCGAGGCGAACGAGCACGCCTACTTCGCCGAGCACGTCGAGCCGTTCCTGGGCGACGGCATCGAGTACCTGGGCGAGCTCGGCGAGGACGACCGGTGGCCCCTGCTGGCGGGCGCCCGCGCGCTGGTGTTCCCGATCGCGTGGGACGAGCCGTTCGGGATGGTGATGATCGAGGCGATGGCCACCGGCACCCCGGTGCTGGCCACCGGCCGCGGCGCCGTGCCGGAGGTGGTGCGCGACGGCGCCACCGGGATCGTGCGGCGGACGGTGGACGAGCTGGCCCGCTGCGTCCCGCTGCTGGACGGCATCGATCCCCAGACCTGCCGCGCGCACGTCGCGGCGCGGTTCTCCCCCCGGGCGCTGACCCGCCGCTACGAGGCCGTGGCGGTCGCCCTCGCCGGCTCGGGCGTGCCCGCCGCCGGTCGCGGCAGGCGGGTCCTGGCCCGCGTGAGCGCGCTGGGGCTCATGGCCTGACCGCGGTGTCCCGCACCGGGGATGCCCCCGGTGCGGCCAGGCTCATCCACACCCCCGAGGTGCGCAGCGGCCGCACACGGTGCATGCACCGTGATCCCGGCCCCAGGTGCAGCATCTGGCCGTCGGTGACCCACCGGATCTCGCCGTCGGCATCCACCGGCAGGGGGCCACCGGACAGCAGCACCACGACCACGTCGGCCGTGGGGCGCCACACCGGCTCGGGCCACGGGCCCACGGTCACCCGCACCGCATCCAGGCCGGCGCGCCCGGGGATGCCGGCGGGGATCAGCCCGTTCCCGGGGCGCAGGGGGTCCTGGCTGAGCCGGCGCACGAGCAGGGCGCCGCCGGCCAGCACCAGGAGGAGCAGCACCACGGCCAGCACCCGGGCGGCCACCGCACCGGACGCTCCCGCTCCGGGGTCGACCTGCTCCCAGCCGCCGGACGCGACGCCTCCGACGGCCGTCATCGCCGGGCTCCGGTTCCCTGAACGGCCATCGCTCCTCCCGCTGCCAACCACCGGACGCGAGCGTGCGTTCCCGCTGGGGAGGCGGATGAAACGGCCCGTGTCGCCGGTTCGCGGCTCGCGTTTCCGCCCCGTGACCGGGGGAAGGAACCGGCGCGGCCGTCGTTTCGGCCGCCCGCACGACACGACCACACCTTCGGAGGGTGCGTCACATGGAGACAGCCGAGATCACCCAGCGCGGCAAGGAGGCGGCGTCCGGCGGCGCACGCCAGGCCCGCGACCGCATGGCCGACATGCTCAGCGACCGGTCGACCCGGGCCGCCGAGTCCTCCCGCGGGATGGCGCAGGACGCCGGCGCGGTGGGGGAGGAACTGCGCCGCCGCGGCCGTGACCGCGCCGCCGACCTGGCGGACGCCGCCGCATCCCGCGTGGAGCGGATGAGCGACTACCTCGAATGTTCGGACGGATCGACGATCATGGAGGACGCGACCCGGTACGGGCGGCGTCACCCGGCCGCCGTCGCCATGGCGGGCTTCGCGGCGGGCCTCGCCGCCGCCCGGTTCGTCAAGGCCGGCGATCACTCCCCGCGCTCGCCGCAGGGGGACGGCCGCCGTGAGGGGATCATGGATCCCCAGCAGTCCGGGGCCCTCTCGTCCGGCGCCGCCGGGCGGGGGGACGCGGTGCGACCGGCGGGGAGCCCGTCGTGACCACCGCCGAGATCAACGGGGCGGTCCGGCACCTGCCACTCGCTGAGCTGCTGCGGCGCTTCAGGGCCGAGGCCGCCGAGCTCGCCGGGGTCGAGATGGATGTCCTCCGCGACGAGCTGGGCGAGAAGCGCCGCAGGGCCGTCTCGGCCGTGGCGCTGGGCGGCATCGCGCTCCTGCTGGCCCTCTGCGGCCTGGGCGCGCTGGTCGCCGCCGCCATCCTCGGGCTCGACACCGTGCTGCCGGCCTGGGCCGCGGCGCTCATCGTGGGCGCCGTCCTGGTGATCGGCGCGATCGGTGCGGCGCTCGCCGCACGCGCACAGCTGCACCGGGTGGGGACGCCGATTCCCCGCCGGACCATCGACAACGTGAAGGAGGACGTGACATGGCTGACCACACGAGCCAGGTCGGGACTCAGCTGAGCACCGTGCGCGACCGCATCGGCGCCACGGCGGAGGAGCTGGGCCACCGGGCCAACCTGCCCGAGCGGGCCAAGGGCGCCATCCGCGACCGCGCTGAGCGGATCTCGGACGGCCTGCAGGAGAACGGCGGACAGGGCGGGTCGGCGGTGAAGCCGCTGGCGATCGCGCTGGGCTCCGCCGCGGCGGGGTTCCTCGTGGGGGCCCTGCTGCCGTCCACCGATATGGAGCGCCAGAAGATGGGCGGTATGGCGGGCGAGGTGCGCGCCGCCGCGGCCGACACGGCCCACGAGGCCCTGGAACGCGGCAAGGACGTGCTGGGCGAGGCGGCCGAGGTGACCCGCACGCGGGCCGCCGAGGAGGGCCAGCAGGTCACCGAGCACGCGAGGGAGCAGATGGACGCGGCGGTGCACGGGGAGCGCCGCGCCTGACGGGGTCCCGGGAGGGCGGCCGTCGCGGCCGCCCTCCCGGCCCCTGGCCGCCGTCAGGGCCAGCTGGGCTCCATGGCCGGGCACACGACCAGCTCGCGCACCTCCACCCCCGGAGGCGTGCGCAGCGCGAACAGCACGGCGTCGGCCACATCGGCGGGGTCGTTCAGCATGGCGTCCGGCCCGGGGCGGAACCGCTCCTCGCGGCCGTCGAAGAACGCGGTGTCCATTCCCCCGGGAACGAGCATCGTCACCCCGACCCGCCCGGCCGTCTCCGCGGCCAGCGCCCGGGTGAAGCCCACCAGGCCGAACTTGCTCGCGCAGTAGGCGGTCGCGGCGGGCAGCGCGCGCAGGCCGAGGGTGGAGGCGATGGTGACCACCCGTCCCCGGGCGCGCTCCAGATGGGGCAGCGCGGCACGCACCACGGCGGCGACCCCCACCAGGTTCACCAGCACCACTCGGTCCCAGTCCTCACCCGACACGTCGAGGATGTCGCCGCAGGCGTCGGTTCCGGCGGCCGCCACCAGCGCGTCCAGGCGCCCATGGCGTTCGGCCACCCGGCGCACCGCGGCCTCGGCGGCCCTGGCGTCGGCCAGGTCCACCGGCTCCCACTCCACATCGAGATCGGGTTGCGCGCGATCGAGCACCACCGGGTGCGCGCCGCCGGCCAGCAGGGCGGCGGCGACGGCCCGGCCCAGGCCGGACGCGCCCCCGGTCACGATCACGACGTCGGTCTCAGCTGCGGGCACGGGCGGTCACCTCCGTGATCAGGCGGGTCGTGGACCGACCCGCGACGAATGGCAGCGGCACGACACGGCCCCCCAGACGGCGCATCACCGCCGCCTCGGGAAGGCGATCCGGGTCGTAGTCCGCGCCCTTTGCGAAGACGTGCGGCCGCAGGCGCGCCAGCGCCGCGGCGGGGTCGGCCTCCTCGAACACCATCACCGCGTCCACGGCCCGCAGGGCGCGCAGCACGCTGGCGCGGTCGTCCTGGCTCACCACCGGGCGGTCGGGGCCCTTCAGCCGCCGCACCGAGGCGTCGGAGTTCAGGAGCACCACCAGGCAGTCCCCCAGCGACCGGGCCGCCTCGAGCGACGTGACGTGGCCCGCGTGCAGCAGGTCGAAGCACCCGCCGGTCGCGACGACGGTCCCGCCGTTGTCGCGGACGCGGCGAGCCAGAGCGATGGCGTCCTCGCCGTCGCCGGCGGGGGGCGGGGGTGGTCCGGGCGCCCCCAGGACCGCCACGCCGCCGTCCGCGACGAACCGCGACGCCTCCGCGACCGCGAACCGCACGGCCTCCTGCACGTCCCGCCCGCCCGCCAGGGCCGCCGCGGCGGCCGACGCGAAGCGGTCCCCGGCGCCCAGGGCGTCCCCGGTCGCCACCACCGGCGGGCGCACCAGCACCGCCGGCCCGGCGCCGTCGGCGAGCTCCGCGCCCTCGGCGCCGCGGGTGACCGCGACGGCGCCGGCGCCCAGCACGCGGCGCAGGCGCGCCGCGTCGCCACCGCCGGCCAGGCCCGTGGCCTCCGCGGCGTTCGGCGTGATCAGCGCGGCGCCGCGCACCGGTGCCGGGCCGCGCGGGTGGGGATCCCACACCACCGGGCCTCCGGCGCGGGTCAGCGCCCGGCGGACGCCCGCGTCGGCGCAGACGCCAAGCCCGTAGTCGGAGACCAGCACCGCGTCGGCGCCCTCGATCGCCGCCCGCACGGCGTCCGGCACCCCGGCCACGCCCGCGGGCGCGCCGCGGTCGAGCCGCAGGAGCACCTGACCGCCCACGCGCACGCGGATCTTCTCGACACCCGGTCCGTCGCCGCCCAGGTCGGCCATCGTGACGCCGCAGCGGTCGAGCATCTCGCCCAGCCGGCGGCCGCACGGGCCGGCGCCGAACCCCGCCACGAGCGTCACGTCGTGTCCGTCGCGGGCCAGCATCCACGCGGCCAGTCCCGCACCGCCGGGCCGGGCGTGCTCCACCGGATGCTCCACCACGGGCGCGGGCGCGTCGGGACACAGCCGGCTCGCGCTGCCGTCGAGGTCCGCGTCCAGGATGACGTCCCCCACCACGGCGATGCGGAGCGCCGCCGTCATCAATGGCCTCCGTGGACGAGGTGGATGTGCCGCCGGCGGGGCGCGGCCAGGGTCGCGTCGACCGCGTCGCACACCAGGTGCACCACCACCTGGTGGACCTCCTGGATCGTGGCGGTGCTGTCGGCGGGGACCCCGATGGCCGCGCCGCAGCGGGCCGCGAGGGGGTTGGGCAGGGGGCCGGTGAGGCCCCACACCGTCAGCTCGGTCTCCCGGCCCGCCTCGGCGGCGCGCAGCAGGTTGGTGCTGCGCCCCGAGGTGGAGACCAGCAGCAGGACGTCCCCGGCGCGGCCGTGGGCGCGCACCTGGCGGGCGAACGCCTCGTCGGCCCCGTAGTCGTTGACGATCGCGGTGAGGCTGGTGGTCTCCGCGTGCAGGGCAAGCGCGCTCAGGGGCCGCCGGTCGTCGCGGTAGCGGCCCACCAGCTCGCCGGTGAGGTGCTGGGCGTGGGCGGCGCTGCCGCCGTTGCCGGCCACCAGCAGGCGCCCGCCGCCCGTGAGCACGCGGGCCAGGTGCCGGCCCCATCCTGCGGCCACCGGCACCTGCGGGGAGAAGTCGTCCAGCGCGCGGCGCAGCCGCTCGACGTGCTCGACGGCGGCGGTGCTCATGGCGCCACCCCCACCCGCCGCCCGGCGCCGGCGGGCGCCATCGTCCGCGCGTACGCCTCCAGGGTGCCGGCCGCCACGCGGGACCAGTCGAAGCGCGTCCTGGCCCGGTGCACTCCGGCGCTGCCCATCATGATCCGCCGCCGCGGGTCCTCCAGGAGCGCGCGGACGGCGGCCCCGATGGCCCGCGGGTCGCGGGGCGGCACGTGCAGACCCGTCACCTCGTGCACCACGGTGTCCACCAGGCCGCCCACCCGGGCGGCCACCACCGGCACGCCGCAGGCCATGGCCTCCAGGGGCACGATCCCGAACGGCTCGTACCAGGGTGCGCACACCACGACGTCGGCGGACCGCAGCAGGGCGGGCATCTCGTCACGACCCACCGCGCCCCGCAGCTCCACCCGGTCCGCCACGCCGGCGCCCCGGGCGATGCGCCGCAGGCGGCGCACCTCCGGGTCGGTGCGCATGCATGCCGCCTCCGGGCCTCCGGCCACCACCAGCTCGGCCCCCGGTACGAGGGCCATCGCCCGGATGGCGTCGTCCACCCCCTTGCGCGGCACGAGCCGCCCCACCACCAGGACCCGCGGCCGGTCCCCACGGGGGTCCACCGGGCCGGGGGGGGTGAAGCGGTCGGTGTCCACACCGCAGGGCACCACCGACACCCGCCGCCGGTCCGCGCCCTGCCGCAGCAGCTCGAACACCTCGTCGCTGCACGTGGCGATCACCCGGTCGGCCCTGCGCATCAGCAGGGCCTCGTGGGCCACCCGGGCATCCGGCGAGGTGTCGGCGGCACCCTGGTGCCGGCGCTTCACCACGCCGAGGGCGTGGAAGGTCTGCACCACGGGGATGCCGGCCTCGCGGCCGGCGGCCATCGCCGCGATGCCGCTCATCCAGAAGTGGGCGTGCACCAGGTCCGGCGGGGTGGTGCCCCAGTCCTCCAGCAGGCGGCGGGCGAAGGTCCCCATGTGCGGCAGCAGCGCGTCCTTCGGGATCGCCCGCGCGGGCCCGGCATCGACGTGGTGCACGGTCACGCCGTGACCGATCGCCACATGGCGCGGCAGGTCCGGGTCGTCGCGCCGGGTGTGCACGGTCACCTCCACGCCCTGCCGTGCGAGCGCCTGCGCGAGGGCGGCGACGTGCACGTTCTGGCCGCCGGAGTCGGCGCCTCGGATGGCGGCCAGCGGGCTCGCGTGCTCGGACACCAGATCGACCCTCATGTCGCGACCTCCTCGAGCAGCCGGTCCCAGTCCTCCAGGAACCGCCGCAGTCCGAACCGGTGCGTCGCGTGGGCGCGCGCGGCGCGCCCGGCGTCGGCGGCCGCCACCGGGTCGTCGCGGAACCGCGCCATCGCGGCGCGCAGGCGGTCGACGCGGTTGGACACAACCCCGGCCGCCGCCGGCACGGCCTCGGCGGTCTCGGTGGTGGCGAGGGCGACCACCGGCATGCCCAGGTGCATCGCCTCCACGAGCGAGAGGCCCAGCGACGTCCATCGCACCGGATGCAGGTACATCCGCCGCCGCGCCATCTCGGTGAGGAGCCGGTCGTGTGGCACATCCCCATGGCCGCCGAGCCGCTCGGAGTCGATCCCGAACAGGTCGATCGCCACGTCGCCGTTGAGCGCGCCCAGCAGGTCGGCGCCCACCACGCGCCCGCGGCGGGGCGCCTCGTTGGCCACCACCACGGCGTGCGGGAGCGTCCCGGTGTACCGGGCGCCGGGGTCCGGCACGCCGTGCTCGATGACCCGCGTGGGGGTCGATCCGGCATCCCAGAACAGGGCGTTGAAGTGCGTCACGTGGACCAGCGTCAGGTCGCGGCGATCGGCGACCGGGTGGCGCATGTCGGTGATGCGGCCCTGCGGGGCGTTGTGCTCCACGTAGACCGCCGGCACGTCGCGGCCCGCGCGCAGCCCGGTCCACTCCAGCAGCAGCCGCTCGTCATCGGGGCGCTGGAGCACCACCACGTCGAAGGCCGTGTCGCCGATCTCCGCCGGCGTCGCCTCCCGCACCCGGTCGGGCCAGCCATACGTGCGCGCCCGGCCGCGGCCGTCCGCCCCGCGACCGGGCACCACCGGCACCACGTGATCGTGGTCCCCGTGCACGAACGCGGTGCTCCACGCACCGTGCACGTGCCAGCTCAGGATCCGCATCCTCCGACTCCCGCGGTCGATCCAACCGGAACGCGCGGCAGGTACCCAACGGTCTGAACGGAGAAACGCCCCGGTCCCGCGGGGGCGTCGCTGTGGGATTAGGCCGGTGCGTCTGGGGTAGCCGCGGCCGTCCCGAGCCCGCGCAGCCACGCCTCGGCCTCGCGGTGGGAACGCAGCCGGACGAACGCCAGGTCGGGTCGGTCCCGCATCGCCTGGGCGTAGCGCCGCCGGTACACGCGGTGGCGCGTCCAGGCCCAGACGATGATCGAGCGGCGCGGGTCGGGCGAGAACTGGCGCAGCACCGGCTCCCGGTTGCCGTTCCACAGCTCCTCGCGCGTGATGGCGCGTCGCAGCGTGCGCCCGATGAGCTGCCGCATCACGACGTGTCGTGGCGGGTCGAGCCACACGACCGTGTCCGCGCGCTCCCACACCGGGCCCTCCACCACCACCCGCCGGAAGTTCCCGTCCACCACCCACCGGTCGGCCCGGGTGCGGCGGTCCATCTCGGCGAGGAACCGGTCCACCGGGATCGGCGTCCACCCCGGCAGGTGGTGGATGGCGTCCAGCTCGATGTACGGCGCGTCCAGCGCCGCCGCGATGCGGCGCGCGAGCGTCGACTTGCCGCTGCCGGAGTTGCCCACCACCGAGACGCGCCGCATCCGCATACGCTCGCACATGACCCGGGTGGTTGGCGCGGGCCCCGCCGGGTACCGCCACCGCGTGCCGAGCCTGCGCCACTCGTCGGACCGCGAAGCCGGATACACCCGGCTGCGGCGCGGCCGCGGCTTCCAGTACCTGGACCACCGCGGCCGCACGATCGACGACGCCGGCACGCTGGCGCGGCTGCGGGCCTTGGCCGTGCCGCCGGCGTGGCGGGAGGTGTGGCTGTGCCGGTCGCGGCGGGGACACCTGCAGGCCACCGGCATCGACGCCGCGGGCCGCAAGCAGTACCTGTACCACCCGGCCTGGCGGGAGGAGCGGGACCGCGCCAAGCACGACCGCATCCTGGAGTTCGCGGAGGCCCTGCCGGAGCTGCGGCGGGCGGTGGGCCGGCACCTGCGCGCCCGCGAGCTGGACCGCGACACCGCCCTCGCGGCCGGCGTGCGCCTGCTCGACCGCACGTGGATTCGCGTGGGCGGGGAGCGCTACGCGAAGGGCGCGAAGACCTTCGGGCTCGCCACGCTGCGGTCCCGTCACCTCACCATCGAGGACGACACGATCATCATCGACTTCGAGGCCAAGGGCGGGAAGCGGCACACCGCCGAGGTGGAGGACGCCCGGCTGGCACGTGTGCTGGAGGAGATGGACGCGCTGCCGGGGCACGAGGTGCTCAAGCATCGGGGACCCGACGGCGGCCTGGTGGACGTGCGCTCCACCGACATCAACGCGTACATCAAGCGGTACATGGGCGTGGCCTACACGGCCAAGGACTTCCGCACCTGGGCGGCCACCGTGGCGGCGGCGGTGACCCTCGACGGCATGGACGACCTGCCGCCGGGGCGCCGCCGGGAACGCGCCGCGGCCACCGCGTGCCGGCTCGTCGCCGAGCAGCTCAACAACACCCCGGCCGTGTGCCGGCGCAGCTACATCGATCCACGGGTCATCGACCACTACCTGGCGGGCCGCACCATCTCCTCGCCGGGTGTCGCCGACGCCCTGCCAAGGCGTCCCGGGCAGTCCGCCGCGGAACGCGCCGTGGTGGCCCTGCTGCGCAGCTCCACCGCGGACGACCGGCCCACCGACGTTTTTCCGCAACGTCCACGGGGAACAGAGCGGGGAGGAGACGACGGAGGGCGGGTGCGGTGAGCGGAGTGGTGTCGGTCGTGGTGAGTGGGCGGTCCGCCCTGGTGGTCGTTGGTGGCCATCCCACCGCCGACCAGGCACGCCGTCTCGGGGAGCGGGTCATCCTGCTCATGGACATCGGGATGTCCGTGACCGTGGAGCTCAGCGGGCTCGAGATCTGCACCTCCCCGCTCCTGGAGGCGCTGGTGCACGCCCGGCAGCGGGCCACGATGGACCGCGCCGAGCTGTCGATCCCGGAGCCGTCGCCCTCGGCCCCCCGGCACGTCGCCAACCTGCTGGCGCTGGTGGGCCTCACCGGGACCCTCTCTCCGCCCGCGCGCTGACCGCGCGGGGCCGACGGGGATCCGCCCCGGGCGGCGCCCGGGGCGTCCGCCACTCACCTGCGTGATGCGTTCTGCTGTGCGCGGGCGATCGCCCGCGCCAGGTCCGCCTTCGACATGCGGCTGCGGCCCGACACGCCCAGTCGCCGGGCCCGCTCGTAGAGCTCCTGCCGGGTGCTGCCCTCGTAGTCGACCCCGCCGAAGGTCTCTCCGTCGCCCAGCCGGGCGTCGCGGCCCGACCGGGCCGCCTGGGGGTCGCTGGGCCCCGGCCGGTCCTTGGGGACCCACCGGTCGTCCACGCGCTCGTGGGTGTGCTTGAGGGCCGCCCAAGCGGTGCGGTGGGCCCGCTCACCCTCGCCATAGGTCCTGACGGCGCTGTCGTGGGCCTCGGCCCACGTCCGCCGGGCCTTCTCCCCCGACCGGCGCAGGGTGGACGGGAGTTCGTCGGATCCGGGCATCGCGTCACCTCCTCTCGCTGGCATGCCGGTCATTGCTGCCCGCCGCGGCGGTGCCGCAAACCCGCGTTCCGGCCTGCCCGGCGGTCCTCCGCAGCGCCGTGAACCCTGCCTGGAGCAGGTCGTTCGCCCCGGCGGCGGCGAACGCCGCGGTGGCCACGTGGCCCAGCGGCGGCACCAGGATGCGCGTGCCCACGAGGCCCGCGCCCACCCAGACCCCGGTGCACCGGGTGCAGGTGAGCAGCTCGCCGACCACGCGCCGCAGCCCATCGCCGCGCGGCGGCCGGCCATCAACGCCCTCCGCCACGAAGGGGGTGCGCGCCCAGCCGGCCACCTTCTCGTGCACCAGGATGCGGCTCAGCCCGAAGGTGGCGAGCGCGAGGGCGGGCAGTTCGGTGGTCTCGGCCCGCCCGGCCGTGCCCCGGCCGCGGGCGGCCACCGACAGTGCCGCCATTCCCACGGCGAACGCCGCGCTCAGCGCCGCGTAATCGCGGCGAGGCGCGGTGTCCGTCGTCCTCGCCGTCGCTGTCTGGGTCATCTGCACCGGTCCTTCCGGTTCGGGTGGTCGGCGCCCCTGGTACCCCCGCTTCCCGCGGGCAACCGCACCCTGCCGGTGGTTGCCGTCGTCACGGCGGGGAAGGGGTGTCGCATGACGGACCCCCAACACCCGGCCCATGTGACGGCGTCCACCGCGCGGACGGGCATCGGCCCGTTCGTGCAGGCGGTGTGGCGGTACGAGCGCGGACGCCTGCCGCTGCGCATGCGGATTCTCCAGCGCGGTGTGGCGGAGATCGAGGACGGCGACATCACCGGCCACCTGGTGGTGCTGGCCGCGCCGCCGCGCGCCCCGCTGCCGCCGGCCCGGCTGGACCCCGCACACGCGCGGGCCCTGGAGGCCATGGGCTGGACCGACGCGTTCGTGGTGTGGCCCAGCGACGACGGCCGTCGCGCGCGGGTCATCGGCCCGGCGCGGCGCTGGGCGCCTGCGCGGTGGGAGGGGATGCGCGATGTGGTGGGGCACGTCGGCGGCGGGGAGCTGTGCGTGTGGGTCGCGGTGGGCGACGCGGCCGCCGCCGCGCTGGGCATCGTGTTCCCCGGCCTGCGGGAGCGGCTGGGACTCGATGCGCGCACCGAGGTGCTCGCCGCCGCCGTCCCCGAGTTCATGGCGGCGATCGCCGCCCAGGAGGCGGCGCCGGAGGCCGGCGCCGCCTGAGCGCTCACGAGATGGGCCTGCCGCCGGTGATCCCGATGATCTCGCCAACGATGTAGCGGGATTCGTCGGACGCCAGGAACACGTAGAGCGGCGCGAGCTCGGCGGGCTGGGCCGGCCGGCCGATGGGCGACGACTCGCCGAAGCGCTCGAGCTTGCCTTCGGGGAAGGACATCGCCACCAGCGGGGTCCACACGGGGCCGGGGGCCACGCCGTTCACGCGGATGCCCCGCTCGATGAGCTCCTGGGCCAGCGCCTTGGTGAACGTGGTGATGGCGCCCTTGGTGGTGGCGTAGTGCAGCAGCGTGGGGCTGGGGCTGTAGCTCTGGATGGAGGTGGTGTTGATGATCGACGAACCCGGCCGCATGTGGGGGATCGCGGCCCGGCTCATCCAGAAGTGCGACAGCAGGTTCGTCCGGATCACGTACTCGATCTCCTCGGACGGGATGTCCAGGATGCTGTCGTGCTCCATCTGGAAGGCGGCGTTGTTCACCAGGATGTCCAGCCGCCCCATCTCCCCGACGGCGCGCCGCACCAGCTCACGGCAGTGGGCCTCGTCGCCCACGTCGCCCGCCACGATGGCCGCCCGGACGCCGGCTTCGCGCACCAGCTCGGCCGTGTCCTCGGCGTCGCCGTGCTCCTCCAGATACGAGATCACCACGTCGGCGCCCTCGCGGGCGTAGGCGATCGCGACCGCTCTGCCGATGCCGCTGTCACCGCCCGTGATGACCGCCGCCCGGCCCGCGAGCCGCCCGAAGCCCTCGTAACGCTCCTCGCCGTGGTCGGCGGGAGGGTCCATCTCCCCGATCCGCCCCGGTGCGTCGATCTCGTGCTGCCCCAGCGGGGGACGCGGCCCGGCCACGCGCGGGTCCCGGCTCACGACCGGCTCCCGCCGCTCACCGACGGCGTGCCGGAGGATGGCGGGTCGGAGCTGGGGAACGACTCCTCGGACGCCTCGTCCACGCCGTTCTCGGTGCGTTCACCGGCGGCCGGTTGGTGCGGCGGCACGCCCGGCGGGCGCACCGGGTCCTTCTCCTGACGTTCGTCCGTCATGGGATCGCCTCCTCGTGGTGTCACCCGCGTCCCGTTCCCGTGCCGCCGTGCCGGAAACGCCGCATGTGTGCCGTTTTCGATGGTGCCCCGGCGGGAACGCAGCGACCTCCGCACACGAGGAGGCAGGCATGTCCGAAGAGCGCGAGCGCGAGAACCCGACCGAGATCGGTCGAGAGGAGTTCATCCGGCGCCGTCCCGAGGTGAGCCCCGAGCAGGGCTCGGGCGCCGGCCCGGGTGCCCCCGAGACCGTCGAGCCGACCCAGGGGCAGCGGCCCGGGGCCGAGGACCGGGAGGACGACCGATGAGGGCCGTCGTGTGGCACGGCAGGGAGGACGTCCGCGTGGACGAGGTGCCCGATCCGCAGATCCAGCGAGAGACCGACGCGATCGTGCGGATCACCTCCACCGCGATCTGCGGGTCGGACCTGCACCTGTATTCCAAGCTGTGGCCGGTCATGCGGCGCGGCGACATCCTGGGGCACGAGGCCATGGGGATCGTGGTGGAGACCGGCCCGGGCGTCACGCACGTGCGGCCCGGCGACCGGGTCGTCGTCCCGTTCAACATCGCCTGCGGGTCGTGCGCGTTCTGCGGGGACGCCCTGTTCTCACAATGCGAGCGGACCCGCGACGAGGGGCTGCTGGCCCGCAAGTCGAACCTGCTGGGCCGCGGCAAGGGCGCCAGCCTGTTCGGCTACACCCACCTGTACGGCGCGGTGCCCGGCGGCCAGGCGGAGCTGCTGCGCGTGCCGGAGGCGCACGTGGGCCTGGTGCCGGTGCCGCACGACGGCCCGGACGAGCGGTACCTGTTCCTCACCGATGTGCTCCCCACCGCCATGCAGGCCGTCCGGTACGCGGACGTGCCGGAGGGCGGCACCCTCGCGGTGTGGGGCCTGGGCCCCATCGGCCAGATGGCCGCGCGGATCGCGGTGCGTGACGGCGCCACGGTGTTCGGCGTGGACCCGGTCGCGGAGCGCCGGGCGATGGCGGAGCGGCACGGCGTGCAGACCATCGACCCCGGCGACGTGGACGACGCCGCGGCAGAGGTCCGATTCCGCACCGGTGGCCGCGGTGCCGACGCGGTGATCGACGCGGTGGGCATGGAGGCCGACGGCTCGGTGGTGGGCAAGGTGGTGCAGACGCTGAAGATCCAGCTCGACCGCACGTACGCGCTGCGGCAGTGCATGAAGGCGGTTCGGCGCGGCGGGACGCTGTCGCTCAGCGGCGTGTACGCCGGCCCGGTGCAGATGTTCCCCCTTGGCGACCTGTTCGACATGCAGATCCAGCTCCGGATGGGCCAGGCAAACGTGCTGCGCTGGATCCCCGAGCTGCTGCCGCTGTGCACCGAGGACGACCCCCTGGGAACGCTGGACTTCACCACCCACCGGCTGCCGCTGGACGTGGCGCCGGCTGCCTACGAGATGTTCCAGCGCAAGGACGACGGCTGCGTGAAGGTCGTGCTCGACCCCCGCATCACCGCGAACGGGGAGGCGGCGTCGTGACGATCGCGATCGTGGGGCTGATCGCCCTCATCGGCCTGGTCGCCGCCGGTCTGTTCCTGCCGCTGCTGCTGGTCCCGGCGGCGGTGCTCGCGGTGCTGTGGGTGGTGTACGTCGTCCGCGCGGCCCGCGCGGGTGGGGATCCGGAGCGCGTGTAGCGATATCGCCCAAACGCTATCTGCATCTGATAACGAGGAACCGCAGATGGTGATGGCCATGGGCATCACCGGGGCCCCCCGGTCGGCAATGGCTCCCGGACGGGCGGTCAGCCGGCGCGTTCGGGACCCAGCAGCTGCTCGCCCAGCCCGGTGATCGCCAGCAGCTCTGCCACGAAGCCGTCCCCGGGGGCGGCCACGTGCAGCGTCCCACCGGCCGCGTGCGCGTGCTGCCACAGCGCCACCACGACGCGCAGGCCCGCGCTGTCGATGTAGCGCACGTCGCCCAGATCCAGCGTGGTGCGGCGCGCGTCTTCCATGTGCTTCACGCACTCGCGCTGGACCGCCTCCGCGTTGGAGACGTCGATCTCGCCCGTGATCGCCAGGGTCAGGTCCCCGTCGCGGTCGAGGGCGGCCCGGATGCTGGCAAGCGAATCGGTCATGCCGTGGGCGCCGGCACCGCCATCTTGAACCGCACGGTCGTCCCGTCCTCGCCGCTGCTCACGATCACCTCGTCACCGAGTCCGCGCATCACGCGCAGACCGTAACCGCCCCCGGCGTCGTCCGCACGGGGGGTCCGCCAGGTGCCCCCATCGGAGACCAGGGCCGAGAACCGCCCGCCGTCGTCGGCGACCTCCAGGTGCACCAGGCCGTTGCCGTCCCGGTGGCCGTGGAGCACCGCGTTCGAGCAGGCCTCGCCGAGGCCCACCAGCAGGCGCGTGCGATGGGGCTCCTGGACGCCGCGGGCCGAGAGCCACGACCGCGCCGCGGTGCGCACGTGACGCAGCTCCTCGGGCACGGCGGGGAAGTCCAGGCGGAATGCGGCGGCGGGCACCGGAACGAACCGGATGCACACCAGCACCACGTCGTCGGCCCGGTGGCGGCCGCCCACCATCTCTGCGAGCACGGCGTCGCAGACGTCCTCGACGGGCGCGTCGCGCAGCTCCCGCGCCACCGCCTCCAGCCGGTCCATCCCCATGGCCAGGGACTCGCCCCGGCGTTCCACCAGGCCGTCGGTGAACATGATCAGCAGCGCGCCGGATTCGAGCACCGTCGTCGCCTGCGGGCGGCCGGGGCGGCCCAGCGGGCACAGGGGCACCGACCGGCCGTCCTCCAGCCAGCGGGTCGCGCCGTCCGGCGCGACCACCAGGCACGGGGGGTGCCCCGCCGACGCGTGCTGCAGGACGCCGGTCGCGGGGTCCAGCACCGCATAGCAGGCCGTGGCGAACCCGGTGCCGCTGGGACCGTCGGTGAACTGCTGCAGGCGGGACAGCAGGTCCCCGGGCCCGTCCGAGTGCGGCGCGAGCGCGGCCAGCGCGGTCCGCATACGCCCCATGGTGGCCGCCGACTCCAGGCCGTGCCCCACCACGTCGCCCACCGCCAGGCCAAGCCGCCCGTCCGGCAGGCGGAAGGTGTCGTACCAGTCGCCGCCCACCTCCAGCGTCCCGGCCGCCGGCGCGTAGCGGGCGGCGACGTCCACCGCCGGGTCCACCTGCACGACGGTCGGCAGCAGGGCACGCTGCAGCGCCAGGGCCACCCGGTGCTCCTCCTCGTGCACCCTGGCGCTGGCGATGAGCAGGCCGGCCCGGGCGGCCAGGTCGGCGAAGAACGCGCGGTCTGCGTCGGTGTACGGCCGCCGCTCCGGGTCGGTGAGCGCGAGCTCGAGCAGGGTCTCGTGCCGGTCCCCGGTCTCCAGGGCGGCCAGGGCCCGCGAGTGCGGTTCGGGCGCGGATGCGGGGCCGGGCGCCCGCGCCAGCACCTCGGGGTCCGGTCCCGCCAGGGTGATGGTGGCCGCGTCCGCGACCCGGGGAACCAGCAGCTCCGCCAGGCGGCCGGCCCGGCCGGCCACGCCGTCCACGGCCTCCAGCTCGCCGATCACCTCGGTCAGCAGCTCCGCCCGCCGCCGCGCGCGGCGCTGCTCCAGCTCGCTCTCGCGCAGGCCGATCTCGGCGAGCCGCCGCTGCGTGACGTCCTTGAACACCAGCGCGAAGCGCCCGTGCGGCTCCACCGGGGTCGCGAACACGTCGAACCAGCGGCCCATGGCATCGGACCCGTTCTCGAAGCGCATGGTCTGGCCGTCGAGGGCCACGCGCGCGTAGGTCTGCACCCAGTGGTCCTCCAGGTCGGGGACCAGATCGCGCACCCGGCGGCCCACGGCGTCGTGCAGGCCGGTCATCGCGCCGAACAGGTGGTTGGCTTCCAGGAAGCGGTAGTCGACGGGCGTCCCGTCGCCGTCCAGGATGATCTCGGCCAGGCAGTAGCCCTCGTCGATCGACTCGAACAGGGCCTTGAAGCGCGCGTCGCTGGTGCGCAGGGCGTCCTCGGCCTCCGAGCGCTCGTGCACGTCAATGACCGAGCCGATGAACCCCGCCCAGTCCCCGTCCGGGCCGTGGAGCGGCCGCCCCGCGTCGATCACACGGCGGTACTCGCCGTCCGCCCGGCGCAGGCGGTAGTCCAGGGTGAACGGCTCACGGCTGTCGGTCGCCCATTCGTGGGTCATGCGCACGCGCTCGGCGTCCCGCGGGTCCACCACCTCCAGCCACCCGTCGCCCAGGCCCCGGTCCTCCCGCTGCCCGGTGAAGTCGGACCAGCCGCGGCTGAGGTACGTGCAGCGGCCGTTGCGGTCGGTGACCCACAGCATGGCCGGCGCGTGGTCCGCCATCACGCGGAACCGCTCCGCAGCGCGCCGTTCGCCTGCGCTGCGCTCCCGCTCGGCCACCTCGGCGGCCACGGCCAGCGCGGTCGCCAGGAACACGGCGATCGCCAGCTGGACGTACAGCAGGCCGTCGGCGGGGGAGACGCCCAGGACGTCCAGGTAGCCGTGGCCCGAGGCCACCGCCTGCGCGGAGATGAAGGCCACCGCCGCCCCGGCGAGGGCCGCCCCGCGGGTCCCGCCGCGGAAGCCGCTGGCCAGGAGCGCCATGAGCGTCACGTAGGCCAGCCCGATGACGCCGAGCCAGAACACGCCGGCGGTCGCGAGGCCCGCCACCAGGACCAGCCCGGCGGTCTCGGCCAGGCGCCTGCGGGTGACGGTGCCGGCGGCGGCCGAGCGGAATCCGAGGATGGCTCCGCCCACCACGAGCACGCCCAGCCCGTCGCCGATCCACCACTCTCCCGCGAAGCGCGCGAAGCGGTCGCCGCCGTCCAGGACGACGAACGTCGACGCGCCGAGGATGCCGCCCACCAGCGGCCCCAGGCCGACGCCCGCCACCAGGAAGGCCGCCAGGTCGCGGGTGCGCCCGATGTCCAGCGCCGGGCGCAGGCGCGCCAGCAGCGCCGCCGCCACCAGCGGCTGCACCGTGTTGGCCACCCCGTAGCCGAGCGACGGCACCAGGGCGATCCCGTTGATGAGATCCACGGTGACCTCGGCGAAGAACGCCGCGGCGATCACCACCGGCCACCGTGCGCGGGGAAGCAGGATGAGCGCGGCGAGCGTGACGCCGGCGGCGGGGAAGAACGACGCGGTCTGCCCGTCCGCACCGAACCACGATGCGGAGAGCTGGGAGCCGATCGCGTACGCCGCCGCGATCGCGCAGAACAGGAGCGACGAGCGTCGCAGGTGGGGCGTCCTCGCCTCGGGGGACGTACAGCGCCGGATGAGCGTAGCCGCTCGAAACCGCCGCGGCGAGGGGCCCGGGGGAACCGAGCGGGGATTGCGCCGCGCCCGACGGGGAACCCGGTCCCGCACGTGACCGACCACGATGAGGGGAAGTCAGATGAGTGACGTGACCGACCGCCACGAGCCCGACGACGACGAGGCCCGCATCGGGCCCGAGGAGTACCCGGAGACCACCCGGTTGCCGTCCCTGAGCCGCATCAAGGGCATGGACGTGTGCGACGAGGCGGGTGACCGGATCGGGAAGGTCAGCGACGTCCTGCTCGACGCGGAGGCCCGCTACGTGCGGTATCTGGTGGTGGGCACCGGGATGATGGGCCGCTCGAAGGGGGCGATTCCGGTTGACGAGGTGCGCTACGTCGACGACGAGGGCGACCCGTACATCATGGTGCCGTACAGCCGGGAGCATCTCGCCGCGGCGCCGGTGCTGGACGACGACCACGAGCTCACGCCGGAGCGCGAGCACGCGATCTACGAGCACTATCGCCGCGCCGGCTACTGGGAGGACACCCGCCGGGCCGTGCGCGACCGGCAGACCGTCCCCGCGCCGACCCCGCGGATCGCCGAGGCGGAGGCCGTGGCGGACATGGACCGCCGGATGGCCGCCGACGCCGAGGCCGGCAACGACGCACCGCGCGTGCGGCGCCTGGAGCGCTGACGGTGGAGGAGCGGAGGCCGGTGCTGCTGGCCCTCCGTGCGCTGGGGCTGGGGGACCTGCTGTGCGGGTTCCCCGCCCTCCGCGCGCTCCGGGACGCCTTCCCGGAGCACCGGCTGGTGCTGGCCGGGCCCGCCCGGCTCGCTCCCCTCGCGGTGGCGAGCGGGGCGGTCGACGCCGTGCTGCCCGCGGGACCGCTGCAGCCGCTTCCGGTGGGGATGGCCCCGCCCGACGTGGCGGTGAACCTGCACGGTCGCGGCCCTCGCAGCCATCGCCTGCTGCTGGACGCGCTGCCCGGCCGGCTGCTGGCCTTCGGCGTCCCCGGGCTGGTTCCGGGGCCGGCGTGGCGTCCCGGCGAGCACGAGGTGCACCGGTGGTGCCGCATGCTGGCCTGGCACGGGGTCCCCGCCGATCCGGCGCGGATCGACCTGGAGGTGGATGCCGACCCCCGGTACGCGGGGGCCGTGGTCGTGCACCCGGGCGCGGCGTCGCCGGCGCGCAGGTGGCCGCCGGAGCGGTTCGCCGAGGTGGTGCGTGTGCTGGCGCGGGCCGGGCACCGCGTGGTGCTGACCGGCGGTGTGCATGAGCGCGAGCTGGTCCACCGGGTTTCGGATCTCTCGGGGGCGGGCAACGCTGCCGTGCTGGCGGGGAGCACGGGGGTGCTCGACCTCGCGCGGATCGTGGCAGGGGCGCGCGTGGTGGTGAGCGGCGACACGGGCGTCGCCCATCTGGCGGCGGCCACCGGCACCCCCTCCCTCACCCTGTTCGGCCCGGTCCCCCCGTCGGAGTGGGGGCCGCCGTCGCGGCCGCGGCACCGGGTCGTCTGGGCCGGCCGCCGGGGCGATCCGCACGGTGCGATCCCCGACGCCGGGCTGCTCGGCATCGATGTGCCGCGGGTGGTGCGGGAGCTCGCGGAGCTGGACGTCGTCCCCGGTGTGCTGGAGGAGGTGCGCGGATGAACGTGCTGGGGGTCAATGCGGTGTTCCACGACCCGGCGGCGGCGCTGGTGGTGGACGGCGTGGTGGTGGCGGCGGCCGAGGAGGAGCGGTTCAGCCGGCGCAAGCACGGCAAGCCCGCCGTGCCGTTCTCCACCTGGGAGCTCCCCGAGGCGTCGGCGCGCTGGTGCCTGTCGCAGGCGGGGATCGAGGCGCGGGATCTGGACGTGGTGGCGTACTCGTACGACCCGTCGCTGGCGGCGCCCGCGGACGGTGACATCACCATCGACGGGTGGGAGGCGCTGCGCACGCTCTACGCGCAGCGGGCCGGGCGCTTCATGTCCAGCGTGCTGCCGGGGCTGCGGGACGACGTGCTGCGGTACGTGCCCCACCACGTGGCCCATGCGGCGTCGGCGCACCTGGCCGCGCCGTACGGGGATTCGGCGGTGATGGTGCTGGACGGGCGCGGCGAGCGCACCTCGTACCTGGCCGGCGCGGCCCGTGGAGGGCGCATGGAGGTGCTGGCCACCCAGGCGCTGCCGCATTCGCTGGGCCTGCTCTACGAGGAGGTCACCGAGCACCTGGGGTTCCGGCGTTCCTCCGACGAGTACAAGGTGATGGCGCTGGCGTCCTACGGGTCGCCGGTGATGACCGAGATCCTGCGCGAGCACGTCCACGTGGACGGCGACGGCGGGTTCCGGACGTACCCGGTGGACTGGGAGACCCTCGCCCCGCGCGCTCGCGGTGGACGGCTCGACGGCGTGCACGCCGATCTGGCGGCGAGCGTCCAGCGCGTGCTGCAGGAGACCGTGGGGGATCTGGCCGACTGGCTGCACCGTGCCACCGGCTTGTCGTCGCTGTCGATGGCGGGTGGGGTGGCGCTGAACTGCGTGGCCAACACCGCGCTGATCGAACGCGGGCCGTTCCGGCGCATCTGGGTGCAGCCCGCCGCGGGCGACTCGGGCACCGCCCTGGGCGCCGCGCTCCACGTGGCCGCGCAGCGGGAGCTGGTGCGGCCCATGCGGACCGCCGCGCTGGGCCGGGGCTTCAGCGAGGCGGAGATCGAGGATGAGCTGCGGCGTGCCCGGATCCCGTACGAGCGCCCGGCCGACCTCGCCGAGGCGGTGGCGCAGACGCTCGCCGAGGACGGCGTGGTGGGCTGGTTCCAGGGGCGCAGCGAGTTCGGGCCGCGCGCGCTCGGTCAGCGCAGCCTGTTGGCGAGCCCCGCGTCGGCCGGCACCACCGCGCGGCTGAACGACATCAAGGGCCGCGAGCAGTTCCGCCCGGTGGCGCCGATGGTGCTGGCCTCCCGGGCCGCGGAGGTGTTCTCGGGCGGGCCGCTGCCCAGCCCGTACATGCTGTTCGTGCATCGCGTCCGCCCCGCCTGGGCGTCCCGCATCCCCGCGGTGGTGCACGTCGATGGCACGGCCCGTGCCCAGACCGTCGACCCGCTCGAGCTGCCGCTCATGGCGCGGGTGCTCACGGCGTTCGAGGCGCGGACCGGCCTGCCGGTGCTGGTGAACACCAGCTTCAACACCGCCGGCCGTCCCATGGTGGACAGCCCCCGCGACGCCCTGGAGTGCTTCGGGTCATCGCCGATCGACCTGCTGGCGATCGGCCCGTTCACGGTGCGCCGGCCGTGAGGGTGGACGTGGTGGTGCCCACCACCCGGCCGGAGGGCCTGGCCCGCCTGCGGGAGGCGCTGGGCGACCTGGACGGGCGGATCATCGCCGTGGACGGCCGCGGCATCGGTCCGGCGGCGGCCCGCAACATCGGCTGGCGCGCCTCGACGGCGGACTGGGTGTGCTTCCTGGACGACGACGTGGTGCCCGAGCCGCGCTGGGTGGACCGGCTGCGCGGTGACCTGGAGGGGCTCCCGCAGGACGTCGCCGGGTGTCAGGGCCAAATCGTGGTGCCGGTGCCGATGGACCGCCTGCCCACCGACTGGGAGCGCAACGTCCGCGGGCTGGAGGACGCCGCGTGGGCGACCGCCGACATGGCCTACCGCCGCGATGTCCTGGACTGGGTGGGCGGGTTCGACGAGCGGTTCCGGCGCGCCTACCGCGAGGACGCGGACCTGGCGCTGCGCGTCATGGCGCGCGGGTTCCGGCTGGTGCGGGGCGAGCGGGCGGTGCTGCACCCCGTCGGACCCGCGGGCCCGTGGGTGAGCGTCGCCAAGCAACGCGGCAACGCCGACGACGTGCTCATGCTCGCCCGTCACGGCCGCGCCTGGCGGGCGCGCGCCGCCGCCCCGGCGGGTGCCCTGCGCCGGCACCTGGCCACCACCGCCGCCGGGGCGCTGGCGGTCGCGGCGCTGGGTGCGGGCCGCACCCGCCTGGCGGCGGGCCCGGCGGCGGCCTGGCTGGCGCTCACCGCGGGGTTCGCGGCGCGCCGGATCGGCCCCGGTCCGGCCGACCGCCGCGAGGTGGGGACGATGCTGGCCACCAGCGTCGCCATCCCGCCGGTGGCCACCGGCTGGTGGCTGGTGGGGCAGTGGCGGTGGCGGCGGCCGCGTGTGCGCCGCCGCCTGGACGGGTAGGAGGTCCCCATGCCCGCGGTTCCCGAACGTTTCTGGCTCGTCGGTGACGAGCCCCGGCCCGTCACCGTCACCTCGGTGACCCCGTCCACGATCTACGTGGCCGTGGGCGACGAGGCGCTCGAGCTCGACCGCGCCGCGTTCGTGGAGCACGGTGAGATCCGGATCGTCGGTGAGGGCTCGGCCTCGGCGCAGATCGCGGCCTCCGAGCAGGAGGCGGTGCGACGGGCGCGTGAGGGGGCCGCCAGCGAGATGGAGGCCGTGGAGCACCGCATCGGCAAGATCCGCGAGGCCATCGCGGTGCTCGACGAGCAGCTGGACGCCGAGAAGCGCACCAGGAAGCGCCTGCGCAAGGCCGCCAAGCGCCGCTGACCGCGCCGGGCGGTCCCGTATCGTGGCCGGATGGCCGCACCCCCGTTCGACACGCGCCTGGCCGCCTATGCGGTCATCCGTGAGGGCACCGACGTCCTGCTGGCCTTCTGGAACGGCGAGGGACGCCGGCCGGGCGCGTGGACGCTGCCCGGCGGTGGCGCGGAGCTGCACGAGACGCCCGAGCAGGCGGTCGTGCGGGAGGTCCTGGAGGAGACCGGCTTCACCGTCGAGCCACGTCGCCTGCTGGGCGTGGACACCCACGTCATCGACGCCGCGAAGCGGCTCACCGAGGGCGCCCCGCGTCCGCTGAAGGCCGTCCGGGTGGTGTTCGAGGCCCGCATCGTGGCCGGTGAGCTGCGCCACGAGGTGGGTGGGTCCACCGACGAGGCCCGGTGGGTCCCGCTCGCGCAGGTGCCCGCGCTGGAGCGCGTGTCGCTGGTGGACGCCGGGCTGCGGCTGGCTGAGCTGCGCTAGCGGTCGGCGCGCTCGCTGGAGGCCTCCTCATCGGCCTCCCCGTGGATGGCCCGCTCCTCGTCGGCCTCGGGGGTGAACGCGTCCCGGAGGATGCGCTCGGTGCCGCCCTCGCCGCTCTCGGCGTGATCGACCAGCAGGGCCTCGCTCTGCTCGAACCCCTCGGCCACGCCTCCGCCGGCCTCGATCACGGGTGCCATCGCCGGATCAAGCGGTTCGCCGGACCCGGCGCCGTCGACGGTGCGGAACGCCTCGTCCCGCAGTTCCTCCGGGGTGAGGTCCTCGGACGGAACCTCGGCGGGGTCGGGCGGGTCGATGCCGTTGGCGGTGCTCATGGCGCCTCCTGGGTGCGGTGCTGACGTCGTCGCTTCCGTTCCCCCCCTCGCCGGGCCCAACCATGGGCGGCGGGTGGTTGGACCCTCCCGGCGGCGGGTACCGGCCCGCATGCCGTCCATCCAGTCCGAGCCGCTGCTGGAGGTGCTCAAGCGCATCGCCGCGATCCTGCGCGACGGGCAGGTGGAGTTCGCACTGGCGGGCGGGCTCGCGGCCTGGGCGCGCGGCGGCCCGCCGACCGAGAAGGACGTGGACATCCTCATCCGCCAGGAGGACTCCGAGCGGGTGCAGGCCCTCGCCCGCGACGCCGGCCTGCGCGTGGAGGTGCCGCCGGAGGGCTGGCTGGTGAAGGCCTGGGACGGCGACGTGCTGATCGACCTCATCCACCACCCCACCGGGTTCCCCGTGGACGACGAGCTGCTGGCGCGCTGCGACGAATTGGTGGTGTACGCCGTGCAGATGCGGGTGATGCGGATCGGGGACCTCATGACGAGCAAGCTGCTGGCGCTCACCGAGCACAACCTCGACCTGGGGCCGCCGTTGCAGATCGCCCGGGCGCTGCGGGAGCAGATCGACTGGGACGACCTGTGGGAGCGCACCCACGACAGCCCGTTCGCCCGCACCTTCTTCACGCTGGTGCGGGACCTCCGGCTGGTTGACGGGCCGGTGCCGGCGCCGCGTCTGGAGGTCGCATGATCCGGGTGGCCGCGGTGGGGGATGTCCACGCGTCCGACGACCGCCTCGACGATCTCGCCCCCGGGTTCGCGGATGTCGACGAGCACGCCGACGTGCTGCTGCTGGCCGGGGACCTCACCCGCCGCGGCATGCCGGAGGAGGCGGAGGCGCTGGGCCGTCAGCTCGCCGCGGTGACGGTCCCCAAGGTGGCGGTGCTGGGCAACCACGACCACCACGCCGGCTTCGCGGAGGAGGTCTCCGAGATCCTGCGCGGGCACGGCGTGACGGTGCTCGAGCAGGATACGGTGACGCTGGAGGTGGGGGAGTGGATGCTGGGCATCGCCGGGGTGAAGGGCTTCGCCGGCGGCTTTGGCCACAACGCGCTGACGGCGTTCGGCGAGCCGGAGATCAAGCACTTCGTCGAGCGCGCCGAGACGGCGGGCCGCGCCCTGTGGCGCTCGCTCACCGATCTCGCGGCCTGCGGCTGCGATGCCCGTGTGGCCCTGCTCCACTACGCGCCCATCCCGGGCACCGTGGCCGACGAGCGCCCCGAGATCCAGCCGTTCCTCGGCACCCAGAAGCTCGCCGACGCCGTCGACCGCGCCGGTGCCGACCTGGTGGTGCACGGCCACGCCCACCGCGGTCCGCACGAGGGTGAGACCCCAGGGGGCGTCCCCGTGCGCAACGTCGCCATGCCGCTCATGGGCGCCCCGTACCGGGTGTTCCGGCTGGTGCCGGTCCGCCGCTGACGCCGGCCGGCGAGCTGGGGTGACATCCCGGGCCCGCGGCGTGGGCCATCCCGCATCTGCTTTGCTGCGGCGACGGCGGAGCTCCGGCTCCGGCACTGAAGAACGGGAGGTGCGTCGGTGGCCCACGCTGATGGATTCGCCCTGTCCTCGCCCCAGATCGAGGTGCTCCGTCGCCACGGCAGCGAGCTCGCCGCGACGGCGGGCACGGTGCTCGTCGAGGTCGGCGCCCGGAGCTATCCGTTCATGGTGGTGCTGGAGGGCGAGATCGCGATCCTGGACCCCTCCGGCGGGGAGCTCGCGCGGCATGGCCCGTCCGGATTCGTGGGTGAGACCAACCTCCTGTCGGGGCAGACCGTCGAGGTCTCGGCGGTCGCCGCCACCGACGTCCGGTACCTCGCCGTGGAGCGAGACGAGCTGCGGCGCCTGCTGTTCGAGAACGCGCCACTTGGCGACGTCCTGCTCTCGGCGTTCATGGCCCGCCGGGAGGAACTCCAGCGTGTCGGGGGCGCCGGCATCGAGATCATCGGACCGAGGTCCTCGGAGCCCACGCGCCGGCTGGTGGAGTTCGCCCGCAGGTCCCGCTTCGCGATGACGTGGCGTGATACGCACGACGACCCCGTAGCGGCGGCCCAGGTCGCGGGACGGCTGGAGACCGAGCTTCCCCTGGTGCGCCTTCCGGGTGGAGCCGAGCTGACGGCACCGACGCCCGGCGATCTCGCCCGCGCTCTCGGGATCGGACGCCAGCTCGCCGCCGTCGAAGAGGTCGACCTGGTGATCGTGGGCGGGGGGCCGGCGGGCCTCGGCGCGGCCGTCTACGGGGCCTCCGAGGGGCTCGACACGCTGCTGGTGGAGGGAGACGCGCTCGGTGGCCAGGCGGGCACATCGCGGCGCATCGAGAACTACCTGGGTTTTCCCGCCGGCATCAGCGGTGCCGATCTGGCGCTGCGTGCCATCACTCAGGCCCGCAAGTTCGGGGCCCGGACCGCCACCCCGTACAAGGCGGTGGGGCTGGAGGCCGGGGACGGGGTCCACGTCCTGCACCTGGAGGGCGGCCACCGCGTCCGGGCCCGCGCCGTGGTGCTGGCCACGGGTGCGGAGTACCGGCGCCTACCGGTGGACCGCATCGCCGAATTCGAGGGCGTCAGCGTCTTCTACGCCGCGGGTCCGCAGGAGGGCCGGCTGTGCGGCGGCAGCGATGTCGCGGTCATCGGGGGCGGGAACTCCGCCGCTCAGGCGGCGATCTGGCTCGCCCGCGGAGGCGATCCAGTCTCGCCGAGACCATGTCGGAGTACCTCATCCACGATCTCGCCCGGTACGGCGTCGCCGTGCGGGACCGCGGGGAGATCACCGCGCTGCACGGGACGGACGGCGTCCTGGAGGCCGTCACGCTCGCGGACGGGCAGCGGATGCCGCTGCAGTTCCTGTTCTGTTTCCTCGGGGCGGACCCGTGCACCGACTGGCTGGAGGGCACGCTCGCCACCGATGCGCACGGCTTCGTCCTGACCGGCCAGGACGCCGGCTCCGGCAACCTGCTCGAGACCAGCGTCCCCGGCGTGTTCGCCGCGGGCGACGTTCGGGCGGGCTCGGTCAAGCGGTGCGCCACCGCCGTGGGCGAGGGCGCCATGGTCGTGCGACTCGTCCACGAGCACCTGGCGCGCACCGCCGTCTGATCCCGGCCGGGCTCGGGACGGTGCGGCGGGAAACGAACGAAGCCCCTCCGGAGAGGGGCTTCGGTGAGAGCGGGAGACGGGACTCGAACCCGCGACCCTCAGCTTGGAAGGCTGACGCTCTAGCCAACTGAGCTACTCCCGCGTCAGGACGTGACCCTAGCAAGCCCTCCGCGCGCTCAGGGCACCCCGGGTCGTGTCGCCCGTCGGGCGGTCACCGCAGCCCGACCGCCGCGCGCGCGTCGAACGCGTCGCCGGTCACACGGATCGCCACCCGGCCGGGGCGGAACGCGGCGCTCCGGACGCGGACGATCGTCGTGCCCACGGGAATGTCGACCCTGCGGACGGCGACACGGACGCTCCGGAGGACGAACCGCCGACCGCTCCGGACCCGCCGGGTCTGGCTGAGGGTGATGGTCGCGGAGGTCGCGGTGTCGGTGGTGATGCGCACCGGGAGTCCCCTCAGGCGGGCGATCCGCGCGGTGAGGCCGCCGACGCCTCCGGCGGACACCGACGGGCGCAGGGTCCCCGCCACCGGCGGCGCCTCGGCGGGCACGATGATCGTCGCCGTCGTGGAGGCGGACGTTCCCACGCCGCCCACCGTGGCGGTCACCGTCACCGGGTAGTTGCCCGGCGCCGCGTTCGCCGGGATCGGGACCGACACGCTCAGCGAGTTGGTGCTGTTGCTCGGCGGGGTCAGGGTGGGGACGTTCGGCGTCGCGCTGGATCCCGGCAGCGTGGTGGTCGCGGTGAGCGCGAACGCGTACGCGGGGCCGGTGGTGCCGGCGAACCTGGCGGTCACCGGGATCACGGCCGTGGTGCCGCGCTCGGCGGTCACCGTGGCGGGCGCCTTGAGCGCCAGGTCGTTCAGGAACGAGCCGGTCCGGTCCAGGCGGCTGTCGACGCAGACGGTGGCGTCGCCATCACAGACGACCGGTCGCCCGCCGGGGGCCTCGGGGGTGACCAGCCGCCCCCCGGCCACGTAGGTGATCTCCGTCAGGGCCGCGATGGGCTCGCCGTCGGCGGCGGCACCGCGGACGATGTCCACGCCCTGGAAGTAGGTGGCGCCACGGACGTAGTCGGAGAAGGGATCGCTGATGTAGCCGTACCAGCGTTTCCCCGCGGGCGGCGGCAGGAGCTTCGTGAGCTCCGCCTCATAGGAGGCGCTCCGCGTGAGCCGCGCCCCCGGGTCTGCGGGGCGGTCCGTCTTGGTGATGACCTCCGGCAGGGAGTAACCGGTGGGCAGCTGGACCGCCCCGAGCACCTGCAGGTTCGTGCCCGGTGACGGGGTGGGGAAGAGGTTGGACGTGCCCCCACTGGGGCACGAGGGGGTCGCATTGGAGACGCACGCACTCACGTCGAGGCGGAACTCGGGCCCGATCAGATCGGGCTGGGAGACGAAATGCTCCCGGAGGATCACGCAGCCGCTGGAGCCCGCGGCCAACGCAGCGAGGCCCGCCGTCACCGCGAGCGCGCGCATGGTCCGCCGCGCTCGCGGCGCCCGCGCATGAACTCCGCCGACCGTTCGGACATCGCCCATCTCCACCCCTTGTGCCGTCTCGCCGGTTGGTCGTGGACGGCCTCGTGAGGGCTCCCGTTCACGTTGTCCACCCTGGGTCAGCGGGCCGGCGCCGGTCAATGCTCCTCAGGGATGAACCGACGGTCCCACCAGCAGGTCGTCACCCCAGGGGAAGGATGCAGGCGGCCCAGGAGGGGTCCCCGCGGCCCGGGATGACGGCGCGCAGGACGATCGGGCCCTCCGCGACCTCGACGTTCCAGTCGACCTCATCGGCGGGCTCGAGCGGGATGGGCTCGCTGCCGTCCCCGGTGTAGAGCTCCAGTTCGGTGGCGGCGGGGGAGGGGAGCACGAAGGTGAGCTCGTCGCCCGGGTTGGCGGGGATGTCGGGTAGCCCTGTGGTGGGGCAGGACGGCCAGTCGGGGTCGCCGCACACCTGCGTGCCGCCGGGGGTGGTCCAGCAGCCGCCGAAGGACACCATCTGCGCGTCGCCCAGCTCGGTCTTCACGCGCAGCGGCGGGGGGCCGGCCACCGGCGGCGGGGCGGTGACGGTGGGGATGGGCTCCAGCCCGGTGCCGGTGCCGGTGCCGGTGCCGGTGGTGGTCACCCGCCCGTCATCACCACCGCAGCCGGCCAGCAGGGCGAGGGCGGCGAGCCCGGCGGCGAGGCTAGTAGAGCGCGTTGTTGGCCAGCGCATCGCCCCTCCCGAGCCGGCGGAAGGTGGTGGTCCCGGCGCGGACGAACGGGAACATCACGTTGCTCGCGTCGTTGACGTGCTCCAGGCCCAGGGTGTGCCCGGTCTCGTGCACCAGCACGCTCTGCAGGTCGATGCGGCGGCCGATGCGTCCGCCGACGGCGTAGCCGCGCGGGTGGTTCTTGTCGACCCGGATGTCGCTCTCGATCGCGCGGGCCCCCTGGGTCCAGGTGAACGTGCATGCCACGGCGCGCACGCAGACCCCGCCCAGCTCGTTGGTCTCGCCGAAGCCGATGCTGTTCACCCCGTTGCGCCCGATGCCGCGACGCGTGGCGCCGCGGTATGCGAAGACCACCGAGGAACCATCGGCCACGCCGCACCGGTTCGCGTTGAAGCGCCACGCGTTGCGGGCGCCCTTGGCGGCGGTCAGGACGCGGGACGCGCCGAGACGCCGGGGAACCGAGCGGACGTTGAGCCGCCAGGGGATGGGCCGGGCCGTCCAGCGGAAGCCGCCGCGGGCCTGCGCGTTGCGGCACCCCCGCGACCGGGCGGCGGCGGTCGCCCCGGCGGGCCCGGTGAACAGGTCCACGCGGTCGATCGCCAGCTCCAGGCGCCCGCGGGCGTCGTAGTACTGCACGTCGCGATACCTGCCGTCCTCGTCGATCGATGCGGAGGCGAACATCGTGCCGTCCTCGCGGGTGATCTCCACGGTGGAGCCGTCCCGCGTGGGCGTCACCTGGGCGTCGCCGCCCTCGGGCACCGCGAACGCGTCCGGGACGCCGGCCACCGGACCCCACTCCGGCAGCGCGGGCACCTGGGGCGGCAGCGGTTCGGTGGCCGTGGGAACGCTCGCCGCGGTGGACGCGGAGGTCCCGCCGCCGCCGTCCCGCGTGGCGACCACCACGGCCACCACCACGACGGCCGCCGCGAGGAGGGCCGTGACGGCCACGGCCGCGCGTCGGTGCGGGATGGGCTCTCGGGGCTGGCTCACCGGCGGCCAACCTAACAGCACGCCCATCACGGGCGCACCGCGCGGCGTTATCCTCATCCGGCAGCTGGCGGCAACCCCCGGAGACCGCGACGTGGCCACGCGAGGACTGCTCGCAGAGAACGTGTACCGGCGCATCCGCACCGACCTGCTGCGCGGGCGCATCCGTCCGGGCACGCGGGTGACCGAGCAGTGGGCCGCCGACCACTACCACGCCTCGCGCACCCCGGTTCGCGAGGCCTGCCGGCGGCTGGCCGAGGAGGGTCTGCTGGTGCACCGCCCGCGCCACGGCTACAGCGCCCCGGTGATCGACCCCGGCGAGATCTCCGAGCTGTACGACGTGCGCCGCGCCCTGGAGACCATG
>LNFL01000138.1 GCA_001464275.1 Actinobacteria bacterium Ga0077560 | reverse complement strand
GGCGCCGAGACGCAGGTTCACGTCGTGCGGGTAGAAGCGGCCGTCCTGCTCCAGGAAGCTGATCCCCGACGGTCCGCGGTAGTCCACATGGTCGAGCAACCGCTTGGCGGCGGCCGCCAGGGCCGCGTGATCGTCGGACGGGCGCTTGACGGTCGCAAGGCCACAGCCCCGCGGCCATTCGAGGTCGACCCGGTGGACGACGTACTCGAAGACGCCCTCACCGCGAACGCTCTGGACCACCCAGCGCTGCCCGTCGATCCGCTCCTGGACGATCGCCCCGTAGCCCGACCGGGCGAGGCGCTGCACGAGGGCGTCGCGCTCCTGCTCGGTCTCGACCATGGTGGGGGCGTCGACCTCGGACCCCGAGGTGCAGGGCTTGACGATGGATGGCAGGGCCGGCCACTCCGGGCTGTGCCCCTCCTCGTCGACCTCCACGGTCATCGGGGAGTCCAGCCCGAGCAGGTCCGCGGTCTCGGAGAGGGACCGCTTGTCGCACAGCACCGCGTACTGCTCGGCGGTGGGGCCCACGAACGCGGCGCCGCCGAGCGCGTCGATGTTTCGCGACAGGATCCGCACGATGTCCTCGTCGACCGGCACGACGGCCTCGATCCCAAGGCGCGCGCAGGTCTCGCGCACCCAGGCGACGAACGCGTCGGGGCTTGCGACGGGCGAGGGGTAGCGCAGGGGACGCGGACACGCGAACGACCGACCACCCGAGCGGTCGGCGGGGAACGCCCCATGGACTTCGAACCCGGCGCGCTTCAGCTGCCGGGCGACGCGGGCCCCGTTGGGGTAGCCGGTCCAGAGCACAAGAACCTTCGGTGCCACATCCTCTCCCTGGTTGTGGGCAGACCGATTCAGTACCGGTCCACTATCCCGGCCGGAGGCACCGGCTCGCGTCACCCATCGGGGGAGGCCGGACCTCCCCGTCGGTCTGTTCAGGAAGGTGTGCCCCCACCGTTTCGTACATACCTCGGGACATGCGCCCGGATTCCCGGGGACCTTCGCCCCCAGTGTCGATGCGGTGGCGGAAAACTTGAGACCCGGGGCTCGACGGGCGCCCTCCCGGCGCCCGGAGCCCTGCGGGTCCCATGCGTCACCGGTTGGCGGTCACGCCCGTGTCGTACGGCACCTCAACGCCGTCCGCCTGCCGCTGGGGTCGCCGTGACGACCCCTTCACGGCGCCGGGAGAGCTGCGCAGGAAGGCCGCCACGGCGCCCGCGGCGGCGACCACCAGCGCCACGGCCAGCAGCACGCGACCGCCCCGGCGGCGCTTCGACGAGCGGTCCACCGCGCTGCGCACGCGGCCGGCCGCCACCGTGAGGCTCCTGCGGAACTCGGGGTCCTGGCCGAGCCGCTGGACGATCCTGCGGGCGCGGTCGACGTCGATCTCCTCCACGAGGGCCCCGGCGGCCCTGGCGCGGTCGCGGGCGCTGCGCGCACCCGGGGCGGTGGCGGCCCGAAGGGCGGGGGCCACGATGGCGGCCGACCTGCCGTCGGCGAGCCAGTGGACGAGTCGTGCGGTCTGATCGTTCATTCGCTGTCCCTCCTGGGAGCGGTACCCCGAGTGGGTACCCGCCCCCCGCCCGGCGAAACGGCGGGCTGGCCCGATGGCGGGGGCCTGTGGGAGGCTCGGGCGGTCCGCATCCCGCAGGGAGGTCACCGATGCAGGGCCTGATGATGCACGGGGCGCTGACCCTGGGCGCCATCCTCGACCGTGCCGAGCGCATCAACGCACGCGGCGCGGTGGTGTCCCGCGGTTCCGACCGGTCGCTGCACCGCAGCACCTATGGGGACCTCGCCCCCCGCGCGCGGCGGCTGGCCGCGGGTCTGCGCGACCTGGGGGTGCCCGAGGGGGCGCGGGTGGCGACGCTGATGTGGAACCAGCGCGAGCACCTGGAGGCCTACTACGGCGTGCCGGCCCGCGGGGCGGTGGTGCACACGCTCAACCCCCGGCTGTCGCCCGCGGAACTGGGCCACATCGCCGCCCACGCCGAGGACGAGGCGATCATCGCCGACGCGTCGCTGGTGGAGGTCCTGCAGCGCATCCGCGCCGAGCGTGAGTTCCGGCACGTGATCGTGGTGGGCGACGGGGACCTCCCGCCCGGGGCCATCGCGTACGAGGAGGCGCTGGCCACCGGCGATCCCGGCCTGCCGCCGGTGGCGCAGGACGACGAGCTGGCCGCGGCGGCCCTCTGCTACACGTCGGGCACCACCGGTCATCCGAAGGGCGTCCTGTACTCGCACCGTTCGCTGGTGCTGCACGCGATGGGCCTGGCGATGGCCGACAGCTTCGGGATCCGCGAGGCGGACACCGTGCTGCCGGTGGTGCCGATGTTCCACGTCAACGCCTGGGGCCTGCCGTTCACGTGCCCCATGACGGGTGCCCAGCTGGTGCTCCCCGGCCGGTTCCTGGATCCCGAGAGCCTGCTGGAGCTGCTGGTGGGTGAGCGGGTCACGTTCACCGCGGGGGTGCCCACCGTGTGGCTCGCCCTCCTGGAGCGACTGGACCAGGAGCCGGACGCGCACGACCTGTCGGCGCTGCGGTGCATGCTGGTGGGCGGGTCGGCCGCGCCGAAGGGCTTGATCGAGGCGTTCGAGCGGCGCCACGGACTGCACGTGCTGCAGGGGTGGGGCATGACCGAGATGTGCCCGGTGGGGAGCATCGGCCGGTTGCCGCGCGCGATGGCCGACGCGCCGGCCGAGGAGCGCCTCGCCTACCGCGCGCGGCAGGGGCAGCCGGTGCCGTTGGTGGAGATCCGCGCCCGTCACGAGGACGGGTTCGTCCCATGGGACGGGGTGACCATGGGTGAGCTGGAGGTGCGCGGACCCACCGTCGCGGCCGCCTACATGGGCGGCGACGGCGCCGACCGGTTCACCGCGGACGGCTGGTTCCGCACCGGGGACATCGTCACCATCGACCCCACCGGCTGCATCGAGATCACCGACCGGGAGAAGGACCTCATCAAGTCCGGCGGCGAGTGGATCAGCTCGGTGGCACTCGAGAACGCGCTCATGGCCCTGCCCGCCGTGGCCGAGGCCGCCGTCATCGCGATCCCCGATCCGAAGTGGCAGGAGCGGCCACTGGCGTGCGTGGTCCTGCGCCCCGGCCACGGCCCGACCCCCGATGAGCTGCGGGAGCGCCTGGCCGGCGCGTTCCCGAGCTGGTGGCTGCCGGACCGCGTGGAGTTCGTGGAGGAGATCCCCCGCACCGCGACCGGGAAGTTCAAGAAGTCCGTGCTCCGAGACCGGTTTGCGGGGAACCCCGGAACCTGACCATGGATCGCTCAATCCCGCGCCCGCACGTCCGATAGCCCGGGAGACGCCGGCGCCGCAGTCCCCGCAGCGGATCGTCGTGCCACCCGTCGTCGCCGGGCCCCGCGGGGCAAGGAGTGCAGCATGGCAATCGGTTTCCCCACCCGCGGATCGTCCTCGGCCGCCTCCATCCGCATGGTGAGCGAGCGGCTGCGCTCGCTGGACGAGCACTGCCTCACGGACCTGCGGAGCGGCCTGGACGGCATGCGACGCGGCGACCTGACCATGGGCGTCACGCCGGTGACCACGCCCATCGAGGACCGCACCGGCGATCCGCTGGTGGACGATCTGGTGTCGATCTTCAACGGGATGCTCGTGAAGGCGCAGGCCGCGATCGAGGGCTACAACGACGTGCGGGAACGGCTTCGCGCGGCACTGGGCGACCACTCGTGCCTGGACGACCTGGAGCACCGCCTCACGAGCCTGGACTCCCGCTGCCTCACCGGTCTGGCCTCGGGCCTGCAGTCGGTCGCCGAGGGGGACCTCGGCGTGAAGGTGGTGCCGGTCACGACGCCGCTCGACGCGCGCCAGGGGACGGCGCTGGGGCAGCTGGGCGAGCTGTTCAACAGCATGCTCGACAAGGCGCAGACCGCGGTGCACGGCTACGAGCACATGCGCACCGAGACCGGGGACATGGTGCGCCAGCTGGCGGAGACCGCCGCGACGCTCGAACGCGCCGCCGAGCGCCTGTCGCTCATCGCCGAGGAGAGCGGCCGCGCCGTGGGGGAGATCGCCGGCACCATCGAGACCCTCTCGCTGGGATCCACCGAGCAGGCGCGCGCGGCGCAGGCCGTGAACGCCGCGGTGACGACGGCCGCCGGCCACGTGACGGGCCTCGGCGCCAAGAGCGAGGAGATCGGCCAGATCGTCGACACGATCGCCGGCATCGCCAACCAGACCAACCTGCTGGCGCTCAACGCCGCCATCGAGGCGGCACGGGCCGGCGACATGGGTCGCGGCTTCGCCGTCGTGGCCGATGAGGTGCGGACCCTCGCCGAGAGCTCCCAGGCGTCCGCCAGCTCCATCGCGACCATCATCGGCGACATCCAGACCCAGACCGCCAGCGCCGTGACGGCGATGGAGGGCGTGCAGGAGGACGTGGTGCGGGTGGCCGGCGCCTCCGAGCAGAACGCCCTTGCCGCCGAGCAGGCCTCCTCCACCACCGAGCAGACCGCGGCCGCCTCGGACCAGGTGGCGTCCGCGTCGGACGACGTGGCCCAGGCCGCGCAGGCGCTGGCCCGGCTCATCGGGCACTTCTCGGTCTGATCTCCGGCGGGAGGCGCCGCGGACCTGCCGGCGTCCCTCCGTCGAGCGCGCGATGGGCGGATGCTCGCGTGGGGGGTCCTGCTTCGGACGCCGCCGGCCGATATCTCCAGCGGTAACCGGCACCCCGCATGCCACGACTCGCAGGCCACCCATGGACGGGTGACCGCCGCCGGGAAGGAGATCCCTTGGCCCCTCTGTTCACGTCCCGCTCGGGCTCCGACGACGCCCTCAGCCAGTTGGCGGCGCGCATGGATTCACTGGAGCAGCACTGCCTCACCGATCTGCTGGCGGGACTCGACGCCATGCGCAACGGCGACCTCACGGTGGAGGTCCGCCCGGTGACGACGACGATCGACATCACCTCAGGGAACCCGCAGGTGCAGGGCCTGGTGACCACCTTCAACGCCATGCTGGCGAAGGCCCAGGCGGCGATCGAGGGCTACAACGTGGTGCGTGAGCGCATGCGGCTGGCCCTGGGCGACCAGTCGTGCCTGGAGGACCTGCAGGTCCGTCTGACGAGCCTGGACGGGAAGTGCCTCACGGGTCTGGCCACGGGCCTCAACGCCGTCGCCGAGGGCGACCTCACGGTGGAGGTCATCCCGGTGACCCGTCCTCTGGACGCCGCCCCGGGTCAGCGCATCGGGGAGCTGGGCGAACTGTTCAACGGCATGCTGGCCAAGGCTCAGGCCTCGGTGAACAGCTACGAGCACATGCGCCGCGAGACGGGCCAGATGGTGACCCAGCTCGCCGACACGGCCGAGACCCTGGGATCGTCGTCGAGCCGCCTCGCGGTGATCGCCGACGAGACGGGCCGGGCCGTCGG
>LNFL01000137.1 GCA_001464275.1 Actinobacteria bacterium Ga0077560 | reverse complement strand
CCACGATCCACAAGACCCTCGGCGGCCCGCGGGCCGGCATGGTGATGTGCAACGCCGAGCACGCCAGCGCGGTCGACCGGGCGGTGTTCCCCGGCCTGCAGGGCGGCCCGCTCATGCACGTCATCGCCGGCAAGGCCGTGGCCCTGGGCCACGCGCTCACCGACGAGTTCCGCGAGCGTCAGGCCGCGGTGGTGTCCAACTGCGCGGCCCTCGCCGAGGAGCTGGTGGCGGGCGGGCTGAACCTGGTGACCGGCGGCACCGACAACCACCTGGTCCTGGTGGACCTGTCGGCGACCGACCTCACCGGCGTCGACGGCGAGGAGCGCCTGGACAAGGCCGGGATCACCGTGAACAAGAACGGCGTGCCGTTCGACGAGCGTCCCCCCACGGTCACCTCGGGCCTGCGGATCGGCACGCCGGCCCTCACCACCCGCGGCCTGCGCGAGCCGGAGATGCGGGAGATCGGCCGCGTGATCGCCGCCGCCCTGCAGCCCGGTGTCAGCGACGCCGACCTCGCCGCCCTGCGCGAGCGCAGCCGCGCGGTGTCGGAGCGCTTCCCGCTGTACCCGCGCCTGCTGGCCGGCACCGCGATCGCCTGATGCGCGCCCGGTCCCGGCGGCACGTGCCGCCGGGACCGGTTCCGTTCAGGGCATGAGGCGGCGGGCGAGCCCGGGCAGGACCTCACCGAGCGGCCGGTCGAGCCGGACGTGGTGCATGTCGTCACCGCGGGTGGGCCCGCGGTTGACGATGGCCACCGGGATGCCGCGCTCCCGGGCACGCAGCACGAACCGGTAGCCGCTCATCACCGTCAGCGACGAGCCGGCCACCAGCAGCAGGCGCGCCGCGTCGACCATCGCCTCGCAGCGCCGCACCCGCTCCCGCGGGACGCCCTCGCCGAAGAACACGACGTCGGGCTTCAGGTCGCCGCCGCACACCCGACAGTCCACCACCCGGAACCGGGCGACCTCCCGCTCCGGCAGCGCCACGTCGCCGTCCGGGTTCACCTCGCGGTCCGCCATCCGCCGGGCGATCTCCACGAAGGCGGGGTTCGCCGCGCGCAGCCGGTCGTCGAGGTCGCCTCGCGGGCTGCGGTCACCGCAGGCCAGGCAGACCACCGCATCGAGGCTGCCGTGGAGCTCCACCACGGCCCGTGACCCGGCGGCCTGGTGCAGCCCGTCGACGTTCTGGGTGACGACGGCGTCCACGAACCCGGCCTCCTCCAGCACCGCCACGGCCCGGTGCGCGGCATTCGGGGCCGCCTGCGCCACATGGCGCCAGCCCACGAAGCTGCGCGCCCAGTAGCGCCGCCGCCCCTCGGGGCTCCCGGTGAACTCCTGGTAGGTCATGGGCGTGTGGCGCCGCAGCGCGCCCTCGGGTCCCCGGTAGTCCGGGATGCCCGAGTCGGTGGAGATCCCGGCGCCCGAGAGCACCACCACCCCGCCGTCCCGGGCCGCGGCGGCCAGGGTGTCCAGGTCGCCCGACTCACGCACCGGGCCGTCGCCCAGATCCCGCAGGTAGGCGGGGCGCATGCGCAGGGGAGGGGGCTGTCCGGGCATCACCCGCATGGTGACGCATCGGCGTCCGCACATCCGGGTGATCCGCCCGGGGCCGGGGCGCGTAGTGACGACTGAGACCGGACATCCCCACCAGCGCGGGCGGCATCCCGCGCCGGGGTCGTGTCCGGCCACCGCGTCGTCCCCCGCGCCGCGGACACCGAGACAGACGGAAAGGACCACGCACCCATGGCCAGCTCACCCCGCGGGAGGAAGGGCCTCCTGAAGGCCGCCATTCCCCTCGCCGGCATCGCCGCGCTCGGCGCGGCGCTGCTCGTGCCCAGCTTCGGTGGCGCATCCAGCCACCGGGAGGCCCCGGCGCTGCTCGAGGACCCGACGGCCGACGTCACGGACCTCTACTTCTTCCGGAGCCCGGAGCGTCCCGACACGGCGACCCTGATCGCCAACTGGATCCCGTTCGAGGAGCCGCACGGCGGGCCGAACTTCTACCTGTTCTCCGAGAACGCCCGCTACAACCTGAATGTCGACCAGAACGGCGACGGCAAGTGGGACCTGCGGTACCAGTACCGGTTCGACACCGACGCGCCGGAGTCCGACGCCGCGGGGTACCTGTACTCGGACCCCACCGGGAACGTCCTGGTCAAGCAGACCTATGACCTCTACGAGATCCGCCGGGGCGCCAAGACCCAGGTGAGCCGCCGGATCGCCAAGGACGTCCCGGTCGCCCCGAACAACACCGGGCCCAAGAGCCTGCCCGGCTACGCGCAGCTGCGCACCGCGGCGATCACCAGCACCAAGGGCGGCATCCGGACGTTCGCCGGCCAGGCCGACGACCCGTTCTTCGTCGACCTCGGGATGATCTTCGACCTGGTGAACCTCGACAAGCCCGGACGCGCGGGCATCGGGTTCGGCAACCAGGGCAACGGCGTGGACTCGCTCGCCCGCTACAACGTCCACAGCGTGGCCCTGCAGGTCCCGATCAGCACCCTCCGCGGTCGCTCCAAGACGCCGGTCGTCGGTGTCTTCGCCTCCACCGAGCGGCCGGTGCAGCGCTACGCGGTGCAGACCCGGCACAAGATGGTGAAGGGCGTGCGGGTCAAGACCCAGAAGACCCGCATGTGGACCGAGTGGAAGCAGGTCTCCCGCCTCGGCAACCCGCTGGTCAACGAGGTCCTCATCCCGCGGTACCAGAAGGACCGCTGGAACGCGTCGGACCCGTCCGGGGACAAGAAGTTCGCCAAGTACTACGAGGCGCCGTTCCCGGCCGCCGCGCTGAACGCGCTGTTCCCGACGCTGAACCTGAACATCCCGGAGAAGGGCCGCAAGGACGTGGCCGCGGCGCTGCTCAACGGGCTGGACCTCACCGGTCTGGGCTTGGCGAACAACTCCACCGGGACGGTGCAGGCCGACCTGCTGCGGCTCAACCTCGACACCCCGGTGTCGGCGGACCCCAAGCCGTTCGGCGAGATCCAGGGTGACCCCCAGGGCTTCCCGAACGGTCGCCGCCTGGCCGACGACGTGGTGGACATCGAGCTCCGCGTCATCGGCGGGAACCTGTTCAACCTCGTCGGCGGCACGGCCAACAGCCTGCCCCTCGGCGACGGCGTGAACCGCAACGACGTGGCCTTCGAGTCGAGCTTCCCGTACGTCGCCCCGGCGTCGGACGGCTTCTCGACCGAGCCGCCGCACTACCGCACCGAGCCGGCCGCGCCCCCCGTGGGCCCGCTGCCGTAACCCGATGCGCATCCGGGTGCGGGGCCGTACGGCCCCGCACCCGCACCCTCTTCCACCTCGGCCCGGGTCTCGCACATGGACGCCACCCCCACACCACGCGCACGACGCCCCCTCGCCGCCCTCGCGGGCGCCGCGGTGATCCTCGCCGCGGGCGCGGGCGGGCTGGCCCTCACCCGTGGTGAGACGCCGCAGCCGGCGGCGGCCATCGGCGCCACCGAGGATTACGCCCTGCAGCGCGCCCGGGCGGCGCTGGCCGAGAACCCCGGGGACTGGCGGGCGCAGGTGATCGTCGCCGACGCGGCGCTCGTGCAGGCGCGCACCACCGGCGACCCGGCCTGGTACACCCGGGCGGAGGCCGCGGCCCGCGCCTCGCTCGCGGCGCGCCCCGGGAACCCCGAGGCCCTCGACGCCCTGGCGTCGCTCGCGCTCTCGCGCCACCGCTTCGCCGAGGCCCTGACGCTGGCGGACCGCAGCCTCGCCGCGGCACCTGACCGCGTGGCCCCCCTCGGGATCCGCGGCGACGCCCTGATCGAGCTCGGGCGGTACCGCGAGGGCTTCGCCGTGATCGAGCGGCGGCTCATGGCCCGGCCGGACCTGGCCTCCTACAGCCGCGCCTCCTACGCGGCGGAGCTGCGCGGGCAGATCCCCGCGGCGATCGGTCTCATGGAGCTGGCGGTCGACGCCGGCCGCCCGGGCGGTGAGCCGCGCGCATGGGCGCGCGTCCAGCTGGGCCTCCTGCACTTCGGCACCGGCGACCTGGGCGCCGCGGAACGCCAGATGCGCACGGCGCTGGCCGAGCGACCGGACGATCCACGCGCCACGGCCGGCCTCGCACGGGTGCTCGCGGCTCGCGGCCGGACCGCGCAGGCCGGGCGCCTGTACGACCGGGCGCTGGTGCGTCAGCCGCTCGCCGAGTACGCCGCGGCGATCGGAGAGCTCGGTGCCGTTCGCGGCGACCGCGCCGCCGTCCGCGACAGCGTGGGGCTCGTGGTGGCCATGCAGCGCCTGCAGCGTGCCGCCGGCTCCCGGGTGGACCTCGATCTGGCCCAGGCGCTCGCCGACCTGCGCCTGCCCGGACCGGCCGACGTGCGCCGCGCCCGCGCCGCCCGCGCCGAGCGCCCCGGGGTGATCGGCGATCAGGTGCTCGGCTGGGTCCTCACACGTGCGGGGCGCTGCCAGGAGGGGCTGGGCTTCGCCCGCCGCTCCCTGCGGCTGGGCACCCGCGACGCCACCGCCCACTTCCGTGCGGGGATGGCCGCGGCATGCGCCGGCGCCCCGGCGGAGGCCCGGCGGCATCTCGGCACCGCGCTGGCGATCAACCCGCACTTCTCCGTGCGCTGGGCACCCATCGCCCGGCGCGAGCTGGGGAGGCTCGGGGCATGAGGCGCATCACCCTGCTGCTCGCGCTCCTGGTGGCGCTGCTCGCCGCCGGGCAGGCCGCGGCGCACCCGCTGGGCAACTTCACCGTGAACACCTCCACCCGTGTGGAGCTCTCCGGCGGCGGGCTGTACGTGCGCCATGCGCTCGACATGGCCGAGATCCCCACCTTCCGGGAGTCGTCGGCGATCGAGCGAGAGGGCGGACCGCAGGGCTGGGCCGACGCCCAGGCGGACCGCCTGGCGGCCGGCATCGTGGTGACGGCGAACGGGCGCCGGCTTCCGCTGGAGCCCGTCTCCCAGACCGCCACCCTTGTGCCCGGTGAGGCGGGGCTGCGGACGCTGCGGCTGGACGCGTGGTTCCGCGCGCCGGACGCCGCGGCACTGGACGGGACCGTGCGCCTGGAGGTGCGGGACCGCACCGCCGAGGGGCGTCTGGGCTTCCACGTGGTCACCGCGGCCACGTCGGGAGGCGCGCGCATCGACGGCGCGCCGCCGGCGGCGGACCCCACGGACGGGCTGCGACGGTACCCGCCGGATCTTCCCGCCGGCGGGACCGCCGCGCCGCCGCTGCGCATCTCCTACACACCGGGCGACGGCCCGGGGCCGGTGGCCGGGCTGATCGACGACCCGGTCGCACGCGACACGGTGAGCGGCCAGGGGGACGACCGCATCGGCCGCCTCATCGGCGGGGACGCCGGCCTGGGCGCCGCGGTCATCGCGCTGCTGGCGGCGATGGCCTGGGGCGCGGCCCACGCGCTGTCCCCCGGCCACGGCAAATCGATGGTGGCCGCCTACCTGGTGGGCAGCCGGGGCACCACGCGGCACGCGCTCCTGCTGGGGCTGTTCGTGACCGTCACCCACACCGTGGGGGTCGTCGCCCTGGGCCTGGTGACGCTGTGGCTGTCGCAGTACATCCTCCCGGAGGACCTCTTCCCGTGGCTCAACCTGGTGGCCGCGCTGCTGGTGCTGGGCGTGGGCGGCGCGGTGCTGCGCAACCGGGTGCGCGCGGTGCGCGCGCGTCGCCGCGCCCGGCGGGCCGCCCCCATCCGCCACCGCGGCGTCCGGCTGGACGCCCACGCCCGCGTGGCCCTGCGTACCCCGGTGGCGGTGCACGCCCACGCGTCCCACGGCCATCACGACCACGAGCACGACCACGACCACGACCACGGCCACGACCACCACCACGGCCCCGGCGGGCACACGCACACGCCGCCGGAGGATCTGCGCATGCGCAACCTGCTCGCCGTGGGCGCCGCCGCCGGCGTGGTGCCCTGCCCGTCGGCCCTGGTGCTCATGCTCGGCGCGATCTCACTCGACCGCGTGGGCTGGGGGCTCGTCCTGGTGCTGGCGTTCTCCGCCGGTCTGGCGGGGCTGCTGAGCGTCATCGGCGTGCTGGTGGTCCACGCCCGGCGACTGGTGGACCGCGTGCCGCTCGAGGGGCGCCTCGCCGCCGTCGTCCCGGTCGCCTCCGCACTGTTCATCCTGGGCCTCGGCGTCGTGCTGACGCTGCGGGCCATCCCCCCGCTGGTCTGACCCGCCCGTCGCACGTCCCCACTTGCAAACGGTTCGCAGGTGCGATTCCGTGGCCACGAGGGGCTCGTGACGGATGCCGCCGTCACGGCGCAGGCCCTCCCGTCCGTCCGTCCCGCACGGCGCCCACCGGTCCTTTCCGGGTGCGTGCGGGGGACGGCGCGGCCCGGGGTGATCCGTGCGAACGCCTCGCGCGTACGAACCGGTGGCGGGGCGATGACGCCCACCACGACGGGGAGCGCGGGCATGACGCATCAACACCACCACTCGGCACCCGCGCTGCACCGCGCGGCGGCCGAGGGCGGCACACGGGGCGCCGAGCTGCTGCGCCGCGCGGGCTGCCGGCCCACGCCCCAGCGCCTCGAGGTGCTGCAGGCGCTGGGCGGCGGCGAGCACCTCACCGCCGACGAGCTGTACGAGCGGGTGCGGGGCGCCGTCCCCACGATCAACCCGTCCACGGTCTACCGCACGCTGGAGGTCCTGGAGGACGCGGGCCTGGTGCGGTGCGCCGACCTGGGCGCCGGGCGCATGCACTTCGAGCTCGCCCGCGGTCATCGCCATCACCACGTCGTGTGCCGCGTATGTGGCGCGGTCGAGCACCTGCACGACGACGTGCTGGCGCCGGTGGCGGCGGGGGTCACCGCCGCCACCGGGTACGTCCTGGACACCGAGGCCGAGATCCTGCTGCCGGGCCGCTGCCCGGCCTGCGCGGACGCCGGCGGAACCCGAACGGAGACGATCTGAGATGCACATCCCCGATGGCTTCCTCGACAACGACGTCGCCCTCGCGACCGGTGTCATCGCCGCCGCGGCGGTGGGCTACGGCGTCCGCCGGGCAGGGCGGACCCTCGACGAGCGCACCGTCCCGCTGCTGGGCGTCACCGCAGCATTCGTGTTCGCGGCCCAGATGCTCAACTTCCCCGTCGCCGGCGGCACGTCGGGCCACTTCCTGGGCGCCGCGCTCGCGGCGGTGCTGCTGGGCCCATGGACCGCGACCGTCGTGCTGTCGGTGGTGGTGACCGCCCAGGCGTTCATGTTCGCCGACGGCGGCATCACCGCCCTGGGCGCGAACATCCTGAACATGGGCGTCATCGGCGCCCTGGCGGTTGGCGGGCTCATGCTGGCCGCCCGTCGCATCCTTCCGCGCCGCCGCTCCGTCCTGCTCGGCGTCACGGCCGTGGGGGCGTGGTCGGCGGTCATGCTCGGTGCCCTCGCCACCGCCCTGCAGCTTGCCGCCTCCGGCACGGTCCCGCTGGGGACCGTCGTGCCGGCGATGCTCGGCGTGCACGCCCTCATCGGGATCGGCGAGGCGGCCATCACGGTCACCGCCGTCGCCGCGGTCCTGGCCGCACGCCCGGACCTCATCGCCGGCGCGCCGCCCGCGGCGCCCGCCGTCCGTCACACCGCGATCGTCCAGGAGGCCTGACATGCGCCGCGTCTCGACCAACGTCCTGTGCGCCGTCGGCGCCGCCATCGCGGTCGGCATGGCCACCGCCCTGTCGCCCTTCGCCGCCTCGTCGCCCGACGGACTCGAGCGGGTCGCCGAGGACACCGGCTTCGCGGGGGACGGCCGGCTGCACGAGCTGCAGGCGTCCTCGCCGGTGCCGGACTACGCATTCCCGGGCATCGCCGATGAACGGCTGGCCACCGGCCTGGCCGGCTTCGTGGGCACCCTCGGGGTCCTGCTGTGCGGGATCGCCCTGGCCGCCCTGATCCGCCGGATCGGACGCCGGCCCGTGGGCGCGTCCACCTGATGGGCGGCGGCTGCGGACATCTCCCGGCGCCGCCGACGGTCGGCGGGCGGCTGCGGGGGCTCGACGCCCGGGCCAAGGTCGTGGGGCTCATCGGCGTGACGATCGTGGCGGTGTCCGCGCCGCTGGAGGCGTGGCCGACCTGGGTCGCCTGCGCGCTGGTGCTGGCGGCCGTCGCGGTCGCCGCCGAGGCCCGGCCGCGGGAGATCGCGCGCCGGGCGGCGCCGGTGTTGCCGCCCGTGCTGTTCGTGGCGGCGTTCGCGCCGCTGCTCTCGGGCGGCCGGGCGGTCGCGTCGCTGGGCCCGCTCACGGTGTCTGACCACGGGCTGCGGGTGCTGGCCGAGGTGGGCGCCAAGGCCACCATCGGCACCGTCGCGGCGGTGCTGCTGGGTCTCACCACCACCTTCCCCGAGACCCTGGAGGCGCTGCGCCGCATGCGCGCGCCGCGCACGCTCACCCTCATCGCGGCGTTCATGTACCGCTACCTGGTGACGCTGGTCGACGAGGTGCGGCGCATGCGCGCCGCGATGACCTCCCGCGGGTTCCGTCCGCGGTCGCCGTTCGCGGCGGCGGTGTTGGGACGCCTGGTCGCCGTGCTGTTCCTGCGCAGCCTGGGGCGTGGCGAGCGGGTGTACCGCGCCATGCTGAGCCGCGGCTACGGCGGGCAGCTGCCCGCCGTAGCGGTCGGGCGCCTGGGCGCCGCCGACGCGGCGTTCGTGGCCGTGGTCGCCCTCGCCCTGGTCCCGGCCCGGGTCCTCGCGGGGATGGCGGCATGACCCCGGCCATCCGCGCACGGGGCCTGCGCTACCGCTACCCGGACGGGACGCCGGCCCTGGACGGCCTGGACCTGGTGGTCAGCCCCGGTGAGCGCGTGGCGGTGCTGGGCCCGAACGGGGCGGGGAAGACGACCTTCATGCTCCACCTCAACGGGCTGCTGCGCGGCGAGGGCGAGCTGCTGGTGGAGGGCGTGGCGGTGGAGCGCGGCACGCTGGCGGCCATCCGCGCCCGCGTGGGGCTGGTGTTCCAGGACCCCGACGACCAGCTGTTCATGCCCACCGTGCGCGAGGACGTCGCGTTCGGGCCCCGGAACATGCGGCTGGGGGAGGACGAGGTGGCCGCGCGGGTGTCCGCGGCCCTGGACGCGGTGCGCATGGCGCACGCCGCGGACCGGGCACCTCACCAGCTCTCCCAGGGGGAGCGCCGCCGGGTGGCCATCGCCACCGTGCTGGCGATGGACCCCGGGGTGGTGGTGCTGGACGAGCCGTCGGCCAACCTGGATCCCCGGGCGCGGCGCGAGCTGACGGCCCTGCTGGGGGAGCTGGACCGCACGATGCTGCTGGTGACGCACGACCTGCCGCTGGCCGCGGAGCTGTGCCACCGGGCGGTGATCCTGTCCGGTGGCCGGGTGGCGGCGGACGGCCCGTGCCGCGAGATCCTGGCCGACGCCGGCCTCCTGGCGTCTCACGACCTGGAGCTGCCGGTGGGGTTCGACCTCGGACGCGTTCCCGGACCGCCAGAGTCGCGGATCCTCATGAGCATTCATGGAGGTTCATGAGCAGGGTGTGAACTGACCGTACGGACCCGTTGAGGGGTGCGGACAGGCGGGGCGGGCCCGGGGTAGCGTGGCCGCCATGCCCCATGTCCTCCGGTCACGTGCCCGACCGGCGGTGGGGGGCGACGGCCCGCGCCACGCGCGTCGCCGGCGTTCCCTGTTCGCCGCTGCCATCCCCGTCCTGGCGGTCCTCGCCGGGCCCCCGGGGGCGGGAGCGGCGGTGCAGGTGGGCGTCTATCAGGACGACCCGGTCGCCCAGCTCACCCCCCTGACGCGCGCGGTGGGGGCACCCAAGGTGCTCTCCACGTACGTCACCGGCGGTCAGCTGGTGGACCCCCAGGTGGTCGCCCTGGCAAAGCGCCGCAAGATGCGGCTGCTCATCGGGTGGATGCCCGACACCGGTGCGACCGGGGGCAGGCCGACGGCCCGGACGGGTCTGAAGGGCGTGAACCGGGGGGTCTACGACGCCTCACTGCGCGCCCTCACCCGTCAGGTCCGGGGCCTGCGCCCGGCGCCGATCGAACACGACCTGGTACCACTGGTCTGGGGCACGATCCGGCAACAGCCCGGCCGCCTTCGTGAAGGCCTGGAAGCGCGTGCACCGCGTGGTGCGCGGCGCCGCCGGCGCGCGGGTGAAGCTCATGTGGGCGCCCTACGCGCGCTCGGTGCCCGACACCCAGGCCAACGGGTACGCCGCATATTTCCCCGGGGTCGCCAAGGTCGACCTGGTGGGGACCAGCGCCTACAACTTCGGTGACCGGGGCGGCCTGGCATGGACCGACCCGCGCTCGCTGTTCGCGGACGTCTACCGCGAGACCCAGGCCCTGGCGCCCAGCCGGCCGTTCTGGATCGCCGAGACCGGATCGACGGGCCGCGGCGGTTCGAAGGCCGAGTGGATCCGTGACCTCGGCACGCTCCCGGCGGCGTTCCCGGCCCTGCAGGGGCTCGTCTGGTACGACGTGAAGGAGCCCAACGGCGACTTCCGCGTGCGGACGACCCCGACCTCGGCGAAGGCCTTCCGGGCGTTCATGAAGGGGGTCAGGTGAGCACCACCACCGCACGCTCCGCCGCCGTCCGGCGGCGCAACACCGGGATCCAGCGCGGACGCCGCCGGCGTCTGCGGCTCCCCGCCGCGGGCGGCGCCCAGCGCCGGATGACCGAGGCCATGGTCGACCGCATGTACTGGCGCGCCGGGTTCGGCCCCACCGATGCCGACCGCCGCGCCTGGACCGGCAAGAGCGTCGGCAGCCTGGTCAACTGGATGCTGTCGACCCCGCAGCAGCTGGAGGGCACGCCCGCCGTGCGCGCGGACGGCAGCCCCCTCCAGCCGCACGCGTCCGACACGGACCTGGTGCTGACCTGGGTGGACCGGATGGCGCGGTCGCGCAACCCGCTGGTGGAGCGCCTCACGTTCTTCTGGCACCGGCATTTCGCCACGCAGCGGGAGGAGGTCTCCCCGCCGCAGCTCATGACCAAGCAGAACGGCCTGTTCCGGAAGTACGCGGACCTCGGCGCCAACCCGGGCGCCACGTTCACCGACCTCGTGTACGAGGTGGGCGAGGACCCGGCGATGCTGCGGTTCCTGACCGGCGAGGACAGCACGCGGCGCCTCGTCAACGAGAACTACGCCCGCGAGGTGATGGAGCTCTTCTGCCTGGGCGTGCTCGACGACGCCGGCAACCCGAACTACACCGAGGACGACGTCCGCGAGCTGGCCAAGGCGCTCACCGGCTGGCAGGTCAACGACGACAACCCCGACGCCGCGTTCGGCTACTTCACGCGCTCGCGCTGGGTCGACGGGAACAAGACCTTCCTCGGCAGGAGCGGCAACTTCGAGCACCGCGACGCGGTGGCGGTGGTGCTCGAGCACCGGTCCCACGCGACGTTCCTCGTCCGCAGGCTGTGGCACGAGTTCATCGAGACGCCGCCCGACCCGGCGACGCTGGCCCAGCTCACCGCGACCTATCTGCGCGGTCGTCGGCTGAAGCCGCTGCTGGAGCGCATCCTCACCCATCCGCTCATGTTCGAGTCGCTCGCCGAGCCCAACAAGGTGAAGCCCCCGGTGGTGTTCGCCGCCGGGATGCTGCGCCAGCTCGGCCTGTCGATCACGGATGACCGCGTCTACACGGCCCTTCGCGACATGGGGCAGCTCCCGTACTCGCCGCCCACGGTGGCGGGCTGGGAGGGCGGGCTCACGTGGCTCAACACCAACACCACGCTGGCCCGGTTCGCCCTCGCGCAGCGCCTGGTGAGCCTCCCGGCGAAGGCGCCGGAGGACATCGCGGGCGAGGCGGCCGATGCGGCGGTGACCCGCGCGCACACGGCGGTGGGGCGGCCCTGGGTCGCCCCCGCGACCCGCGGGGCGCTGGTGGCCTATGCCGGACGCGCTCCCGTGGCGCGCAGCCAGGACCGCGACGTGCGCCAGCGCGCGCTGCGGGCGTTCATGCTCGGCGGCCCCGACGGGCAGGTGATGTGATGCACGACGACGCACAGGGCGGGTTCGCCCCGCAGGCGGACGCGGCCCATCAGGAGGCGGTGCGGTGCGCGGACTGCGCCCGCTCCGACAGCGCGGCCGACCACCTCCGGCCGGTGGACCACATGCCGATCCCGGCGGAGGCCCTGCTGGGCTTCCCGGACGGCGTGCCGCGCACCAGCCGGTACAACCGGCGGGCGTTCCTGCGCAGCGCGGCCGTCGGGATGGCGGCGGTGTACGGAACCTCGCGGATCGACTGGACCCGCGCCTTCGAGGCCGGGGTCGCGGAGGCCGCGACCGGCCCCACGCAGGTGGTGATGATCTTCCTGAACGGCGGGCTGGACGGCCTCGATGCGCTGGTCCCGCTGGGCGCCACCGACTACTCGGTGTACCAGGCCAAGCGCCCCCTGCTGCACCGGGCGCTGGGCCCCACGACCCCGGAGCGCGTGGGGACCACCGAGGTGCCCGGCACGAGCGGACTGTTCGGCTGGGCGAACCCCCTGGTGTCCGGCACCGCCAACAACGGCGACACCAAGGGCCTCGACACCCTGTGGGGCGACGGGCTGGGCGGTCTCGGATCGGATCTGGCGCTGTTCCCCGCCGTGGACTACAACCCGCCGAACCTCTCGCACTTCGACAGCCGCGAGTACTGGTTCTCCGGCGACCTCAAGAAGCTCGCGACGGGCTGGCTGGGGCGGTGGCTGGACGCCTACGGATCCATGGACAACCCGCTGCAGGCCGTGAGCATCGGGAACTCGGTGTCAAAGCAGATCGTCACGGCCAAGGCCCCGGTGGCGGCGGTGGCGAGCCTCACCGGCGGGCAGTTCGCGATCGAGCGCACCTCCACCAACCAGATCCGCCCGGTGGATGAGATCGGCGGGCTCGCGGCCGTGCCGGCCGGGGCCGGCAACGCCGGCCTCGGGCGCTCGCGGTCCGCGTACGCGCAGAGCGTGGACGTGGCCCGCAAGGTGAGCAGCCTCAACGGCGGGGCGGCCGCGCCCGGCTACCCCAACAGCTCCCTCTCGAACCGGCTCCGGACGGCCGCGTCCCTGCTGGGCGCGAACGTGGGCGTCCGGGTGGTCACCATCGACTGGGGCTCCTTCGACACCCACGGCAACCAGCGGGCCGCACTGGACCCGCAGCTGCGGGTGCTGTCCCAGGCGCTGGCGGCGTTCAAGGACGATCTCACCACGCGCGGCATCGAGCAGAACGTCCTCACGGTGGTCTTCTCGGAGTTCGGGCGGCGCATCGCCGAGAACCAGTCCGGAACCGACCACGGCGCCGCCGGCCCGGTGGTGGTGATGGGCTCCGCGGTGCGGGGCGGGCTGCGCAGCGAGCACCCCGGCCTGGCCTCCCCGGACCGCCGCGGCAACCTGCAGGTGACCACGGACTTCCGGAGCATCTACCAGTCGCTCATCGGGGAGTGGCTGGGCGGTGACCCGGGCAGGATCCTGCCGGGTGGCCCGTTCGCGGGCTTCTCGGCGAGCCTTCTGGCGTGAGCCGGACGCGGCTGATGGCCGCCGGCCTGCTGGGGCTGGCGCTCGCCGCCGCCGGCACGGCCGTGACGGCGCCCCGGATCCACCGCACCACGCTGCCGCCGCCGGTCGCGCTGCCCACCCAGCTCTCGGTGGACGAGACCGAGTGGAGCGTGCGCCCCTCCAAGCGGGTCGTCGCGGCGGGGGAGGTGCGCATGCAGATCTACAACCGCGGGATGGACGACCACGACCTGGTGATCGTGGACGCCTCCGGCACGCGCCGCGGCGTGGAGCTGGGGCCGCGGTCGTCCGGCGAGCTGGTGGTGACGCTGGCCCCCGGCCGCCACAAGATCTGGTGCTCGCTGTTCGAGGGCACCACCCTCTCCCACGAGCAGCTGGGGATGGTCTCGTACATCGATGCCCGCCCGCAGCCGGTGGTCACCGCGGCGACCTCCCTCGAGCGGCGCCATCGCGCGGCGGCGCGCCGGCGCTGATCTCGGCGGGGTCCCGACGCGCCGTCGGGCGTGCAATCGTGACCCCATGGGCGAGGTGCCGGAACGGCTGCGGTTCGCCGTGGAGCTGCTCGACCCGCGGCCGGCCGACCGCGTGCTGGAGATCGGGTGCGGCACCGGCGTCGCCGCGGGGATGGTGGCCGAAGCCCTGGTCGACGGCCGCATCACGGCCGTCGACCGTTCGGCCACCGCGATCGGCCGTGCCCGCGCCCGGAACGCCCGGCACGTGGCGGCCGGCCGCCTGGAGCTGGTGCACGCCGATCTCGCGGGGCTGACCGGCGGTCCGTTCGACGCGGCGTTCGCCGTGAACGTCAACGTCTTCTGGACGGCGCCCGCGACGGCCGAGTGCGCCGCGCTGCGGGCGCTCCTGGCACCCGGCGGAAGGGTGCATCTGGTCTACGACCGCGACCGCGCGGAACCGGTGGCAGCCACGCTGCGGCGGGAGGGCTTCACCCCCCGGATCGTGCGCGGCCCCGCCGGCCTGGTGGCGGTCAGCGCGACGCCGCCGGCCTGACCGGCCTCACGGCACCAGCGAGACCCCGAGCCACAGCGCGGCGAGTGTGGCCAGCAGCATGACGCCGTCCATGAGGCCGCCGAGCATCTTCCACCTGCGGGCCCCGGCGGTGTCGCCGGCCTCCTCGGCGCGCCGCACGCGCGGCCCCTGGATCCACGCGTGGAGCACCACCACCACGCCCACCAGCAGCAGCAGGATCAGCTTGGCGAGCACCCGGCGCCCGTACTCGGAGTCGGGGAGGTCGGACGGGCTCAGGCCCCGGTGGTGGAGCAGGCCGAACCCGGTGACCAGGATGACCACCCACGCGGCGCCGCCCACCACCCCGAACCGGCGGGCGATCGCCGTGACCAGCGCGCGGGAGGCCTGGAGACCGCCGTTGGCCCGCACCACCGGCACCACCACGAGCCCCAGGAACAGCATGCCGCCGAGCCAGGTCGCGACCCCTCCGACATGCAGCCAGCGTACGAGCGTCCAGCCGTCGTCCATGCGGTCACGGTAGCCCCGCGGGACGGCGTGGCGACGACCGCCGCCCACGGCGTACGCTGCGCGGGTCGTTCAGCCGCGCCAGGAGTGACGGATGCCCGAGAAGACCAGCTACGCCGCCGGCGCCCCCTGCTGGGCCGACATGGCGACCCCTGACCTGGAGGCGACGACGCGCTTCTACACGGGGCTGTTCGGATGGACCGCGAACCCGGTGCCCGGCAGCGGCGGGACCTACAACACCATGACCCTCGACGGGCGCGAGGTGTGCGCGGTGTTCGCCATGCCTGAGCAGCGGAAGGCGTCGGGGGAGCGGCCGGCCTGGCTCGTCTACCTGAACGTCCCGGACGTGCGGCAGGCCGCCGCCCGCGTGCCGGACCTGGGCGGCCAGGTGCTGGTGCCGGTGTACGACGTCCCGGCCGTGGGCAGCATGGCGCTCATCAGCGACCCCACCGGCGGTCCGGTTGCGCTGTGGCAGGCCGGCACCCACATCGGGGCGCGCGTGTGGGGCGACCCGGGGGCGATGGCCTGGAACGAGCTGGCGACCCGCGACCGGGACGCCGCCGCGGTGTTCTTCGCCCAGCTGCTGGGGGTGGGCACCCAGGATCTGGAGGGCGGCAGCGGCTACACGATGCTGATGGGCCCGGAGCACCCGGTGGCCGGGATCCTGCAGATGAACGAGCTATGGCCCCAGGAGATCCCGCCGCACTGGATGAGCTACTTCTCGGTCATCGACACCGACGAGGCCGTCGCGCACGTCACCGACCTGGGTGGCAGCGTCGAGGTGCCGCCGTTCGACACGCCGTTCGGGCGCATCTCGGTGGTGGCGGACCCGGTGGGCGGGTACTTCTCGCTGGTCTCCCCCGCGGAGGCCGAGGAGGACTGACCTCAAGGCGGGGTCATGCCGGCCGATGGAGCCGGCATGACCGTCTCCGCCGCAGGCGCCGCGCTGGACATGCTCGTGCAGGACCTCGTGGAGGTGGTGGAGGGGCGCGACCCCGACGCCGCGCGTCCGCTGGACGCCCTGCTGTTCGACCGCCTGGTGCTGGGGCGCGACCCGCGGCCGGAGTCGCTGGAGGCCTACCGTGAGCGCACGTCGGGCCGCACCCGGCGCGAGTTCCTGCTGGAGGCGCTGCCCAGCACGGAGGCCCAGAACGCCTACCCGCACGTCCCGTGCGTCTTCCGGGAGCTCATGTGGGAGCGCGAGGACGGCCTGCGGATGTTCTTCAACCTCCGCGACCTCGGCGTGGGCCTGCAGATCTGCCAGGGCACCTTCGACCCCGAGGTGGAGGCCGTGCTCACCCGGCTGGCCGGACCCGGGGTGCGCTGCCTGGACATCGGCGCGAACCTGGGCTTCTACACGGTGGTGATGGGGCGCCTGGGTGCGCGGGTGGACGCCTTCGAGGCGTTCCCCTACAACCACCGGCTCCTGTCCCGGAACGTGGCGGAGAACGCCCTCGGCGAACTGGTGCGCACCCACGAGGTGGCCTGCGCGTCGGCGCCGGGGATCGGCGAGGTGCTGATCGAGGAGCAGTCGATCAACCTGGGGTCCACGTTCGTGCCCGCGCCGGGCACGGCAACGCCGCCGGGGCACGTGGCCCAGCGGGTGGAGCTCGCCCGGGTGGACGACCTCATCCCGTCCGACGAGACCGTGGACCTGGTGAAGATCGACGTCGAGGGCGCGGAGCTCGACGTGTTCCGCGGGATGCCGCGGATCCTGGAGCGCGACCGGCCGATCATCGTCATGGAGCTCAACTCGCGGTCGCTGCGCGAGAACCGCGGGGTGGAGGCGGCGGAGCTCATGGAGCACCTGCGGGCCCACGGGTACCGCGCGGCGGAGGCCGCGAGCCTGCTGGCGGGCGACCCGGTCTGGGTGGGGGACCTGCCCGCCGGGATCGAGGTGTTCGCCAACATCGTCTGCTGGGACGAGCGGCACCACGGGGCGTTGGCGGGCTGACCCGCCCGACCGGCGGGGCCGGTTCGGGGTAGCCTCCCCACATGCCCGGACCTCTCGCGCCGCGGATCGCCGGCGGCACCCTGGTGGGCGAGCACCTCGCGGTGCTCCGCGACGCCCGCACGCCGATCTCCCAGTTCCGCCGCACCGCGATGGCCCTCACGTGGCTCGTGCTGGCCGAGGCCCTCCAGGACCTCACCGCCCAGGCGGGGACCGTCGAGACCCCGCTGGCAACCGCCCACGTCACCCGCATGGCCCGCAGGCTCACGGTGGTCCCGGTGCTGCGCGCCGGCCTGGTGATGCTGGAGCCCGCCCTGGCGATGCTGCCCGAGGGCACCCGCGTGGGCTTCCTGGGGATGGCGCGCGACGAGACCACCCACCGCCCGCACGTCTACCTGGAGCGCGTCCCGGAGGACCTCTCCGGCGAGGACGTGATCCTGCTGGACGTGATGATCGCCACCGGCGGGTCTGCCGCCGACGCGCTCGCCGAGATCCGCAAGCACGACCCCGCCTCCATGCGCCTGGCGGGCCTCATCGCCGCCCCGGAGGGCCTGGCGCACCTGGCCAGCCGGCATCCGGACGTGCAGGTCACGGTCGCCGCGGTGGACGAGCGCCTCAACGAGATGGCGTTCATCGTCCCCGGACTCGGGGACGCGGGCGACCGCATGTACGCGCCGTGAGCCGCGGCGCGGCGCTCGTCACGGGGGCCTCCGCGGGCCTCGGACGGGCGTACGCTCGCTCGCTCGCCGAACGCGGGCACCCGCTGCTGCTGGTGGCCCGCCGGCGCGAGCGGCTGGATGAGGTCGCCGCGTTCTGCCGCGACCGCTTCGCGGTGCCGGTGCGCGTGGTGGCCTGCGACCTGGCCACCGACGAGGGATTGGCGACCTGCCGGGCGGCGATGGACGAGGCGCCGCTGGAGGTCGCGGTGCTGAACGCCGGGTTCGGGTCGCTGGGGCCGCTCACCGGGCTCGATCGTGAGCGCGAGGGCCGCATGGTCCGCCTCAACTGCCTGGCGGTGCTCGACCTCGCGGCCCACGCGCTGCCCCCCATGGTCGCGCGCGGCCGGGGCGACCTGGTCATCGTCAGCAGCGCCGCCGCGTTCCAGCCGGTGCCGCACATGGCGACCTACGCCGCGACCAAGGCGTTCGAGCTGTCGCTGGCCGAGGCCCTCGCCGGCGAGACCGCCGGCACCGGGGTCCGGGTGGTGGCGGTATGCCCCGGGCCCACCAGCACCGAGTTCTCGGAGGTCCTCACCCGGGAGGGCGCGCGGCCCGGTGCGGCGGGCGGCGGCTGGCCGTGGATGCTGCCGATCGACGACGCGCCCGCCGTGGTGCGGGCGACCTGGCGGGCCCTGGACCGCGGCCGGCCGGTCGTCGCCACCGGGCTCGTGGCGCACGCCAGCCGGATGGCGTCGCGCGTCGTCCCGCGCCGCATGGTGGTCGGCGTGGCCGGTCTGCTGCACCGGCACCGGACCGCCGGGCGGGCAGGGGACCGGCACCCGATCTAGAATCGCCCATCCACGTGTGGCGGCATCGCCGCCACCTGATGGCTCCCACGGGCGGATCGCCGTGGGTCCAGGGGACTACTGGCGCACGTGACGACCACACTCATACCGGTCTTCTGCGCCGTCGCCGCCGCATTGGTGGCGCTGGCGGCGACCCCGCTCGCCTCGGTGTTCGCCCGGCGCGTGGGGGCGCTCGACCACCCCTCCGGCCGGCGCATCCACACGCGGCCCACGCCGCGCCTGGGCGGCCTGGGGATCATGGCCGGCGTCCTGGTGCCGACGCTCTACTACCTGCCGGACGACCCGCAGGCGCGCGCGCTGGTGGCGGGGGCGGTCCTGGTGGCCCTCATCGGCGCCGTCGACGACATCCTGGGCCTCGATCCCGCCGTGAAGCTGGTGGGGCAGGTGGCCTGCGCCACGATCCCCGTCTCCGCGGGGCTCACGATCGACCACATCACCCTGCCGCTGGTGGGGGTCCACAACCTCGGGATCGCCGAGTACCCGGTCACGGTCGTCTGGTTCGTGGCGATCGTGAACATGATCAACTTCATCGACGGCATGGACGGGCTGGCCGCCGGGGTGGCCGGGCTGGCCGCCATGAACTTCGCCGTGATCGCGGCCTCGCTCAACCGCGCGGATCCCGCGATCCTGGCGGCCTCGATCTTCGGCGCCTGCGCGGCGTTCCTGGTGTTCAACTTCCACCCCGCCCGCGTGTTCATGGGTGACACCGGCTCGATGTTCCTGGGCTTCATGGTCGCGGGGGTCGCGGTGAGCGGGGTCATGAAGAGCGCCGCGGCGGTCGCCCTGCTGCTGCCCCTGCTGGTGCTCGCGATCCCGATCCTGGACACCTCGTTCGTGATCCTGAAGCGCATCAAGCACGGGCGGCCGGTCTACACCGCCGACCGCAGCCACTTCCACCACCGCTTCTTCACCATCGGGTGGGGACAGCGCAAGACGGTGCTGGCGCTCTACGGCTGGTGCCTGCTCATGGGCGGCGTCGCCATGGCGATCCGCTTCGTCCCGTACCGGGCCGAGGACGGGGGCTGGCTGCTGGGCGGCACGCTGGTGATCACGGCGGCGGGCGTCATGGCCGTGGTGGCCGCCGTCTACCTGGTCTACGTCCTCGAGATCCTGAAGTGGCGCAACACCCCGGTGGTGAAGATCGTGCGCGACGGCCGGGCCGCCAAGTCCCAGGACCGCGACCTCCCCGTGGGGCGCCCCTGAGCGGCGCCGCAGTTGGCCGCACGGCCCAACCGGCATCCCTCAATGTAGGCATTCGCACAACCGTGTGAGGGCCGCACGCGGGGCTCCGCCCATGGGTATACTCCGGCCCGCCTGACGGCTGCACAGCCGCCGGCGCAGTCCCGTGCCTCGAGGAGACCCGACTCGTCCCTGGCCCCGCAAACAGCCGGACCACCGATGAATAGCGGTGTCTATCCCTCCCCCAAGGAGGGTGCCCTGCCTTTCGCGGCGGCGATCCTCGGCATTGTGGTCGCGGTGATCGCCCTTCCCCTCGTGCTCCTGCTCGACGGCCCGTTCAACGGCTGGCTGCTGGGCATCGGGCTGTGGGTCGGTAACTGGTCGCTGCAGCTGCTCACCACCAAGGTCTCCCTCAGCACGACCGCCACCGCGGCGGTCGGCGTGACGGGCATCTCGCTGATGTCCCGCGCGTGGATCACGGCGATCGTCCTGTTCATCGTCGCCATCCGCGTGTCGGAGCCCCTCGCCATCACCGCCGCCTTCGTCTTCCTGGCGGCGTTCACGTTCGACCTCATGGGCCGTGCGCTGCTCTTCGCAATGATGGAGCGCAACCGCCCCGCGACCGGAGCCACGACCGACACATGACGCGACGTGCCGTATGGGGGGCCATCCTGGCCGCCGCGACCGCCCTGCTCATGCTCCCGGCGTTCGCCGCCGCGGCGGGGGAGGAGTTCGACCCCTCGCTCGAGTTCAAGGTTGAGCCGTACTGGTACGAGTTCACGATCGGCCCGATCGACATGTCGATCAACAAGGCCGTCATCTACCTGCTGCTCACCACCGCGATCATCTGCATCGGCGGGATCTGGGTCGTGCGCGGGGGCCTCAAGATGCGGCCCACCAAGGCGCAGAACGTGGTCGAGATGGCGTACGAGTTCGTGGAGAAGCAGATCACGAGCCAGACGCTGCCGGCCCGGGGCATCCCGAAGTGGTTCCCGTACCTGGCGACCCTGTTCCTGTTCGTCGCGGTGAACAACCTCATCAGCTTCGTCCCGTTCCCGACCTCGCACGAGGTGGGCACGTTCCCGCTCGGCATCCCCGACCTGGGGCTCTACGCCGCCACCGCCAACATCAACGTCACCGTCACGCTCGCCAGCATCACCTTCCTGGCGACCCTGGTGGTGGGCGTCCAGACGCACGGCGTCGGCGGCTACGTGAAGACGCTCATCCCGGACGCCCCCGGTCCCGTGAAGCCCTTCATCTTCGTCATCGAGGTCCTCTCGCTGCTCCTGCGGCTCGTGAGCCTCTCGGTCCGTCTGTTCGCCAACCTGCTGGCGGGCCACCTGCTCATCATCATGGCCGCCGGTTTCGCGGTCCTGGTGGGGAGCGTCGTCGGGGCCGTCGCGATCCCGTTCGCACTCTTCTTCTACGTGTTCGAATGGGTGCTGGTCGCGGGCCTTCAGGCCTTCATCTTCGCCCTGCTGTCCGGCGTGTACATCGGTTACGCGATGGAAGCGCCCCACTGACCCGTAGCACTCACCCGTAGGAATCAAGGAGAACCATGGCACTCGAGGGCAACATCGTTGACGCCGCCAAGGCGATCACCCTGGGCCTTTCAACCGGTCTGGGCGCTATCGGCCCGGGTATCGGCGTGGGCTACCTCTTCGGTAAGACCGTCGAATCGGTCGCCCGTCAGCCCGAGCTCCGCGGCGAGCTGCTCGGTATCACCTTCCTCGGCCTCGCGCTGACGGAGGCGATCACCTTTTACGCGCTCCTGATGGGCTTCGTGGCCTTCTTCCTGGTCTAGGTAATGGGCACCCCGCTCACCGACGTCCACCTCGTCACGGGCGAGAACGTCCTCCTCGACCCCCAGCCGGGGTTGATGATCTGGACGCTCATCACGTTCGGCCTCTGCCTGCTCATCCTGAAGAAGTACGTCTTCGGGCCGGTCGGCGAGGCGATCGAGAAGCGCCGCACCGAGATCTCCCAGAGCATCGAGGACGCGGAGCGCAGCCGCGACGAGGCGGCGGCGCTGCTGGAGGACTACAAGACCCAGCTCGCCGACGCGCGTCGCGAGGCGGACCAGCTCCGCGAGCAGGCGCGCAAGGAGGGCGAGCGGCAGGGCGCTCAGCTCGTCTCCGCCGCGCACGAGCAGCGTGACCGCGTGCTGGCCGACGCGGATCAGCAGGTCACCGCACAGACCCGCGCCGCGGCGTCGGGCCTGCGCGACGACGTGGTCCAGCTGGCCATGGCCGCCGCGGAGAAGGTTTCCGGGCGGGCCCTCACCGAGGCGGACCACCGTCGCCTCATCGAGGAGGCCATCGACTCGGCCGACCTGACGGCACTGAAGCAGTAGGGGTCAACGGATGAGCGTCGCGACCACATACGCCGAGGCACTGCACCTGTCCGCGATCGACGGCGGCGCCGTCGAGGACGTGCGCCGTGACCTGGGCGCGTTCGCCGAGGCGATGGAGGACAACTCCGAGCTCGGCCACGTGCTGGTGAACCCCGAGCTCGAGACCCGGGCCAAGAAGGCCGCGGTCGAGAGCCTCACCGACGGGGCGCACCCGCTCGTCCGCAACTTCCTCCAGCTGTTGCTCGACCGGGGCCGCATGGGCGACCTCGCCGAGATCAACGCGGCGTTCGCCGAACGCGTCGCATCGGCCGCCGGCCGCATCGACGTCCACGCGCTCACCGCGATCCCGCTGGATGACGCCCTCCGCGCACGCATCGTCGAGCGCATCACGCAGCAGACCGGCCTGCAGGTGGACCTCACCGAGCAGGTCGACCCGTCCATCGTGGGCGGGATCGTGCTGCGCGTCGGGGAGCTCGTCCTCGACGCCTCCCTTCGCCAGAAGCTCGACGATCTGCGTCGCAGCCTGGAACAGGCTCCCGTCGACAACGCGGTCTCCGCCGCGTAGCTCGGCGCGTCCTGCGCTTCGATTTTCCGCCCGCGAGAAAGGTTCAAATGAAGCTTCGCCCCGATGAGATCACGAAGGTGCTGCGCGAGCGGATCGAGCAGTACCAGGGCGAGAGCGACGTCGAGGAGGTCGGTACGGTCCTCCAGGTCGGCGACGGCATCGCCCGTGTGCACGGCCTGCAGTCCGCCGTTGCCCTCGAGATGCTCGAGCTCCCGCACGGCGTCACCGGCCTCGCGCTGAACCTCGAGGAGGACAACGTCGGCGTCGTGCTCCTGGGTGACGACCTCCTCATCAAGGAGGGCGACCCGGTGCGGCGCACCGGCAAGGTCATCCAGGTCCCCGTCGGCGAGGCGCTCCTCGGCCGCGTGGTGGATCCGCTCGGCAACCCGCTCGACGACCGCGGCCCCATCGACACGGAGCACTTCCGCCCCGTGGAGTTCAAGGCCCCGGGCGTGGTGCAGCGGCAGCCGGTGAAGGAGCCCCTCCAGACCGGCATCAAGGCCATCGACGCCCTCATCCCGATCGGCCGTGGCCAGCGCGAGCTGATCATCGGCGACCGTCAGACGGGCAAGACGGCCATCGCGATCGACGCGATCATCAACCAGCGCGGCCAGGGCGTGCACTGCTTCTACGTCGCCATCGGGCAGAAGGCCTCCACGGTCGCCCAGGTGGTGGAGAAGCTCCGCTCGGCCGGTGCCATGGAGTACACGACCGTCATCGCCGCGACGGCGTCCTCGTCGGCCCCGATGAAGTACCTCGCCCCGTACTCCGGTGCGGCGATGGCGGAGTACTTCCTCTACAGCGGCCGCCACGCCCTCTGCGTGTACGACGACCTGTCCAAGCAGGCCGACGCCTACCGCCAGATGTCGCTGCTGCTGCGGCGCCCGCCGGGCCGTGAGGCGTTCCCGGGCGACGTGTTCTACCTCCACTCGCGTCTGCTGGAGCGTGCCTGCAAGCTCTCCGACGAGCTGGGCGGCGGGTCGCTGACCGCGCTCCCCATCATCGAGACCCAGGCCGGTGACGTGTCGGCGTACATCCCGACCAACGTCATCTCCATCACCGACGGGCAGATCTTCCTGGAGAGCAAGCTGTTCTTCTCCGGTGTCCGCCCCGCCCTGAACGTGGGCATCTCGGTGAGCCGCGTGGGTGGCTCCGCCCAGATCAAGGCCATGCGCAAGGTGGCCGGCCGCATGAAGCTCGAGCTCGCCCAGTACCGCGACCTCGAGGCCTTCGCGCAGTTCGGCTCCGAGCTGGACGCCGCCACCCAGAAGACGCTCGCCCGCGGTGAGCGCCTGGTGTCCGCGCTGAACCAGCCGCAGTACGCGCCGTGGCCGGTGGAGGACCAGGTCGCCGTCATGTACGCCGCCAACCAGGGCTACCTGGACGCGGTCGACGTCGCCGACGTGCCGCGCGTGAACCAGGGCATCCGTGACGCGCTGCAGGACGAGGGCACCATCCTCGCCGGCATCCGCGACACCAAGGAGCTCTCCGACGAGAACGCCGCCAAGCTCGACGCGATCTGCGAGCGCGTGGCCCGTTCGTTCTCCGGGGTGCCGGCCGCCGCGGAGGCGGCGGAGGCGACCGCAGCCGCCTAGCGGCGACGGTCGAGCGGACACATGGCGAGCAGCAGGGACATCAAGCGGCGCATCGACTCGGTGCGCGGCACCCGCAAGATCACCCGGGCCATGGAGCTGGTCGCGTCCGCGCGCCTGCGCCGCGCCCAGGAGCAGATCGAGTCGCTGCGTCCGTACGCCAGCTCGATGCGCCGCCTCATGTCGCAGGCGGCGCGTCAGAGCGGCAACCTGAAGGGGCTGCCGCTGCTGGACGAGCGGCCCGAGGTGGGCCGGGCGGCCGTGATCACCGTCACCGGTGACCGCGGGCTCGCGGGCGCCTTCAACGTGAACGTCCTGCGGGCCGGCTTCGGCGTCGCCGACGAGCTGGCCGAGGCGGGCATCGAGGACGTGGTCTACATCGCGGTCGGCAAGAAGGGCGCCGGCACGCTGCGCTTCCGTGGCAAGCGGGTCGAGAAGGCCTACGAGGGCCTCTCGAGCAGCCCCACGTTCGCGGACGCCGCCCAGGTGGCGGAGTACGTCGTCAATGAGTTCGTCGAGGGCCGGCTGGACCGCGTGATGCTGGTCTACAACGCCTTCAAGTCGATCATGGAGCAGAAGGTCACCGTGGAGCAGCTGCTTCCCGTGGACCGGAGCCGGGTGATCGAGGAGGGCGAGGAGGAGCAGGAGCCGTCGCGGTCCCTGGCGATCTTCGAGCCCGCCCCGGAGGAGCTGCTCGCGAAGCTGCTCCCCACCTACATCGACACCACGATCTACCGCGCGATGCTCGAGAGCGCCGCCGCCGAGCATGCGGCACGCCGCACGGCGATGCGGAACGCCACCGACAACGCCGGGACCCTGATCGATGACCTGACGCTGGCGATGAACCGGGCCCGGCAGGCCGCGATCACCCAGGAGATCCTGGAAGTGGTGGCCGGTGCTGATGCCCTCTCGTAGCCCTGGTCCGTCCGACGCCCGCCCCGAAGGAGAGTGAGTAGCGCAATGGCAGAGACTGGTCACAACACCGGCTCGATCCTCGAGATCAAGGGTGTGGTGCTGGATGTGCGGTTCGACGGCGCGCTCCCGGCGATCTACAACGCCCTGGAGATCTCCCGTCCCGACGGCACCACGCTGGTGGCCGAGGTGCAGCAGCACCTGGGCGACGACCGCGTCCGCGCCGTCGCGTTCGACACCACCGACGGCCTCGGCCGCGGCGCGGGCGTGCACGACACCGGCGCGCCGATTTCGGTGCCGGTCGGCCAGCAGACGCTCGGCCGCATCTTCAACGTGCTCGGCGAGGCCATCGACGAGGGTGACGCCATCCCCGAGGGTGGCGTGAAGTGGCCGATCCACCGCAAGGCCCCGGGGTTCGCGGAGCTGAACCCCACCGAGGAGATCTTCGAGACCGGCATCAAGGTCGTGGACCTGCTCGCCCCGTACGTGAAGGGCGGCAAGGTGGGTCTGTTCGGCGGTGCCGGCGTGGGCAAGACGGTGCTCATCCAGGAGCTCATCCACAACATCGCCCAGGAGCACGGCGGTCTGTCGGTGTTCGCCGGCGTGGGCGAGCGCACCCGTGAGGGCAACGACC
>LNFL01000136.1 GCA_001464275.1 Actinobacteria bacterium Ga0077560 | reverse complement strand
CTTCTCGTTGTTCACGATGATCTCGGGGGCCCCGAGGTCGAGCAGGCGCTTCAGGCGGTTGTTCCGGTTGATGACGCGGCGGTACAGGTCGTTCAGGTCGCTGGTCGCGAACCGGCCACCGTCGAGCTGCACCATCGGGCGGAGCTCCGGCGGGATGACCGGGACGGCCTCCAGGATCATCCACTCCGGGCGGTTCTCGCTGCGCCGGAACGCGGACACGACCTTCAGCCGCTTCAGGGCGCGCGCCTGGCGCTGCCCCTTGCTGGTCTGGATGGTCTCCTTGAGGAACTCGGCCTCGTTGTCCAGGTCGATCAGGGCCAGCAGCTCGCGGATCGCGGCCGCGCCCATCCCGCCCTTGAAGTACTCGCCGAAGCCGTACTGCGAGCCGAACCGGTCGCGCATCTCCCGGAAGAGCTGCTCGTCGGACTCGATCTGGCGGGGCTTCAGGTCCTTGAAGGTGACCCACGCGCGCTGGATGCGGTCGATCGCCTCCTCCGTGTACCGCTCGATGTCCTTGATGGACACGTCGGTGTCACGGCGGAGCTCGGTCTCGGCCTGACGCTTGTCGGCGTCGGTCAGCTCGCGCTTGGCGGCCGGGTCCTCGCTGGTGCGGTCACGCTCCAGGTCGTCCAGCCAGTAGTTGTCGTCGTCCGAGAACGCGTCGCGGTCGATCTCGCCGCGCAGGTACTGCTGCCGGCGCTCGAGGCGCTCCTGCAGCTCGACGATGCGCTCCTCGCGGTCCTGGTTGTACTGCTCGACGGCCTCGTTGACCCGGTCGAGGAGCATGTCGAGGTCCTCGGCACGCTTCTCGTTGTCGACCCACGTGACGATGGACGCCGCGTAGTAGAGGACCTTCTCGAGCTCCTTCGGGGCGATGTCCAGCATGTAGCCGATGCGGCTGGGGACGCCCTTGAAGAACCAGATGTGGGAGACGGGGGCGGCCAGGTCGATGTGACCCATCCGCTCGCGGCGCACCTTCGCCCGGGTCACCTCGACGCCGCAGCGCTCACAGATGATGCCCTTGTAGCGGACGCGCTTGTACTTGCCGCAGTAGCACTCCCAGTCCTTCGTCGGACCGAAGATCTTCTCGCAGAAGAGCCCGTCCTTCTCCGGCTTGAGCGTGCGGTAGTTGATGGTCTCGGGCTTGGTGACCTCGCCCGACGACCACGCACGGATCTGCTTGGGGGAGGCCAGGCCGATCGAGATGGTGTCGAAGTTGTTGATGTCGATCACGTTTGCGCTCGCTCCTTCTCGCGACGGGCGGCGTCAGCGCCGCTCGAGGTGAATCCACCCGAGAAGCCCCCTGGGCGCGGATCCACCGCGCCCGGGGGCGACCCGTCAGTCCTCGGCCTTTTCGTCCCCTGCGGGCTCGGCGGCGTCGGCGCCGGCGGTGATCTCCGCCGGGGCCTGCTCCGTCGCGCCCTCACCCTCGACCTCGTCGTCCTTCGAGGCGGTCATCCCGCCGGAAAGGTCGATGCCGAGCTCCTCGGCGGCGCGGAGGAGGTCGTCGTCCTCGTCCCGGCCGCTGAACTCCGGCCCGCTCTCGCCGTGGACCTTCACGTCGAGACCGAGGCTCTGCATCTCCTTCAGCAGCACCTTGAAGCTCTCGGGGATGGAGGGCTCCTGGATGTTCTCGCCCTTCACGATCGCCTCGTAGGCCTTGACGCGGCCCACGGTGTCGTCGCTCTTGATGGTGAGCATCTCCTGGAGGGTGTAGGCGGCGCCGTACGCCTCCAGTGCCCACACCTCCATCTCGCCGAAGCGCTGGCCACCGAACTGCGCCTTGCCGCCCAGCGGCTGCTGGGTGACGAGGGAGTACGGGCCGGTGGAGCGCGCGTGGATCTTGTCGTCCACGAGGTGGAGCAGCTTCAGCATGTACATGTAGCCGACGGTGACCTTGCCGTCGTACGGCGCCCCGGTGCGCCCGTTGAACAGGCGCATCTTCCCGGAGCACTGCCGGCCCTCGCGGTCACCCTCGTCGATCGACAGCTGGATGGGCGTGTCGTGGCTGTTCTGCCAGTCGATGAGCGCCTTGTCGACGTCCTCCGGGGTGGCGCCGTCGAAGACGGGCGTCGCCACGAAGGTGCGCTCCAGGGCCTCACCGTTCTCCTTGCCGCCCGGGTGCCAGCCCCGGTTGGCCGCCCAGCCGAGGTGCGTCTCGAGCACCTGGCCGATGTTCATCCGGCTCGGCACGCCGAGCGGGTTGAGGATCATGTCGATGGGGGTGCCGTCCTCCAGGAACGGCATGTCCTCCTCCGGCACGATCTTCGAGATGACGCCCTTGTTGCCGTGACGGCCGGCGAGCTTGTCGCCCTCGGCGATCTTGCGGCGCTTGGCGACGTAGACGCGCACTAGCTGGTTCACGCCGGGTGAGAGGTCGTCGCCGTTGTCACGGCTGAAGACCTTCACGTCGATGACCTTGCCGCCCTCGCCGTGGGGCACCTTGAGGGAGGTGTCGCGAACCTCGCCGGCCTTCTCCTTGAAGATGGCGCGGATGAGCTTCTCCTCGGCGGTGAGCTCGGTCTCGCCCTTCGGCGTGACCTTGCCCACGAGCAGGTCGCCCGAGCCGACCTCGGCGCCGATGCGCACGATGCCGCGCTCGTCGAGGTCCTTCAGCGACTCCTCGGAGCGGTTCGGGATGTCCCGGGTGATCTCCTCGGCGCCCAGCTTGGTGGTGCGGGCGTCGACCTCGTACTCCTCGATGTGGATCGAGGAGAGCACGTCGTCCTTGACGAGGCGCTCCGAGATGATGATCGCGTCCTCGTAGTTGTAGCCCTCCCACGACATGAAGGCCACGAGGATGTTCTTGCCCAGCGCCAGCTCGCCGCAGTCGGTCGAGCTGCCGTCCGCGAGGACGTCGCCGGCCTGCACGGTGTCGCCGAGGCGCACCAGCGGCTTCTGGTGGATGATCGTGCCCTGGTTGGAGCGCTTGAACTTCTCGAGCTCGTAGCTCTCCAGCTCGCCCTGGTCGTCCTCCACCACGATGTGCTCGGCGTCGACCTTCGCCACCGTGCCCGTGCTGCGCGACACCACGACGTCACGCGAGTCGAGGGCGGCGCGGCGCTCCATGCCGGTGCCCACCAGCGGGGCCTCGGTGATCATGAGCGGCACGGCCTGACGCTGCATGTTGGCGCCCATGAGCGCGCGGTTGGCGTCGTTGTGCTCCAGGAACGGGATGAGGGCGGTCGCGACCGAGACGATCTGCTCGGGCGAGACGTCCATGTAGTCGACCTCGTCCGGGTCGGCGAGGTGCGGCTCACCGCCGCGGCGGCACAGCACCGGGCCCTCGAGGCGGCCCTTGGCGTCCATCGGGGCGTTCGCCTGCGCGATGACCTTGTGCTCCTCCTGGGTGGCGTCGAGCCACTCCAGGTTGTCGGTCACGACGCCCTTGTCCACCCGGCGGTACCGGGTCTGGATGAAGCCGAACTCGTTCACCGTCGCGTACGAGCCCAGCGAGCCGATGAGGCCGATGTTCGGGCCTTCCGGGGTCTCGATGGGGCACATGCGCCCGTAGTGGGTGGTGTGCACGTCGCGCACCTCGATCGGCGCGCGCTCCCGGGTGAGGCCGCCGGCGCCGAGCGCCGACAGGCGGCGGCGGTGCGTGAGGCCCGCGAGGGTGTTCGTCTGGTCCATGAACTGCGACAGCTGGGAGGAGCCGAAGAACTCCTTCAGCGCCGCCACCACGGGCCGGATGTTGATGATCGTCTGCGGCGTGATGGTGTCGACGTCCTCGGTGCTCATCCGCTCCCGGACGACGCGCTCCATCCGGTAGAGGCCGATGCGGAAGGCCTCCTGGATGAGCTCGCCGACGGTGCGCAGGCGCCGGTTGCCGAAGTGCTCGTACTCGTCGAGCTCGCCGGTGATCTCGTCGCGCGGCATCACGATGGAGTCCGCGGCGTAGTCCTTGCTGTCCTCCGGCACGTTGATCCGGATGGGCAGGTCGACCAGGCGGCGGATGAGGTCCACCAGGTCGTCGCTCATGCCGGACAGGCGGCCGGTGAACCGCGGGTTGGTGAGCGTGCGGATCTCGGGGTCGACCGTCGCGTTCAGGCGGGCGTTGAGCTTGTACCGGCCCACGCGGGTGAGGTCGTACCGCTTGGGGTCGAAGAACAGCGAGCGCACGAGCGACTTGCTGTTGTCGATCGTCGGCGGCTCGCCCGGGCGCTGCTTCTTGAACACCTCGACGAGGGCGTGCTGCATGAGCTCGCCGGCCCGCTGGTCGATGCGCTTCTCGACCTTGACGATCTCCTCGTCGACACGCTGGCGCTCGTCCGCCGGCATGTTCTCGATGTCCACGTTCAGCTGGCGCATCTCCTCGACGAGCTTCGCCAGCTCGTCCAGGCTCTTGCGGTCGCCGGACTGCGGGGCGCCCTCCGTGGAGTCCTTGTCCAGGGTCATCTGGATGTAGGGGTTCACACGGTCCGGGTCGTCCGGG
>LNFL01000135.1 GCA_001464275.1 Actinobacteria bacterium Ga0077560 | reverse complement strand
GAACAGCAGCGTGGTGACCGGCAGCTTGCGCTTCCGGTCGATCCGGACGTTGACCTGGCCCTTCTTGTCGATCTCGAGCTCGACCCACGAGCCGCGGGACGGCATGAGGTTCGCGATGAAGACCTGCTTCTCCGGGTCCTTCGGCTCCATCACGTAGGCACCGGGGGATCGCACCAGCTGGGTGACGACCACGCGCTCCGTGCCGTTGATGATGTAGGTGCCCCAGTCGGTCATGAGGGGCAGATCGCCCATGAAGACCTTCTGCTCCCGGATCTCACCGGTCTCGCGGTTGATGAAGGCGACCTCCATCGTCAGCGGCGCGGCGTAGACCAGGTCCTTCTCGCGGCACTCCTTGATGTCGTTGTTCGGCACGATGTGATCCAACGGCATGCCGGGTTCCCACCCGCCGATGGTGTACTTGCCGAACTGCACGGCGAGAGTGCCCGTGAAGTCCTCAATGGGAGAGATGTCGTCGATCGTCTCTCGAAGTCCTTCGTTGAGGAACCACTCAAACGAAGCGCGCTGGATGTCGATGAGGTCAGGGACCTCCTCGACCTTTCCGAGGCGCGAGAACGAGCGACGAACACGGGCGGCTTTAACCTTGCTCAAGTCGCGAGGCCTCCTGGACGAGCATGGTGGCGGCGGGCAGCGGGCACGGCCTCGCCTGGTGAGATGTCACTGGGCGAGGGGCGGCCGGGTATCGTAACAGAAAACGGCAGGGGTGAGCCACCCGGATGAACACGCCGTGGGTGGAACGGCGTCGATGGGTGGTTCACAGCAGCCGAAGTCAACCCGACCGGTCGGACAAGAGAGAGAACCCTACCGGTTCGCGACGTCGTATGCCACGCCGTGCATACTGCCCACAGATGACCGACCCCCTCCCCCCCCTCCCCAGCGACGCCGGGGACGACTTCCCGGCCCAGCTCGCCACCCTCCTGGAGACGGCCCACACCCTGTGGTCCACCTCCGAGGAGCGCCGCAGAATGCGGTACTTCGGCTTCCGCCCGGCCGTGGAGCAGGGCGTCCTGAAGCGCGAATGGCACGGCATGGGCGTCCGGGTCTCCGCCAACACGCTGCGCGCCGCCCTGCCCGGCGCCGGCGAGCTCGTGTACCGCGCGGCCGACCGCACCGTCCTCCTGGACGGCGACGCGTTCGTCCCCACGCAGGGCGGCCTGGAGCTGGTCCGCCAGCTCATGGACCTCATCACGTCCTACGAGCGCTGGGTCGAGGCCCGCGAGGGCCGCGAGGAGCGCATCGGGCGGGGCGCCCAGGGCGGGGGCGACGCCCGGCCCCTGAACGCGCTCGCCGAGACGCGGCGCATGCAGCGCCTGCTGCAGCTCCAGCGCCCGCGCCGCTAGGGTCGGAACGCGAAACGCCGTCCGTCCCGCCGTCAGGCGGGGCGGACGGCGCCCCGGAGTACTGGGAGGTGCCGGTGGACCGGCACCCGTGACGCCTACGGCGCCTTGTCGATCGTGTCCCCGAAGCGGCCGATCACCTGACCGCCCTTCACGACGGCGAGGTCGTCAAGCCAGCCGCCGAGGCGGGCGTAGTCCTTGTCGTCCTCGGCCAGCGAGGCACGAGCCTCCTGCACCTGAGCGGCGATGTCATCGACGTTGGTCTTGTTCGCGGTCGAGACCTTGTCCCGAAGCGCGCTCTTGAGGGCCTGGTCAAGCGGCATCTGTGTCGTCCTCCGAAGGTCGGGTCGATCCGGCGGGAATTCTGCGCCGTGTAGGGGCGTTTGTCCATGTCCGTCGGCCAAAAGCTGATCGGTAGCTTACCTGAAACGCAGGACCTGATTTCGAGTTCGGCCGTTACCCGCCGCATCGGTGAGCTCGAGGCGGATCACATGCCGTCCCGGACGCAGTCGTCCCACCGGGATCCGGCGTCCCGCCACCGCCCGCAGCGGCACCGTCCTGGGCCGGATCCCCTTCCCCGAGATCCGCAGCGTCATCGCCGGCGCGCCGGCGTCGCGGGCCGAGATCACGACGAACGTCTGGCGCGGCTTCTCGGGATCGGGTTCGGCCCCCTTCGGCCGGGGGACCGCAAAGGCGCGCAGCACCCGCAGGGCGGGCGGGGTGTTGTCCACGCGGACCGACCACTCCCGGCGCCCCGCGTTCCCGGGCCAGTCGACGGCGTCCACGGCGAAGGTGAGATCGCCGTCGGGGAACCGGGCGGTGTCGAGCCGCACGCCGAAGGCGGTGCGGGCCCGCACGAGGGCCACCTGGCGGTCGCCGTTCCACAGGGTGAGGCGTGAGATCCGTGACGGGTCGGCCGCCGTGGCGGCGATGGTGACCCTGCCGCGCACCGGCGCGCCCGGCGCGGGGCGGACGTCGGTCACCACCGGAGGCACCAGGTCCACGCGCGCGCGGCCGGCGCCGTAGGAGAGGTCCGGTCCCGGATCGCCCAGGTCCACCGCGTCGCGCAGCAGCTGCGCCCGGACGTCCGCCGGGACCACGTTCACGCCCCCGGCGCGCAGGCTCGCGATGATCACCGCGGCCGCGCCGGCGGCGTTGGGGGCGGCGTTCGAGGTGCCGCCCACCAGGCGCGGCCCGTTGGGCCCCGCGAGGCTGGTGTCGGTGGGGGCGACCATGTCCGGCTTGGGGCGCAGATCGGGCGTCGGCCCGCGGGACGAGTAGCCCTTCAGGCGGTCGCCGCGCCAGTCGACGGCCCCCACGGAGATCGCGCCCGCGGCGTCACCGGGCGTGGGCACGCTCGACACCGACGAGCCGCCCAGGACCAGCGGGATGTCGACCTCGCGCGAGAAGAGGGTGATGTCGCCCACCGGCGGCGGGCCGCTCGCCACGCGCACCGCCAGCCGGAAGAAGCCGTCCACGGGCGGCAGGTACCCCGTGATGCGCTCCGCGGGGGCGGCGCCCGCGGACTGGCGGTCCGTGCTGGTGGCCACCGCGGTCCACGAGCCGTCGTCGTTGCGCCGCTCGAGCGCGAGGTCCAGGTCGGTGCGGGGGCCGGAGGGCCGCTGCACCCAGGAGACGGCGAACGTGAGTGGCCTGCCGGCGCCCTGGTAGAACAGGCCGCGCTCCACCCCGCCCCAGTCGAGGATGCCGTCCCCGTCGGCGTCGGTCCACGGCCCCGCCCAGTGGCGCTGGGCGTAGTTCCCGCCGCTGTTGAACCACAGCAGCCCCGCGGCGGCCGCGCGGTCCACCGCGCGGGCGGCCGGCCCCGTGCCGTCGAACGGCCCCTCGATGAAGTTGTTCGAGTGCACGACGATGTCGGGGCGCCGTGCGATCAGGAAGTCCACCGCGGTCACGAAGTCCTCGGGCGTGCGGTAGTTCACCAGCACGTAGGTGGCCCGCGGCGCGTAGTCGAACACCGTCTGGGTGACCAGCTCGCCATGGTTGGTCGCGTTGCCGTAGGCGTTGCGCCCCGCCAGGCCGTTCACCGTGTCGAAGCTCTGCACCTCGGTCCGCTCGGCCGGGGGCATCTCCCCCTTGGCCCGCAGCGACTCGATGCCGGCGCCGAACCCCAGGTCCAGCACGGCGATCACCAGGCCCTCCCCGCCGTTGGCGGCGGGCACGATCGCCGCGGCGCCGGTGCGGAACAGTCCCTCGCTGGTGACGGCGGTGGCATCCGGGAACGCGGTGGAGGCCGGGCCGGCGGACGCGACCCCGGGCAGGCGCCGCAGCGTGGCCAGGCGCGCCGGGCTGGTGACCACCTGCAGGTCGGTCCCCCGGCGGCGCTGCACCCGCAGCGCGCTCCGGCCCAGCGCCTGCGCCACCTCGTGCGCCTGTCCGGGGCGTGCCTGGACGGTCACCGCCACCGGCTCGGCGGGCGCGGCCTGCGCGACGGGCACCACCGTGAGGGCGGCGGCCATCAGGATCGGGACCCGGCGCCTCACCGGGCGGCCCCGGCCCAGGTGCGGCGGACCGTGGCGTTCCCCGCCATGTCCCGGGCGATCACGGTGACCCGGGTGCGCGTGGCGGGCCGCAGCCGCAGGCCGAACGCCGCCCTGCGGATGATGCGGGGACGCGCACCGGCCATCCGCACCTCCACGGCGTCGAGGGTGCCGTCGTCGACCGCGCGCACGCGCAGCACCGACCGCGCCGGGACGAACCTCGCCTCCAGCCGCGGCGCACCGAGATCCAGTCGCACCATGCCCGCACCGTACAGCGGGTCGGGGCCCGGCCGGCCCAGGTCCAGGGCCCCCGCGGTCAGCGTGGCGCGCAGGTCCTCGGCCCCCGCCGGGAGCCCGGCGGCCGACCGCTGCGCGCGCAGCAGGACGGCCGCGCCGGCCACGTGGGCGGTGGCGGCCGACGTGCCCGCGGTCCCCGGGAACGCGGTGTTGGCGGTGACGTACGTGGGTCCCACGACATCCGGCTTGGCCCGTCCGTCATCGGTGGGCCCCTGCGAGGAGTAGGCCGCGATCGTGCGCGACTGCCACGGCACCGCCCCCACGGTGAGCGCCCCGCGGGCATCCCCCGGTGTGAGGACGCTGCCGGCGGCCACCGCCCCCTCGAGGGGCAGCGATCCGGACACCAGCTCCAGCTCCTGCGGCGGCCCGGCGTCCTGGCGCACCAGCACCCGCCAGGGACCCCCGACGGCCTGGAACGGCTCGGCGGCGGCGGACACCGGGCCCGACGAGCTGCTGGCGGCGGCGGTCGCCCACACGCCGTCGGTGCCCAGCCGCTCGACGGTGAACGACGCCCGGGCGGTCGGGTCCCGCCAGGACAGGTGCAGGTCCACCCACGCGCCGGGCACCGCCGGCAGCCCGATGGCGACACCCCCCGGGGTCCCGGGGCCCGTCCAGTGGCGCTGGGCGAAGTTCCCGGCCGAGTTGACCCACAGCACACCGCGGGCCGCCGCCCGGTCCACCGCCTGCGCGGCCGTGCCCGTGCCGTCGAACGGCCCGTCCAGGAAGGAGTTGGAGTGGCTCACCACCGGGATGCCCTGGGCCGCGACCCAGTCCGCGGCCGCCGCGAACTCCTGCACCGAGTTGTAGTTCACCAGGACCAGGCGGGCGCCGGGCGCCACGTCATGGACGATCTCCGCCATCCGCGTGCCGTGCTCGGTGGGGAGGTCCAGGCGGTTGCGGCCGTCGAGGCCGTTCCGGGCGTCGAAGCTGCGGACGGTGAGCCGGTCGCGCGGCGGCAGCTCCCCCGCGGCGATGGAGGTGTCCAGGCCGCCGAAGCCCTCGTCCACGATGGCCACCGTCTGGCCGTCACCCGACAGCCCGGTGCTCCACAGCGCGTCCGCGCCAAGCCGGAAGACGCCCTGCGAGAGGACGCCGGCGTTGGCGGGGGCCGCCCCGAAGGCGACCGCCACCACGATGGCCCCGAGGAATCCGACCCGCTTCACGAGCGGGGACTCCACCACATCACGGGGCGGGTGGTCCACCCCGTGGGTCCCCGGCGACGCCGGGGACCCACGGGACGCGAACTACTTGACCGAGACGACCCCGCCGCTCTCCTCGAGCTGCGCCTTGATCTGCTCGGCCTCCTCCTTCGGGATGCCCTCCTTGACGACGGCGGGCGCGCCGTCGACGAGGTCCTTGGCCTCCTTGAGGCCCAGGCCGGTCACCGCGCGGACGACCTTGATCACCTGGATCTTCTTGTCGCCGGCGGAGTCGAGGCTCACCGTGAACGAGGTCTGCTCCTCGGCGGCCTCACCACCACCGCCGCCACCGGCGGGGGCGGCCGCGACCGCGACCGGGGCCGCGGCGGTCACGCCGAAGGTCTCCTCGATCGCCTTGATCCGCTCGGCCAGCTCCAGCACGGAGATGCCCTTGAGCTCCTCGATCCACTCCTCGGTGCTAATCGCCATCTGTGTCTCCTTCAGCGTTTCTCGTCAGAAAATGGGTTGGATCGAGGGCTCAGCCGCCCTCGGCCGCCTTCTGCTCCTGCACCGAGGCAAGCGTGCGAGCGAGCCCGGCGATGAGGTTGTGCAGGCTCCCGGCCAGACCGCGCAGCGGGGCGGCGACGCCCCCGGCGAGCTGGGCGATGAGCTGCTCCCGCGAGGGGAGCGATGCGAGCTGCTTGAGGCTCTCGGCCGGCAGATCGCGGCCGTCGAGCATCCCGCCCTTGAGCTCCAGGGCGGTGTTCTTGGTGGCGAAGCCCTGCAGGGCCTTCGCGGCGACCGCGGGGTCGCCGTTCACCCACACCAGACCCGAGGGACCGGTGAGGTACGGCAGCAGCGCTTCCTTGCCGGTGCTGTTCGCGGCACGGCGGGCAAGGGTGTTCTTGACGACGCTGAGCTCGGCCTCGGCCTCGCGCAGCGCGCCACGCAGCTCGGAGAGCTGCTGCACCGACAGCCCGCGGAAGTCCGCGGCGAGAACGGTGTTCGTCGAGCCGAGCTTCTGCTCGATCTCGGCGATCGCCTCCGCCTTTTGATCCCGGTTCAGTGCCTCACCTCCTTCTCGACTCGCTCCGGGCGTGAACGGCGCGGGCCGACGTCACCGGAACCGCTGGGCGGCCGGGTGAGGCGGGCTCGTCACCGATCTCGCACGGGTGGCCTTGGGGGCCGGTTTGAGGCGGCCGGTGGCCGCCCCCGTGGGTCTACGATCGGTTCGTGGGGGTCAGACGCCTGCGGCGCTGACCTCCTCGAGCAGATTGGTGGTCCGCGTGGTGTCCACGGGGATGCCGGGGCCCATGGTCTGGGCGAGGGTGATGGACTTCAGGTACCGGCCCTTGGCCGCCGCGGGCTTGACCCGGACGATCTCGTCGAGCACGGCGGCGTAGTTCTCGACCAGCTGCTCGGTCTCGAACGAGCGCTTGCCGATGCCGAGGTGGACGATGCCGGTGCGGTCGGTGCGGTACTCGACCTTGCCGCCCTTGACGTCCTCGACGGCCTTCGCCACGTCGAACGTCACGGTGCCGGTCTTCGGGTTGGGCATCTTGCCGGCCGGGCCGAGGATGCGGCCCAGCTTGCCGACGGTGCCCATCATGTCCGGAGTGGCGATGGCGACGTCGAACTCGTCGAAGCCCTCCTGGATCTTGGCCGCGAGGTCCTCGCCGCCCACGACCTCCGCCCCGGCCTCCTCGGCCTCACGGGCCTTGTCGCCCTGCGCGAAGACCGCGACGCGGACGCTCTTGCCCGTGCCGTGGGGGAGGCTGATGGTGCCGCGCAGCTGCTGGTCCGCGTGCCGGACGTTGACCCCGAGGCGCAGGTGCACCTCGACGGTCGCGTCGAAACGCGTGAGCTCCTGCGACTTGATCAGGCGGACCGCGTCCAGCGGGGCGTAGAGCTCCGTCTGTCCGACCTCGGTCTTGGCCTGCTGGTAGCGCTTGCCGTGCTTCGGCACCGTTCCTACTCCTCTTCGCTGTGGCGCGACCGTGCAGGGTAGCGGGCGTTCACGGGCACCGCCAAGGCACCCGACCCGCGACCCGACTAGTCCTCGACCAGGACTCCCATGCTGCGGGCGGTGCCCGCGATCATGGACATGGCCGTCTCGACGCTGTTCGCGTTCAGGTCGGGCATCTTGGTCTCCGCGATCTGGCGCAGCTGCGCCTGCGTGAGCGTCCCGACCTTGTCGGTCTGCGGCACGGCGGAACCCTTGTCGATGCCCAGCGCCTGGCGGATCAGCACCGGGGCCGGCGGGGTCTTGGTGATGAACGAGAACGAACGGTCCTCGTACACGGTGATGACGACAGGGGTGATGGTCCCCTGCTGCGCCTGGGTCTGCGCGTTGAACGCCTTGCAGAACTCCATGATGTTGATGCTCGCCGCACCCAGCGCGGGACCGACCGGAGGAGCAGGGGATGCCTGTCCCGCCGGGATCTGGAGCTTGATGAGCTGCAGGACCTTCTTCGCCATGGCCTCTTCGCGCGTGTCGGTGTGGTGATCCGGTGTGGCAGGCGCGCGCGTACGCCGCCGGTCCGGACGTTGGAGTCTACCCGCGCCGCGATGGCGGCGCGTCCATGCCTACGACAGCTTCTTGACCTGATCGAACGACAGGTCCGCGGGGGTCTCGCGGCCGAAGATGCTCACGAGCACCTTCAGACGGCCGGCCTCCGCGTTGATCTCGGCGATCTCGCCGGTGAAGTCCGACAGCGGACCAGAGATGACCTTCACCTGCTCGCCCACCGTGAACTCGGCCCGGATCTTGGGACGCGCCTCCGACTGCGTGCGCAGCAGGCGGTCCACCTCGGACTGGGTGAGCGGCACGGGATCCGTGGACGACCCGACGAACCCGGTGACCCCGGGCGTGTCCTTGACGACCCAGAGGGCGTCGGGGGTCATGTCCATGTTCACCAGCACGTAGCCGGGAAGCGTGCGCTTCTCGGTCTGGATCTTCTGGCCGTCCTTGTTCGTCTCCACCACGTGCTCGGTGGGGATGACGATCTGCTTGACCCGCTCACGCTGCCCCATCGAGACGAGGCGGTGCTCCAGGTTGGCCTTCACCTTCTTCTCGTGGCCGGAGTAGGTGTTGATGACGTACCAGCGGAACACTTGGGCGGAAACCCCTTCGGAGCGGGCTAGAAGATCGCGTCGACGGCGCGGCTGACGACCGCGTCGACGGCGGCGAGATAGACGACCACGATCGCGACGACCAGCAGCACGACCGCGGTTGACTGCAACAGCTGCATCCGCGTGGGCCACTGCACCTTGCGGAGCTCGGCCACGACGTCGGAGAAGAAGCGCGAACCCCGGCGCTTCTCCTGGACGGCCTTGGTGACCGAGCCGGCCTTCTCACGCTGACGCTGTGGCGTCGGACGCGGGGACGGCCGGTCGCCGCCGCGCTTGCGCGCGGGCGTGGAGTCGCCCCCCTCGCCCTTCGAGGAACCTCCACCATCTTGGCTGCGTGCGGGTCGGATGCGTGCCATCAGTCCACGTTCTTGACAGGGCCGGAGGGACTCGAACCCCCAACCCCCGGTTTTGGAGACCGGTGCTCTACCAGTTGAGCTACGACCCTACGAGGCGTCGCCTGAGCGACGGTCAGCGCGTCTCACGATGCGCTGTATGACGACCACACCACCGGCAGAACTTCTTCAGCTCGATCCGGTCCGGAGTGTTCCGCCTGGACTTGTTCGTCTGGTAGTTGCGACGCTTGCACTCCTGGCAGGCAAGAGTGATCGCAAGGCGTTGTCCCGGAGCCACAGACCAGCCTTTCGCTCGGACGGCAGGACCGGGAACGCTACCACACGCGTCGAGGCCCGCCGGAGGGGCGGGCGCGCACGGCGGTCAGATCAGAACGGGCGACGGGCGCCGGGCGCCCGCGCGGCGGCCGCCTCGGCGGCCGCGGCGACCCGCAGCAGGGCCGCCGAGGCCCGCTGCAGATCGAGGTTCGTGGGGGTCTCCTCCGGCGGGACCGACAGCAGCGCGCACAGGCGCCGGTAGTCGTTCACCAGCGCGGACCGCGCCTTCGCGTTCGGCGACCCGGCCGAGCGGACCCGGTGGCAATGCCGCTGGACGTCGTCCACGGTGGGCGTCCCGTTGGGGATCACGCTGCGACTGGGCGGGCTCATCGTTCCTCCACGGCAACCGACCGCAGCGGCACCAGCAGCGCGTCGCGCGCCGTGGCGGCGACCGACAACAGGTACCTGCGGCCCACCTCGAACACCTCGTGCGTCCAGCTGGACGCGTGGCCGCGGACCCGGAGCGGGGCCTCTGTGTGGTGGTCGAGGACGTCCAGCACGCGTGCGAGGCAGCCGCAGGCGCGGGGCGTCATCGGGTCGTCAGGGGCGTCGTTCATCCGCCGCCGTTGTCGGCCGCGGGGGTGGTCTTCTTGAGGTTCCGTGAAGAACTCGCCCCGGGGCCCGTCATACTCGGGGCCATGAGCGACGACCTGGACCTGGGCGACGCCGCGGAGTACATCCTCGCCGAGCGGCCGAAGCTCGACGAGGACGACGTGTGGGCGGTGCTCAACGAGCTGGGCGTCCCGCCGCAGAAGGGCGGCGACGACATGGCCGTCGCGCTGCTGGCCGCCACCCACCCCCACATCCCCGCCAAGCGGGTGCGGCTGGTGCTCAAGGAGTGGCGCGCCTACGCGAGCATCGCGGTCGAGGACGACTGGGAGCTCGACTGAGCCTCACCGTCGCCCTGGCCCGCGCGGCCGCCGTGGCCTGGGGCGGCGCCCTCGCCCTCACCGCGTACGAGCGGCGGGCGGTGCCCGACGCGGCGGCCGAGCCTCCCGCGACCGATCCCGAGCTGCCGGTGGTGGCGGTGGTGCCGGCCCGGAACGAGGCCCGGGCGGTCGGGGCGTGCGTGGCCTCGCTGCTGGCCCAGCGCCCGCCGCTGCGCGCCGTGGTCCTGGTGGACGACGGCTCCACGGACGGCACCGCCGACCGCGCCCGCGAGGCGGGCGGCGGCGACCCCCGGCTGCGGGTGATCGACGCCGGTCCGCTGCCGGAGGGCTGGGTGGGCAAGCCGTGGGCGTGCTGGCGCGGGGTGGGTGAGGCCGGAGAGCCGGACTGGCTGCTGTTCAGCGACGCCGACGTGGTGCACCGTCCCGACGCGGTGGCCCGCACCCTGAGCCTGGCGCGGCGGCATGGCCGGGGCGGGGCGACGCTGGTGCCGCGCGTCGACACCGGCACGCGCGTGGAGCGCTGGGTGCTGCCCGCCGCCGTCATCGCCATCGGCACGCTCGTGGCGCCGGGGCCGCTGGCCCGGCACCCGCGATCCCCCGTGGCGATCGCCGCCGGCGGGTTCATCCTCATCGAGCGCGGCCTGTACGAGCGCATCGGGGGGCACCGCGGCCAGGCGGGCCACATGGTGGACGACGTGACCCTGGCGCTGCGGGTCAAGCGGGCCGGCGGGCTGCTGGTGCCGGCCCAGGGGCACGACCTGGTGTCGCTGCGCATGTACCACGGGGCGCGCGACCTCTGGCGCGGCTGGCGCAAGAACGCCTCGTTCGCCCACCCCGGCGGGCCGGACAAGGCCGTTGCGGGCGCGGCGCTGGTGGCCGGGCTCACGCTCGCACCGTGGGTCGCCGCGGGCCGCGGGGCCCGGCGGCGCGACGGCGGCATGCTGGCCTGGGGCCTGGCCGGGATGGCCGCGCAGGCGGCGCTCCAACGACTCGCCGGGCCGGCGGTCCCCACCCCGCGCCGCGACGCCCCGACCCTGCCGGTGGGGATGCTGGTGCTGTCGGCCGCCGCCGTGCAGGGCGCGGTGGACCGCATCACCGGGCGCGGGGCCGTCTGGCGGGGCCGCCGGTACCCGGCCGCCCGGTGAGCGGGTGGTGGCGGCGCGCCGGTGCCGACCTGCCCTGGCACGACCCGCGCGGCGCCCACGGCGTGCCCATGGAGGGCTACTACTGGCGCATCGTCACCGATGACGGCCGCGTGATCGTCGCGCTGTGCGGGGTCACCGGGCAGACCGCGCTCGTGGCGCTCGCGACGTCGCCCGGCGGGGTGACCTGGCGCATCGGCGGGCCCGTCACGCTCGACACCGCGGCGCTGGGCATCGACATTGCCGGCCTCATGCGGGCCCAGGGCCCGCATCTGCGGGTGGACCTGGGGGCGGGCGAGCGGATGGAGGCGCGCATCACCGGCGGCGGATGGCCGCGCCGGATGAGCGGCCTGGGGCTGGGTGGCATGGTCCCGGGCCTGAGCCAGTACTGGCACCCGCACGTGCTGGGCGGTCACGTCGAGGGCCACCTGGTCGCCGGCGGCCACGCGAGCCCGTTCAGCGGCCGCGCCTACGCGGAGAAGAACTGGGGCCCCGGGTTCCCGGAGCGCTGGTGGTGGGGCGAGGCGCACGACCAGGAGATGACGGCGGCGTTCGCCGGCGGGACGGTGCGCGTGGGCCCGCTGCGGTTCACCGCGACCACCGCGGTCGTGATGGTCGGCGGGCGGGTGGTGCAGCTGGCCGCGCCGCTGGCGCTGGTGCGGGCGCGGGCCGGTGACGGCCACTGGCTGGTGCGCGGACGCGACGCGGTGCACCGCCTGGAGATCGAGGGGTCCGCCGGCCCGTCGCCGCTGCGCCTGCCGGTCCCCCCGCGGCGCGCGGGTGGCGCGGTGACCCACGTGGACCAGCACGCGCGGGGGGCGATGCGCGTGCGCCTCGTGCGCGGGCGGCACCTGGTCCTGGAGCGCGAGATCTCACCCGCCGGGCTGGAGGCGGGCACCGCCTGAGCGGTCAGGCCAGGACGCGGTCCAGGGAGATCGCGCACACCAGCAGGGTGGTGGCCAGCAGATGCAGCTGGGCCGTGAGCGGGGCGAGGCTGCGCAGGCCGTCGTCGCCCGGGCCGGCGCCCGCCAGCGCCTGGCGAGCCCGCTGCCAGGCCATGGGGACCATCACCAGCGGGATGAGGATGGCCGGCCCCAGGTGGGTCGCCAGCCAGATGGCCGGCAGCACGGCGAAGGCCACGGCGAGGCTCACCAGGTAGAGGGTGCGGGCGCCCTCGAAGCCCACCCGCACCGCCAGGGTGCGCACGCCGGCGGCGCCGTCCTCGACGATGTCGGACAGGTTGTTGCCCTGCAGCACCGCCGCGATGAGGAAGCCGGGTACCAGGCCCACCGCGGCGGCGGTCCAGTCGAACGCGTCGCCGGTGACCGCGGTGTACGCCCCCTGGGTGATCATGGGCCCCATCAGCAGGATGATCAGCGGATCGCCGAGCCCGACGTGCTTGTACGGCCACGGCCCGCCGGTGTAGAGCCAGCCGCCGAGGATCCCCAGCACGCCCACCAGCAGCAGCGCGGGCCCCTGGACCGCCACGACGACGAGCCCCAGCAGGGCGCCCAGGGAGAAGTAGCCCCAGGCGACGGCCCGGCCCTCCCGCACGCCCAGCAGGCCGGTGGTGAACACCCGCGAGTTGTCCATCTTCGCCTCGGTGTCCACGCCCCGGGCGAAGTCCTCGACGTCGTTGGTGACGTTCACGCCGCAGTGCACCAGCACGACGGCGATGACCGCGACGGCGGCGAGCCACCAGTTCGCGTCGGGATGGCCGATCGCGACGGCCGCGCCGGCGAGTGCCGGGACGCCGGAGGTGGGCAGGTACAGCGGCCGCGTGGCCCGCCAGTAGAGGGCGAGACGCGACGGATGTGGCGAGACGGCGTGGGTCACGGTCGTGGGCCCTCCCGTGGGCGTACCCGAACCTACCCCGCCCGGCGGCCCCGCGAAACCCCGTTCCCCACCAGCAGGTCGCGGGCGGCGTTGAGCGCCACCGTGAGGCCCTCCGCGTGTCCGCGGATGGTGGGGTGCATGTCGGCGACCCGGTCCGGGTGGCACCGCACGATCTGGGTGCGGAACGCCCGCTCCACCTCGTCGTTGGAGGCGTCCACCGGGAGCTCCAGCAGCGTCGCGGCGTCGGCCCGCGTGGCCGGCACCTTCACCGCCACGGCCGCTGCCCCCTCCGCCTTGATGGCCTGCGCCTGCCGCAGCACGGACGCCAGCGTGGACTTCTCCTTCTGCAGCTGGGCGCGCTCGGCGGCCAGGCGCTCGCGCTCCACCCGCACCTCGTCCGCCAGGTCCAGCAGGCGGCGGTCCCGCACGCCGCGGTCCTCGCGCAGGCCGGCCAGCAGGGCGTCGGCCGCCAGGGTGCCGGGCTCGTCCGGCGGGACCGGACGGTCGGCGCCGCGCTCGCCGCGGCGGACGGACTCGACGATCTCCCCCAGGTTGAGGTGCGCCCGGTTGCCGCCGGACGGCCCCTCCGAGGGCCCCAGGCGGATGAGGCGCATGGCGTCCCAGGTGGGCTCCACCAGGAAGGTCGCCGACGAGCGGCCCACCAGCAGGGCCCGGCGCGGCGAGCCCTGGGTGATGCCCTGCAGGGAGAAGCGGGCGTGCTCGGTGCCGCGGCCCGACAGGGCGGCCAGCTCGTCGCTGAGGTCACCGAGGCGGCGAGCCACCTCGCGGCCGTCCGGCCCGGGGCCGGGGTCCATGGCCAGGGCGTCGCGGACGGCCCGCACCGCGGCGTCGCCGGACCGCTGACCCACGGTGAGCGTGGCCCACCAGCGCGCCCACGGCTGGTCGCCTGCGTCCTGCGCGGCCTGGGCCGCGGCGTCCGGGCGGTCCAGCGACTGCAGCACGCCCGCCAGGTCGGAGCGCACGCGGCCGTTCGCGCCGAGCGCGGCGGCGGTGGCGAGCAGCGCCACCTGATGCCAGCGCGCGCCGGGGGCGCGGGCCGGGACGGGTCCCGCCGAGGCGATGAGGTCGTCGATCACGAAGCCGGAGGGTAGCGCCCCCGGGTGGGACGGGGCCATGGGCACGGCGCGGCGCCCTGGCGTACGCTCGGTGTGGATGGCCAACCGCCTCGCCCACGAGAGCAGCCTCTACCTGCGCCAGCACGCCGAGAACCCGGTGGACTGGTTCCCGTGGGGCGAGGAGGCCTTCGCGCTGGCGCGCGAGACCAACCGCCCCGTGCTGTTGTCCATCGGCTACTCCTCGTGCCACTGGTGCCACGTGATGGCCCACGAGTCGTTCGAGGACCCCGCCACCGCCGCGGTCATGAACGAGCGTTTCGTGTGCGTGAAGGTGGACCGCGAGGAGCGCCCGGACGTGGACGCCCTCTACATGCAGGCCACCCTCGCCCTGGCCGGGCACGGCGGCTGGCCCATGACGGTGTGGCTCACCCCCGACCAGCGCCCGTTCTACGCCGGCACGTACTTCCCGCGCATTGCCCGTGGCGGCCTGCCGGGCTTCGCCGACCTGTGCACCTCCATCGCCGACGCGTACGCAACGCGGCCGGACGAGGTGGACGCCCAGGCCGGGCACGTGGTGGAGCGGCTCGCGCGGGCCACCGTGAAGCGCACCGCGCCGGGTGAGATCTCCCCCGCACTGCTCGACGACGCGGTCATCGGCCTGGCGCGGGCCTTCGATCCGGTGAACGGCGGCTTCGGCGGCGCCCCCAAGTTCCCGCCGTCGCTGGCCCTGGAGTTCCTGCTGCGCCGCGCCGAGCGGCACCCCGACGAGGTCAACACCCGCGAGATGGCGGAGCTGACGCTGCGGCGCATGGCCGACGGCGGCATGTACGACCAGGTGGGCGGCGGCTTCCACCGCTACTCGGTGGACGCGGTGTGGCTGGTGCCGCACTTCGAGAAGATGCTCTACGACAACGCGTTGCTGGCCCGGGTGTACGCCCACGCGCACCGCCTCACCGGCGACCCGGACTGGCGGCGCGTGGCCGAGGAGACCCTGGACTACCTGCTGCGCGAGATGCGCAGCCAGGGGGCGTTCGCCGCCGCGCAGGACGCCGACAGCCCCGGCGGCGAGGGCGCGTTCTTCGTGTGGGGCCCCGAGGACCTGCACGACCTGCTCACCGAGGACGAGGCCCTGGCCGTGACGTTCCGGTACGGCGTCTCGCCGGCCGGGAACTTCGAGGGCCGCACGATCCTGCACGCCGCCCTGCCGCTGGAGCAGGTGGCCGGCCACATCGGGCAGGACCCCGTGCCGCTGCTGGCATCCGCCCGGGAGAAGCTCTACGCCGCCCGTCAGGGGCGCCCCGCGCCCGCCCGCGACGACAAGGTCATCGCGTCGTGGAACGGCCTGGCGATCGCCGCGCTCGCCGACGCCGGGGTCATCCTCGACCGGCCGGACTACCTGCGGGCCGCCTCCGAGACCGCCGGCACGCTCCTGGACCGGCTCGTCGTGGAGGGCCGCCTGCACCGCACCCTCCAGGAGGGCACCGCCCGCCACCTGGGACAGCTCGACGACCACGCCGACCTGGCGCACGGGCTGCTGCAGCTCTACGCGGCCACCTTCGAGCCGCGCTGGCTGATCGCGGCGCGCGAGCTGGCGGCGCGGATGGTGGACCTGTTCGGCGACGATGGGGAGGGCGGGTTCTTCTACTCGGGCTCCGACGGCGAGCGCCTGGTGGCCCGCACCCGGGACCTGGAGGACCACCCCACCCCGGCCGGCAACTCGCCTGGGTGCTGCTGCGGATCGCGGCGCTCACGGGCGACCAGGCCCTGCTGGAGGTGGCCGAGGGCGCGGTGCGGCTGGTGCGCACCGACCTCATCCGGTTCCCCCACGCCTTCGGCACCGCGCTCACCGCCGCCGACCACCTGGCGCACGAACGGCGCGAGGTGGCGATCGCCGGCGATCCCGCGCACCCCGCCACCATGGCCCTGATCCGGGCGGCGCGCACCGCCGGCCCCGGCACCGTCATCGCCTGCGGCATGCCCGGCGACGCAGCCGCGCGGGAGGCGGCGCCCCTGCTCGCCGACCGCCCCCTGGTGGACGGCGCACCCGCCGCCTACGTGTGCGTGGGGTCCACCTGCCGCGCCCCGATCACCGACGCCGATGTCCTGAGGGCCGAGCTCGCCGGGTAGACCGGGGTTGCCCCGACGCGGCGGGACGGTGCAGGATGGGCCGCTCCTCCCCGCCCACACTGGAGACCCGTGCCCGAAGAAGGTCGCCCCCGCCGCTGGTGGTTGCTCATCGGCCTGTTCGCCGTTGTCAGCCTCGCGGTGTACGGCATCGCTCGGCTGCAGCCGTTCGAGCCGTCCGCACCACCCGCCGCGGCGGTCCCCGCGGGTGACGCCGCCAACGGCGAGACCCTCTTCGTCGCCAAGTGCGCCGGATGCCACGGCCAGGGCGGCGCGGGCGGCGGCATCGGTCCGGCCCTGGTCGACACGGGTCTGGACGCGCCCTCGGTGGCGGGCGTGATCGCCGCCGGCCGTGGCGCGATGCCCGCCGGGCTGTTCACCGGCCAGGACGCCGCCGACGTGGCGGCCTACGTGGCCGGCATCTCCGGTGGCGGCGCCACACCGCCCGCGACCACCGGCGGCGCGACCACCCCGGCCCCGGCGGCCGGCGGCACCGTCCAGCTCACCGGCGACCGGCTCACCGGGATCCGGGTGCGGCTGGACCAGCCGGCGCCGGTCTCATGGGGCGTCTGGGCCGAGGGTCCCGCGGGGACCCGGCGTCTCGCGTCGATCCCGCCCGCGAGCGCACTGGTGGTGGTGGACGACGCGGGCCTGGGGCCGCTGGTGCAGGGGGTCGACCGGTTCACGGTGGGCCCGACCGCCGACGCGCCCGCACTGACGGCGCCGCTCGGCGCCGACGAGGCCGGGCGGCTGCGCACCCTGTTCATCGGCGACCCGGACCTGCCGGACGGGGCGTCCACGCTCGACGCCGCCAGCGGGCAGGTTGCGGTGATGCGCGACCACATCCGGTTCCTGGTGCTGGCCCGCCAGGAGCGCAACCTCGCCAACATCCGCTTCCACGGGGAGCACATGGTGAACCTGGCGTACGGGAACCCGCCGGAGGATGTCGACGGGAACGGCGACCCCTCCAACCCGGGCGACGGCGTGGGCCTGCTGGGCCCCGAGGGCGGGCGCCCGGGCTACACCGCCCGGCTCGCGGCCACCGGCCCGGAGGCGGCCCGTGAGGCGGACGCCTTCACCCTGGTGGTCGCGGAGATCGCCACCGCCGGCCGTGAATGCGGCGCCATCGCCACCGTGGAGGCATCGGACGCCTGCGTGGCCACCATCGGCGACCGGTCCGGGGAGCTGCGCCGCACGTGGGCGGCCCTGCGCACGGGCGCCCTCCGCTCCGCGACGATCGCACTGGAGGCGCCATGAGCGCATACGTCCCGACGGCCGACATCGCGTCCTCCTACGCCGACGCCATGGAGTCGGTGTTCAGCAGCGCGGTCGCCGGCAAGGCGTGGTTCGCCACGGTCGCCGTGGTGCTGGCGGTCGTGCAGATCCTCACCGCCGCACGCATGTGGGGAAAGCTGAGCGGGCTCATCCGGCTGCCCACCCCCACCGTGCAGCGCATCCACCGCTGGTCCGGCCGCCTGGCCCTGCTGTTCACGCTGCCCGTGGTGTTCCACTGCGTCACCATCCTGGGGTTCCAGAGCGGCGACACGCGCGTGCTGGTGCACTCGGTGGTGGGGTCGTTCCTGTACGGCATCTTCGCCGCCAAGATGGTGGCCATCCGGGAGCACAACTTCCCGTCGTGGGTGATCCCGGTGGCGGGCGGCAGCCTCTTCGCCGGGCTGGTGGTGCTGTGGGTGACCTCCAGCTACTGGTACTTCACCGAGGTGAACTTCGGCATCTGAGCCCCGCCGGTTCCGCCCCATCGTGGGGACCCTGGTCTACGTCGTGGACCGCGCCGCGGACCGGGTGCTGATGATCCACCGCAACGCCCGGGCCGACGACGACCACCTCGGGAAGTGGAATGGCCTGGGCGGCAAGGTGGAGCCCGACGAGGACGTGGTGAGCGGCGCCCGGCGCGAGGTGCGCGAGGAGGCCGGGATCGACCTCACGCGCCCGCACCTGCGCGGCACGATCACCTGGACCGGGTTCGGGCCGCGGCGAGAGGACTGGCTGGGGTTCGTCTTCCTCGCCGACGCGTGGACCGGCACGCCCCTCACCGAGAACCCGGAGGGCACGCTCGAGTGGATCGCGGTCCGGCGGCTGCTGGACGCCTGCTCGGACGACCCCGCCGTGCGGGAGGCCGCGGCCCTGCCGATGTGGGCCGGCGACCGTCATTTCGTGCCGCTGGTGCTGGACGGCGACCCCCGGCAGTTCCACGGCACCATGCCGTACGACATCGATCGTCCGCTGGATTGGCGGTTCGTGCGGAGCTGAGCGGGGCGCGTCCCGTGGCCCGCGGGCTATCCTCCGCGCCATGGCCGATCTCGATGAGCTCACCCAATTGATCGAAGAGGCGCTTCCCGGCGCCGCGGTGCAGATCGTGGACCAGGGTGGCGGAGACCACCTGGCCGCCAGCATCGTCGCCCCCCAGTTCGCGGGGAAGACCCTCATCCAGCAGCACCGGATGGTCTACGCCGCGGTCCAGGAGCGTTTCGACGACGGCAGCATCCACGCCCTCGCACTCAAGACCCGCGCCCCGGAGGCGACATGAGCGACACCCTCACCATGTCCGAGGAGGAGATCCTCGGACAGATCAAGGCCGAGGTCACCGGCAACCACGTGTTCGTCTACATGAAGGGCACGCCCGAGATGCCGCGCTGCGGCTTCTCCAACCAGGTGGTCCAGATCCTCAACCACCTGGGCGTGGAGTACGGCGCTCGTGACGTGCTCACCGACCCGCGCATCCGCATGGTGCTGTCCGGCTACTCCGACTGGCCCACGATCCCCCAGGTGTTCGTGAACGGCGAGCTGGTGGGCGGCTGCGACATCACCACCGAGCTGTTCCAGAGCGGCGAGCTGAAGAAGATCGTCGGCGTCGAGGGCTGAGGCCCGCCCCGTGCTCGCATCCGGCGAGCCGGTCTTCGCGCCGGACGAGCCCCTCGCCGAACTGCACGCCCACCTCGGTGGCGGGGTCGACCCCGCCACCATGTGGGAACTGGCCCGCGAGCAGGGCATCCGCATGCCCTACGAGGACTACTGGTCGTTCGCGGCGGCCACGAACATCGGGTCGGGAACCCAGGGCCTGGACGGCCTGAACCACGTCTACGAGTTCACCGAGCTCATCCAGAGCAGCCCGGAGGGCGTGTTCCGGGCGGTGTACGCGATGGTGGGCGGCGCCTACCGCTCCCAGCGCATCACCACCCACGAGGTGCGGTTCAACCCCGCCAAGCGCAACCGCGGCGGTGAGCGGGACCTCGACGCGATCGTGATGGCCGCGGTGCACGGCCTGGACCGGGCGATGCTGGACTACCCGGTCCGCGCTGGGCTCACCCTGATGATGGACCGGGCGTTCACCCCCAAGCTGAACGCCGCCGTGGTGGAGCGGGCCATCAGGTTCAGCAACCGCGGCGTGGTGGCCATCGACATCGGCGGCCCCCGCCCCGGCGGCCCGGAGGCGCGCTACGACTACAGCGCCTTGCGGCCCCTGGTGGAGCGGGCCCGGGAGCACGGCCTGCGCGTGACCTTCCACGTGGGCGAGGAGGGCGTGAACGCCGCCGACCCGCGGCCCCACATCGCCGAGATGCACCAGGTGCTGGACCTGGAGGTGGATCGCATCGGTCACGGGATCATGGCCGCCTACGACGACGAGCTGCGCGCACGCCTGCGCGAGCAGGACGTGGTGCTGGAGCTGTGTCCCACCTCCAACCTGCGGACCGCCGCGGTGCGCGACGAGGAGCAGATGGCGGAGATCGTCTACGAGCTCGCCTCCGACGGCGTGCCGCTGGTGGTGGCCACCGATGGACCGGAGATGATCGGCACCCGCCTGCGCGCCGAGCACGCCATGCTGGTGCGGCTGGGCGCCCTCACGCGCGAGCAGGCGCGCGACGCCAACCGGCGGGCCCACGAGCGGAGCTTCGTGCGGGACCGCTGACGCGGTCCGTCAGCCCACCGGCAGGCGGCGCTCCAGCGCCAGCACCAGCACGTCGTCTCGCAGGGACCCGCCCTCGTGGCGGCGGGCGGAGGCGACCAGACGCGCCAGCCGGGCCTCGACCGCGGATGCCCGCTCTTCGCGCAGCACCTGGCAGACCCGCTCGATCCCGAACGTCTCGTCGCCGGCGCGAGCCTCCACCAGGCCGTCGGTGTACATCAGGAACGTGCCGCCCGCGGGCATCGTGAACTCGGTGATGGGCCACTCGGCGGCGTCCATGGCGCCCAGCACCGGCCCGACGCCGGATGGGTCGAGCTGGGTGCAGCCGGCCCCGGCCAGCAGCAGCGGCGGCGGATGCCCCGCGCAGGCGAAGATCCCGCGCCCGTCGTGCTCCACCAGCGCGTAGATGACCGTGGCGAACAGGCCCTCGGCGCGCAGCTCGGGGCGCGCCATCTGGGCGTTCAGCGCCGACAGCACGCGGGCGGGGTCGGGGTCGACCGCCACCATCGTGCGCCACCCGAACCGCAGGCCGGCCGCCTGGGCGGCGGCGGGCGCCCCGTGGCCGGCCATGTCGCCCACGATCATCGCCAGGCGGCCGTCGGCCAGCACCTCGGCGTCGTAGAAGTCGCCGCCGATCAGCAGGGCCCGCTCGGCGGGGCGGTAGCGCGCCACCAGCCGGTAGTCGCGCAGGCCCGGCAGCCGGGCGGGCAGCAGCCCCTCCTGCACGGTCTCCCACAGGCGCCGCTCGGTGCGCTGGGCGGCCTCACGCCGGGCCGCGGCGGTGACCGCGTCCCGCTGCTGGAACACCTGCCGCTGCATGAGGTTGAACCCGTCGGTGAGGTCGGCCAGCTCGCGCACCGCGCCGATGCTGGGCGGCACGTCCGCCATGCGGCCGCGGGCCACGCGCCCCACGCCGATGGCGAGCAGGGCGATGGGGCCGCCCACGCGCTTCCACACCCGGCGGGCGGTGAACCCCACCATCGCCAGGGCCAGCAGCGCGGCCACGACGACGGCGGCGAGGGTGACGTTGCGGCGGCGGTCGGCGTTGCGCAGGGACTCCTGGCGGCGGTCGTCCACGGCGTCCTGCAGCACCGCGAACTCCGCGCGGAACGCGTCGATGCGGTCCTTGGCGATCCCCTGGTTGACCCGGGTGATGGCCTCGTCGACGCGGCCCTGACGGCGCAGCCGGATGAGCTCGGTGGCCTCGGCGAACCACAGCCGGGCGCGCTGGTCCACCGCGTCCACGATCTGCTCCAGATCGGCGTCGCCCTCGGCGAGGTCCCGCAGGTTGGCCAGGTCGGCGGGGTAGCGCCGCCGGGCGTCGGAGAACGGCTTCAGATAGTCGCCGCGGGCGGTGAGGGT
>LNFL01000134.1 GCA_001464275.1 Actinobacteria bacterium Ga0077560 | reverse complement strand
ACGACGCCGAGACCCGCGCCCGCGAGATCGAGGACGAGCTGTCGGTCGTCCGCGACCGCGAGCAGCGCCTCATCGAGCAGATGCGCGAGGCCCGCGAGGCCCTCGCCACACACCTGCAGGCCACCCGCAGCGGCCTCGAGCGGGTCCTCAGCCAGGTGGCCGACGACCACGTCCGCCAGCTTGTCGGCAACGGCGAGGTCGTCGAGGCGCGCGACGAGACCGTCTACGCCACGGTCGAGGACGACACCACCGAGGGTGACGTCGTCGACGAGGACTCCCAGGGCTGATCCGCCCGGGCCGGGGCTCGCGCCTCAGCCCGACCTTCGCAGGATCCCCTCGGCGAGGCGCCGGGTCGCATCGTCGACCATCTCGCCGTCCAGCCGCGCGGCCCCTCCCTCCCCCAGGGCTTCCATGATCGCGCGGGCCCGGGCGATCTCATCCTCGGACGCCGTGAAGGTGGCGTTGATCGCGGCGATCTGCGACGGGTGGATGCTCCACTTGCCGTCACACCCGAGCGCCCGCGCCCGGCGCGCGGCGCGCACCAGGCCGTCGGCGTCGGAGATGTCCCCGTAGGGGCCGTCGACCGCCTGCAGGCCGTGCGCCCGGGCGGCGACGACCATCGCGAACAGCGCCATCCCCCCGGGGTCGGGGGCGCCGTCGGCCGGCAGCTCGCCCACCATCGTCTGCGGCGCGCCGAGCGACGCGGCGAAATCGCCGGGGCCGAAGACCAGGGCCTCGACCCTCGGCGGGCACGCGGCGGCGATCGCGCCGACCCCGGCGAGGGCGCCCGCGCTCTCGATCTGCAGCTCCACCCCGATGCCCCCGGCCTGGAGGCCGTGGTCGGTCTCCAGGGCGTCCAGCAGGTGGCAGACGAAGGCCACGTGCCCCGGATCCTCCACCTTCGGCACCAGCAGCACGTCCGGACGCGCGGGGACGACGGCGGCCACGTCCCCGAGGAACCACGGCGTCCCCACCGCGTTCACGCGGACCGCGACCGTCCGTGCGGCGAACGGGGCGGTGAGCGCCGCCGTGACGGCCGCCCGGGCGGGCCCACCCCGCTCGGATGCCGGCACGGCGTCCTCCATGTCCAGGAACACCACGTCGGCGGGGAGATCGCGTGCCTTTTCGACCATGCGCTCCCGGGTGGCCGGGACCGAGTGGCAGGAACGGCGGGGGCGGCTGCGTCGGGTCGTCATGGTCCACAGCCTGCCAGCCCGCGGGCGGCCTGTCCCGGATCGGTCCCCGACCGCGTGTGAGACCGGTCATCGGTGCGGGTATGTCGCGCTCATCACACAGCGGGGGTCGCCTCCCCGACGGACCGCCCCGGCCTCCGGCCGTAGCGTCGGATCCGAGGTCGCCGATCGGAGCGACCCCTCGACAAGGAGCAACCATGTCCAGGCGACGCAACCCGCGGCTCGCGATGCTCGCCACGGCCCTCGGCACCCTGGCGATCCCCGCGATCGCCAACGCCGGCGTGACCGCGGTCACCCTGCAGCCGTCCTACAGCCCCTTCGGGTGCGCGGACGTGAGCCCCGCCACCACGTCCATCACGGGCACCCTGTCATTGCCGAACGGCACCCGCGTCGGCACCGTCACACCCCTGCCGGTCGCGGCCACGGCCTGCGCCGGAGGGCCGGGCCGTTCGATCCGGTTCGACAGCCGCATGTCCACCGGCGCGGAGGGCCTGGTCTTCGGCATCCGCGGAGACGACGAGACCGCCCCGCTCGAAGCCCTCATCCCGGTCGCGCGCGCGGAGGGCACGACCCTCCACCTGCGCGAGCTCACCCCCGGCTCCACGGTGAACGCCACGCCGGTGACCGGGACCACCCTCGACATCCCGCTGGCGACGCCGAACCTGGCGATCGCCATCCCGGTGGGCGCGCGCACCGTCACCGTGCGGCCCTACACCTCGCGCAGGGTCTACTTCTACGCCAGCACCGACCCCCGCCGCACCTCGGTGCAGATCAACGACCCCGCGCCGGGTGTCCCCATCCTGGTCGAGGGCCGCGACGCCTCCGGCGCCCTGCGCTTCACCCGGCTGCTACCGGCGGAGACGCCCGGCGCCGACGACCTGCCCTCCTTCTTCGACTACCCGCCCCTCGGACCGGGCGGAAGCGTGCGCGTCGAGCAGCCCGGCGTGGTGGACCGGACCCGCACCTTCGGCTCCGCCGAGTTCACCGCTGACGGGTTCCGGGTGACCCTGCCCCCCGGCGCGGAACGGGGCCGGTACTCGGTCCGGCTCGCGCTGCACGGTCCGTCCACCGACCCCGCGAGTCCGCTCGGGCCGTGCGACACCCTGGCCCCCACCGGCGCCCTGCCGACCGATTGCGCGCCCCTCACCACCCCGAGGCTCGCGGTCCAGGCGTCGGGGCTGCTGCCGGTCGCCGGCGATCGCGTGTCGACCGACGCCTCGTACCCCGTCGGCGACTCGATGGCGATCACCGCCATCCGTCCGGGCATCGCGTTCGATGAGGGCTCCGGCTACCTCGAGCCCTCTGGGCTGAGCGGCCCCTTCACGGCCACCCTGGCCCTCGCCGGCGGCCGCTCCCTGCAGCACCGCGGCGTCCTGACCGGCGGCGAGAGCGAAACCGGCCCGCTCGGCCGGGACGCCTTCCCGGTCCGGGTGAGGCCGGGATCGCGCCTGGAGATCCGCGGCGAGGCCGCGACGCTGTCGGCGCCGATCGACCTGACGGCGTCCGAGACCGCGGGGCGCGTGTCCGGACGCACGACGCCGGGCGCGCGGGTGCGGGTGAGCGCCGAGCTCGGCCGCCTGAACCTGGGCGAGGTCACCGTGACGGCCGGCGCGGACGGCGCGTTCGCCGCGCAACTGCCGCCGCTGCCGCGGGGATCCCGCATCACGGTCGCGTCGGGCGACCCGGCCACCGGCAGCGTCACCACCCTGCAGCTGGCGGCCGGGCACCGTCCCGTCCGCATCACGGGCGCGGCCGACGGGCAGGCCGTCCGCGGGACGGTGAACCTGACGGCCGACGTCGACACGGACGCCGACCCCGAATGGCGGGTGGACCACGGCTGGCCGGGAACGCGCACCCGGGCGCTCGGGCTGGACACCGCGCGGTACGCGGACGGGCCGCTGCGCGTCGAGCTCCGCGACGGGCCCGCGCAGGACTACCTGTACCTGCTCGTCGACAACACCCCGCCGGCGGGCGGCGCCGGCGAGGACCAGCGCATCCGGCCGGGCCAGCAGGCCGTCTTCGTGACCGGGGCCCGGGACGACGGCGGGCTGGCGACGGTGTCGGCCCGCTTCGGTGACGGGGCGCCCGCGGTGCAGGTCGCCGGCGGCGCCGCCACGGCGTTGCGCCACCGGTTCGCGAAGGCCGGGCGGTACACGGTGCGCGTCACGCTCACCGACCGCGCGGGGAACGTGACGCAGGACACCGCGCGCGTCACGGTCACCGGTGCCGCCCCGGCGCTCCGCGGCCGGGTCCCCGCGTCCGTGGCGCGGCGCGCGGCGGTGCGGTTCACCGCCCGGAGCACCGCGGCCGGCCGGCTGCGGGTGCAGCTCATGACGGTCACCGGGCGCACGGTGCGGACCCGCACCACCGGCGGCGCCGCCGCCGGCAGGCCCATCCGGGTGAGCGTCCCCACGGGCCGCTACCTGCTGGTGCGCCAGTTCATCGGCGACGCCGGCGAGGTGGGCGCCGTGATGGCGAGCCCGCTCACCATCCGGTGAGCGTTCGGACCTGCCGGCTCCGGGCAGCCTCCCAGTGCCCGGAGCCGGCGGTCCTGGGGGTACCGAGGTACCCCGTCCCTACCCGCGCGGCGGTGCGGGGTGGGGATCCTCCGTCTCCTCGTGCGAGGGGACGAACTTGGGAAGGGCGAGCAGCACGAGCGCCACGCCGGCGAGCACGCACGCCGCGCCGGTGAACAGCCACACCGGGCCCTCACCGTCGCCGAGCAGTGTCACGGCCGTCACGCGCACGCACACGGCGCCGCCCGCGAGCAGGAACGCCAGCCCGGCGGTGGGCGCCACTCGCCGGCGCAGCAGCGCCGCCACACGGCGCTCGCGCCGGGCCGTCGGCCGGCGGGTCACCGCGACGGCGGTCACGCGGCCTCCCGCTCGTCCAGCCGCGCGGCCCATCCGTCGAGCTCGCGCCGGGAGTGGACGCCGGACTTGCGCAGGATCGACTGCGCGTGCGTGCGCACCGTGTGCCACGACACCCCCAGCCGCTGGGCGATCTCCTTGTAGGTGAGGTGCTGCCGCATGAGGCGCAGCACCACACGCTCCTGGTCGGTGAGGCGAGCCTCCCCCGCGCCGGACCGCCGCGCCATGTCCGCCAGGGATCGGACCACACCGATCTCGAAGCGGGAGACGCCACGCAGGGCGTCGGCGGCGGCCTCGGCGACCAGGTCCCGGGGCCAGGTGGTGAGGATGACCCCGCAGGCGCCGGCCGCGAGGGCTGCGACCTGGGCCTGGGGTCCCTCGTCGTGGACCGCGCACAGCACCCGGAGTCCCGGGACGCGGGCCAGCAACTCGGCCACCAGCTCCGTGCCCGGACCGTCCCCCAGCCGGGTGTCCACCACCGCCAGGGCCGGTTCGACCTCCGCGGCACGGGTCAGCGCCACGTCGATCGTGTGCACGACGACCGGCGACAGCGGTCCATCGTCGAGGAACGACGCGAGCCCCCGGGCGTACGCCGGCGACGCGCTGGCGATCAGGACATGGACGGTTTCGGACACGCCAAATGGATCGGCAGGGTCCCGCGAAAGCATGACCCCACACCCGCCATCCGGCGATTCTGCGGAGTTCTAGCCGCCCGCCGTCCGGAGCGCGGCGATGGCCGCCTCCAGATCCGGGACCAGCGCCGCCATCTCCGGGGCCTTGCCCGCCTCGGCCAGGGTGGCGATGCGCGCCATGATCTGCGCGACCTCCCCCAGCGCCGGGGTGACCCGCTTGCGCTGTCCCTCCAACCGGGTGTCCTCGACACGCTCGGCGGCGAGCCGGCGATACGCGAGATCGACGATTCCCGCGTCCTGGCGCAGACCGGGGGCCGCGGTGCGGGCCTCGGCGGGGGTGATCTCGGGGGCCAGCGCGCCCAGGGTCTCGACGAACCCGCGGATGCCGTCGGCCGCGAGCGCGGTGTCGGAGAGGTAGCCGCGAGGGCCCACCGGGGTCTCCGCGGGCGGGGCCGAGGTGGGCACCGGCAGCGGATCCGACCCGCAGCCCGCCGTGGCGAGCGCGGCGACGATGGCGATCAGGGCGGCGAGACGGCGGATGAGAGTCCTCGCATGCTCATGAAGAGCGGGGTCAGATGCTGGCGGAGGGCGACCCGGTCATCCTGCACGAGGTCTCGGCCGACACGCTCCATCCAGGTCACGGTCGCCTGGTAGGCCCCGGCCAGGGCGTCACGCTGCTGCGGGAGGACCCCGCCGCCGAGCGGCAGTTCCCGAAGCTCCCGCAGCTCCCGGCGGGCCTGGTTGACCATGGCGTCCACCTGGGCCTGGGTCGGCGCGTCCACCTCCGGGTCGGAGGCGACGCGGGCGGTCGCCAGCGACGCCATCCGGGCCGGCGGACCCAGCAGGTCCTGCACGGCCGCGACGTACTCCCCCGGGGGCACGGGCGCCTGCGCCGCCGGGGCGCCGCCATCCTGCGAACCGCAGCCGGAGACCGCGACGGCGGCCGAGACCAGCACCATGGCCAGCAGCCCACGTCCTTGCATGACGGCGATGCTACCCGTCGGACGGGGCCCGGGTGCGACGCAGCAGCTATCGTCCCCGGCTGCCATGAACTGGAAATCGGACATTCCCCTCGCCCTGTCGTACGACGACGTCATGCTCGTCCCCCGCCGGAGCGGCATCCGCTCGCGCCGGGAGGTGGACACCGGGACGCGGTTCACACGGCGGCTCCGCCTCGCCGTGCCGCTCGTCTCGGCGAACATGGACACCGTCACCGAGTCGTCGATGTCGATCGCCATGGCCCGCATCGGCGGTCTCGGCATCATCCATCGCTTCCTCACCGTGGAGCAGCAGGCCCGCGAGGTCGCCCGGGTCAAGCGCGCCGAGGCCCTGGTGATCGAGGATCCGCACACCGTCCGCAACGACGCGTCGTTCGACGAGGCCCGCCGGCTGATGGCCGAGCACGGCGTGAGCGGCCTGGTGGTCGTCGATGCCGACCGCCGTCTGGCCGGCATGCTCACCAGCAGGGACATCGACATGGTCCCCGAGGCCCGCGTGGTGGAGGACGCCATGACGCCGCGCAGCCGCCTGGTGGTGGGGCGCATCGACACCAGCGGCGACGAGGCCCTCGAGATCATGCGCGACGCGCGCGTGGAGAAGCTCCCCCTGGTGGGCGACGGCGACCAGCTCGCCGGGCTGGTGACCATGCGGGACCTGCTGCAGCACGCCGAGCGCCCCGAGTCGACCACCGACGCCCGCGGGCGACTCGCCGTGGGCGCCGCGATCGGCGTGCGCGGGGACTACCTGGAGCGGGCCCGGGCGCTCGTCGCCGCGGGCGCGGACGCATTGGTGCTGGACATCGCCCACGGCCACGCCGAGCACGCCATCCAGGCCGTCAGCGCCGTCCGCGAGGCCATCGGCGACGCCGTCGACGTGGTGGCCGGCAACGTCGCCACCGCCGAGGGCGCCCGCGACCTCTGCCTCGCCGGCGCCGATGCCGTGAAGGTTGGCGTGGGCCCCGGGTCGGTCTGCACCACCCGCATCGTGGCCGGGGTCGGCGTCCCGCAGCTCTCCGCCGTGATGGCCTGCGCCGAGGCGTGCGCCGAGCACGACGTCCCGGTGATCGCCGACGGCGGCATCCGCTACCCCGGCGACGTGGCCAAGGCGATCGCCGCCGGCGCGGAGACCGTGATGATCGGCGGACTGCTGGCCGGGACCCCCGAGAGCCCGGGCGACGTCGTCACGCGCGACGGCCGCCGGGTGAAGGTGTTCCGCGGCATGGCGTCCGCGCCCGCGGCCGAGGCGCGCCGTCACGCGGAGGACCTCGACGACGAGTTCGTCCCCACCGTCCCGGAGGGCGTCGAGACCGTCGTGCCGCTGCGCGATCCCGCCTCGGAGATCGTGCGCAACCTCGTCGGCGGCCTGCGCTCGGGGATGAGCTACTCGAACGCCTCGACGATCGCGGAGATGCACCGCAACGCGACGTTCGTGCGCATCACCGTGGCGGGGCTCAACGAGAGCCACCCCCACGCCCTGAGGGGCTGAGGCCCCGCAGCCGGTCAGCGCGCGGAGTCCCGGCCCGCCACCTCGGCGGGCCGGGAACCGCAACCGCGACTACAGGCTGATCGCGTCCCGCTGGCCGGAGACCTCGATGGCCATCTCGGTGACGACGGCCTTCGCGTCCCCGAAGACCATGAGGGTCTTGGGGTTGTAGAACAGCTCGTTCTCGATGCCCGCGAACCCGGACCGCATCGACCGCTTGACCACCATGATGGTCTGGGCCTGGTCCACGTTGAGGATGGGCATGCCGTAGATGGGGCTGCTCGTGTCGTGCCGCGCCGAGGGGTTGACCACGTCGTTGGCACCGAGGACGAGGACGACGTCCACCTGCGGGAAGTCGCTGTTGATCTCGTCCATGTCGAGCAGCTTGTCGTACGGGACGTTTGCCTCCGCCAGGAGCACGTTCATGTGCCCGGGCATGCGGCCGGCCACCGGGTGGATGGCGTACTTCACGTCCACGCCCTCCTTCTCGAGGGCGTCGGCCAGTTCCCGCACCTTGTGCTGGGCCTGCGCCACCGCCATCCCGTAGCCCGGGACGATGACCACGCTGCGGGCCATCTTCATGATGTCCGCGGCCTCGTCGGTGGACGCCGAGCGGATCGGGGCGACCTCGCCCGCGGCCCCGCCACCGGCGGTCTCGTCGACCGCGCCGAACGCCCCGAACATGACGTTCCGGAACGAGCGGTTCATGGCGCGGCACATGATGATCGCCAGGATGAGACCCGCGGTCCCGTCCAGGGCACCGGCCACGATGAGCAGCTTGTTGTCGAGCACGAAGCCCAGCGCGGCCGCCGAGAGGCCGGCGTAGCTGTTGAGGAGCGCGATGACCGTCGGCATGTCGGCGCCGCCGATCGGGATGGTGAGCAGCACGCCGACGGCGAGCGCGAGGCCCGCGAGCACCAGCACCAACCACGTGTCCTCGGGCCGGAACATCAGGTAGATCACGATCGCCGCGCAGATCCCGATGATCCCGAAGTTCACGTAGTTCTGGCCCTTGAAGAGGATCGGGCGCTGCGGGAGCTTCTCGTGGAGCTTGCCGGCCGCCATGAGGCTGCCGGTGAACACCAGTCCACCGAGGACCACCTCGACGCCCAGCACGGCGAGCTCGAACTTGCCGAACTTCTCGCCGTCCAGGAAGAACTTCGCGACACCGATGGCACCCACGGCCAGGGCGCCGAACGCGTGGCTCAGGGCGATCCGCTCGGGCATCGCGGTCATGGGGACCTTGAGGCCCATGGGGATGCCGATGGCGGTGCCGATCGCCAGCGCGATGATGATGAGGATGACGCCCTCGGAGGTGTACCCCGGGAGGGCCAGCGTGGCGCCGATCGCCAGGATGAACCCGATCTCGCCGGCGAAGATGCCGCGGCGGGCGGTCGAGGCGGCCGACATCCACTTCAGGGACAGCGCGAACCCGACCACCGCGACCAGGTAGATCAGCTGGATGATGTTCTCTCTCACGAGCCGGCCTCCTGACCCGCGGCGGGAGCCGGCCGGGCCGGCTTCTTGAACATCTTCAGCATCTTGTCGGTGATGAGGAACCCACCGACGACGTTGATGGTGGACGCCACCACGGCGATGAAGCCGAGGATCGTCGAGTAGTCGGTCCTCGCCTGGCCCAGCACCACCAGCGACGCCACCAGGGCGATCGCCGACAGCGCGTTGGTGAGGGCCATCAGCGGGGTGTGCAGCAGCTTCGGGACCTTCCGGATGACCTCGAACCCGAGGAATCCGGCCAGGACGAAGACGAACAGGCTGGTGATGATCGCGTCGGAGCTCACTCGGCCACCTCCTCCGGCGTGTCGGCGGGCTCCGGCTCGGCCGGCGGCGCAGGCGCCGCGAGCGGCTCCTGGCCGAGTGCCTCACGGACCCGTGCGTGGACGATCTGACCGCCCCTGCTGACCATGGTCTCGCGCACGATGTCGTCGTCCACCTCGGGGTGGACGCCCCCGTCGGCGACCATGAGCTGCAGGAAGTTGGCGACGTTCTTCGCGTACATGAGGCTGGCGTGCGTGGGGATCGTGGCCGACAGGTTCACCGGGCCGATGACCTTCACGCCCCCGACGTCGGTCGTCTGACCGGCGACGGTGGCCTCGCAGTTGCCGCCCTGCTCGGCGGCGAGGTCGACGATGACCGAGCCGGGCGCCATCTGGGCGACCATCTCGGACGTGACGATGACCGGGGCCTTCTTGCCCTGCACCTGCGCGGTGGTGATGACCACATCGCTTGCGGCGACGGTCTTCGCGAGGAGCTCCTGCTGCTTCTTCAGGGTCTCCTCGGACATCTGCTGGGCGTAGGCGCCGGAACCGGAGCCCTCCTGGCCGGTCTCGAGCGGGAGCTCGACGAACCGGGCACCGAGGCTCTGGACCTCCTCCTTCACGGCCGGGCGGACGTCGTACGCCTCCACGACCGAGCCCAGGCGGCGGGCGGTGGCGATGGCCGACAGGCCCGCCACGCCGGCGCCGATGATGAGCACCTTCGCGGGCGGAATCGTTCCGGCCGCGGTGGTGAGGAGCGGGTAGACCTTCGGGAGTGCGCTCGCGGCGAGCAGGACGGCCTTGTAGCCGGCCACGTTGGCCTGCGAGGAGAGCACGTCCATGGCCTGGGCGCGCGTCGTGCGCGGCACCAGTTCCAGAGCGAACAGCGTGGCGCCCTTCTCCGCGAGGACCTGTACGGCCTCGGGCGTGGCGAACGGCGTGGCCATGCCGATGACGACCTGGCCGGCGCGGACGCGATCGGCGTCGGCGCCCTCGGGCACGCGCACCGACGCGACGACGTCGGCGGCGAACACCTCGTCACGGGACCCGATGGTGGCGCCCTTATCGGTGTACGCGCTGTCGGGGAACCCGGCCGCCACACCGGCGCCGGACTCGACGACGACACGGACCCCGCCCTTGAGGAGCGGGCCGAGGGCGGCCGGCGTCATCGCGACGCGCAGTTCGCCGTCACCGAGCTCCTTGGGAATGCCGATGAGCGCAGAAGGCGCTCCGGGCTGGTCGCTCACCAGGCCCTGCGCCGCTCAAGGCGCACCGGTCGGGGGGATGAGGTGGACTGCGACAGCGCCGGGAATGCTCCCCGGCGTTGGGAGTTCAACGGCATCGCTCGATCCTGGTGAGAAGGTCGGGTGGAGGGACCCCATCCCGGAAGGCAGTGACCCTGCCCCTGGTCCCGAACGCGCACACGCAGCCCGGGAGGTCACGACCTCCGGATGAAGGGGTGGCGCAGACTACCGTTTCGAAGGGCGTGTGTGCGACGCCTTCCGCCCGTCCATTCGAACGGTCGTGCCGGCGCCCTCAGGCCCAGGGCACGGCGGCGCGGGAACCCTCCCCCGCGTGCCGCGCCAACGCCTCCACCACGCCGCGGGCGACCAGGCGCTCCAGCGCGTAGACGGCGGGCTCCCAGAGCTGCTGCCCCGCGACCCGCCGGCACTCATCGAGCGCCGTCTCGTCGGTGCACGCCGACCGGTACGGGCGGTCGGACACCAGCGCGTCCCAGGTGTCGGCGACGGCGAGCACCCGGGCGCCGTCGGGGATGTCATCGCCCCGCAGCCCGTCGGGGTATCCCGAGCCGTCGATCCGCTCGTGGTGGTGCCGGAGCCAGGAGACCTGCTCCGGCTCCATCAGCTCGGAGATGAGCTCCGCGCCCAGCACCGCGTGGTTGCGCACCCGTTCGAGATCGGGGCCGGAGAGCTCGTCGGGCACGAGCAGCAGCTGCTCCGGGAGCCCCACCTTGCCGACATCGTGGATGAGCGCGACCTGGCGCAGCGCCGCCGCGCGACCGGCCGACCAGCCCAGCTCGAGGGCCAGCGCATGCGCGAGGTCCGACACCCGGTCGGAGTGACGCCGCAGGAACGGGTTGCGGATCTCGACCGCCCGGGCGAGCGCCCGCACGGCGGTGAGCGCCCGGATCCGCTGGGCGCCGATGACCCCCGCGGAGGTCCCCAGCTCCGCGGCCGCCTCCGGCGTCCACCGCGAGGAGGCGTTCCGGCCGTTGGCCTTCGACCAGTACATGGCGACGTCGGCGCGGCCCAGCAGCTCGCTCGCGCTCTCGGCATCGGCGAGGGAGCACACCCCCAGCGAGATCGTCACGCGGCCGACGGGCGGGATGGGCTCGGCGGACAGCCGCGTGCGGATGCGCTCCGCGACGGTGAGCGCGCCGATGCCGTCGGTCTCCGGGAGGATGATCGCGAACTCCTCACCGCCGATCCGGGCGGCCAGGTCGCTCACCCGCGCGACGGACGCCATCTGCCGCGCCGCGGTGGCGAGCACGCGGTCGCCCACCTGGTGCCCGTAGCTGTCGTTGACGTGCTTGAACTCGTCGATGTCGCCCACCAGCACCGAGAGGGCCCGCCCGTGGCGCTGGGCGCGCCGGACCTCCAGCTCCAGCCGCTCCTGGAAGACGCGGTGGTTGGCGAGGCCGGTGAGGGCGTCGGTGTCGGCCTTGGCGGCCAGGTGCTCGGCGGCCTCGGCGTTCACGGTGGACAGGGCCACGAGGTCGGCGAGGTCCGTGAGGATCTGCTCGGCGTCGTCGGGATCGTCGGGCACGATCGCCTTCAGGATCGCCCGCACCCGGCCGGCGGCCAGGGCCGGCACGGCGACCTCGGTGAGCCCGCTCATCTCCCGGCGGCGCGGCGCGCCACCGGTGACCACCGCGGCGAGGTGCGGCGGCAGGTCCGCCGGCGGATCGCCGACCTCGCCGTCGATCCAGCGCACGTGGGTCTCGGCCCCGGGGATGAGCGCCCGCATGGCGGCCATCGAGATCTCGGCGACCGCGGTGGGCTCGCCCCCGGCGGCGACGGCGGTCGCGACCTCCCGCAGGGCGGCCTGTCGCGCCTCGCTGCGGGCCCGCGCCTCGTAGAGCTCCCGCATCTCACGCGACGACACGTCGAGCGCCCGCTCCATGAGGTAGCGATCGTTGTCGGCCTCGGTGTACGCGGTGGAGACCCGGCGCAGCAGCGCGGCCCACGCCTCGGCGTCCGGCGGCGGGCCGTCGGCGGAGAGCCCGAGGCGCCGCAGCTGGCGCTCGAGGATCGTGTGCAGGCTCACACGCGTTCCGAGAGGGTGGTGAGGGTCATGGTCTGGTTGTGCAGGTCGCACCGGCCGGCGGCCAGCGGCGAGATCTCCCCGTAGGAGTAGAAGCCCACCTGCTGGGCGCCCTCCGGGAGCCCCTCCAGGACGGCCTCGATCTCCTCCTCGGTGCGCTCGCCCAGCACCAGCCGGCGCCCCACGCAGCTCACGCCGACGCACAGGACCGGCCCGTCGCCCTCCCTCGCGGCCGTGTCGAGCGCCGCATCGCCCGCCCCCTCGATGAGCCGCTCGAAGTTGGCCCGCATGAGCTGCACCATCCCGCCCTGCGGGATGTCCCCGGCGAAGGTGAGGGTCTGGGACTCCTCGTCCACCGAGAGGATGGTGCGCACCAGCACGGCGTCCCCGTCGCCCTCCGGGCGCAGCGCCAGCGGGAACAGCAGCCCGGTCGCCGGGAGCCCGCCGGCGAGCTCGCCCAGGTACTCCTTGTAGAGCTCCAGCGCCGGGCGGCCGTCCAGCTCGTGCAGGACGCAGCCGGCCGAGCGCGTCACCAGGCGCTCGGGTCCGAAACGGTCCCAGCCGCCCTGCGACCCGTGCCCCACGCGCAGCGACGGTCCGTACAGCCCCACCGCGGTGATGGTCCCCGAGACCGGCAGCCCGTCCTTGATGACCCAGGTGGCGCCGAACCGGTCGCCGTCGGCCGCAAGGCCGCCGGTCACGACCACCTGCGGAGGCAGCACCTCCCCGAGGCCGCGGGTGAGCTCGGTGCCGTTCACCTGGAGGCCGTCGCTGAGGACGATCACGGCCCGCAGGTCGTCGGATCGCAGGGCGATGCCGATGTCTCGGCCGGCGCGGTGGGACCCGCCGTCGGCGGGGTCGGCGGTCGCCATCCGCAGGCGGGCGTCACGGAACCGCGCCACCGCCACCGCAATCGTCCCGTCCGACAGGTGGGCGCCGTGGATCTCGCCGGCGGTGGAGCAGCCGATGACCTGGGATCGCGGGAAGGCGGCGAGCAGCTCCCGCACGGGCGCCCAGTCGTCGCGGTACTCCGGCGCCCCGAACACGAGCACCAGGGTGCGGTCCGAATCGGCGTCGGGAAGCGGGGCCGACCAGCCCCCGGTGTGGGTGTGTTCGAGTGTCGTGAGTTCCATCTCACCGCAGCGCGCCATCCGGGACGCGCACATCTCCTGTGAGGTGGATCGGCCGCCCGCCCCGAGGGTTGAGCGCCGTGGGTGGATCACCCGGTGCCCGGGACCCCGGCCGCGGCGGTTCGCGCGTCGCGAGGGTGGGGATACACTCCCCGCTGGCCAGCCCCCAGGAAAGGTGAGCGTGCCCTCAGAACCCGCCCCCGACGCCCTCGTCGTCGCCACCGTCCGGACGCTGTCGATCGACGCCGTCCAGCACGCCAACAGCGGTCACCCCGGCGCCCCCATGGGGCTCGCCCCGGTCGCGTGGACCCTGTTCAGCCGCCACCTGCGGCACGCCCCCGCGAACCCGAAGTGGCCGAACCGCGACCGGTTCGTGCTGAGCGCCGGCCACGCGTCGGCGCTGCTGTACTCGCTGCTGCACGTCTCCGGCTACGACCTGCCGCTGGATCAGCTCAAGGCGTTCCGGCAGCTGGGGTCGGAGACCCCGGGGCACCCCGAGCGCGGCGACACCCCGGGCGTGGAGATCACCACCGGGCCGCTGGGGCAGGGCGTGGCGAACGCCGTGGGCTTCGCGCTGGCCGAGCGCATGCTCGCCGCCGAGTTCAACCGCCCGGGCCACGAGGTGGTGGACCACCGCACCTGGTTCATCTGCGGTGACGGGGACCTGATGGAGGGCATCGCCTACGAGGCGTGCTCGGTGGCCGGCCACCTGCGGCTGGACAAGCTGGTGGGCATCTACGACGCCAATCAGATCAGCCTGGACGGGCCCCTGTCGCTGAGCTTCGACGAGGACGTGCCGGCGCGCTTTGCCGCACAGGGCTGGCGGGTGCTGCACATCGCCGACGGCAACGACCTGGACGAGATCGACCGCGTCCTCACGGAGGCGGCCGCCTCCGACGGGCGCCCCACCCTGGTGGTGTGCCGCACCCACATCGGCTTCGGCGCACCCACCAAGCAGGACACCTCCGCGGCCCACGGGTCTCCGCTGGGCGCCGAGGAGGTCGCCGGGGCCAAGCGCGCGTACGGCTGGCCGGAGGACGCGCAGTTCCTGGTGCCCGAGGAGGTCGCCGCGTGGGCGTCGCGGCTGCGGGCCGCCGGTGACGACGCGGTCGCCGCCTGGCGGAGCGCCGTGGACGCCTACGCCGCCGCGTTCCCCGCTGAGGCCGCGGAGCTGCGCCGCCGCATCATGGGCGAGCTGCCCGCCGGCTGGCGCGATGCGCTGCCGGCCTTCGAGACCGGAAAGGGCGTCGCCACCCGGTCGGCGTCCGGCACCGTCATCAACGCCATCGCCGGCGTGCTGCCGGAGCTGGTGCAGGGCGCCGCGGACCTCTCGTCCAGCACCTCCACCACCATCAAGTCCTCCGGTGACGTGACGGCGGGCGACTTCGCCCAGCGCAACATCCGCTTCGGGGTGCGCGAGCACGCGATGGGCGCCATCACCAACGGCATCGCCGCGCACGGCGGCCTGCGGCCGGCGTGCTCCACGTTCCTGGTGTTCTCCGACTACATGAAGAACACCCTGCGCCTGGCGGCGCTCATGAAGCTGCCGGCGGTGTTCGTCTACACCCACGACTCGGTGGCACTCGGCGAGGACGGCCCCACCCACCAGCCGGTGGAGCAGCTGGCCGGCCTGCGGGCCATCCCGGGCATGGTGGTCATCCGCCCGGCGGACGCCAACGAGACGGCGGCGGCGTGGGCCGTGGCGATGGAGCGCATCGACGGCCCCACCACGCTGGTGTTCACCCGTCAGAACCTGCCGACCATGGACTGGCCGGCTCAGGTGGATCGCGGCGCCTACGTGGTGCGCGACGGCGCGGACTGCATCCTCATCGGCGCCGGCAGCGAGGTGCACACCGCGCTCGCCGCCGCCGACCTGCTGGCCGCCGACGGCATCGCCGCGCGCGTGGTGAGCATGCCCAGCTGGGAGCTCTTCCTGGCCCAGCCGCAGGAGTACCGCGAGTCGGTGCTCCCGGCCGCCGCGACCGCCCGCGTGGCGGTGGAGGCCGGGGCCTCGCTGGGCTGGCACCGCTTCACGGGCCTCACCGGCCGGGTGGTGGCGATCGACCGGTTCGGGACCTCGGCGCCCGGTGAGGTGGCGCTGGAACATCTGGGCATCACGCCGCAGGCGGTCGCCGCGGCCGCCCGAGAGCAACTGGGGTAGGCGATGCGTTGGAGCCTTGGCGATGGGGAGTCGGCGGTCCGCTCGGCGTGGGAGGCCGCGACCTCCTCGCGCCTGGGCCAGCGCATCCGCACCGGTGACACCTCGGCGTGGGGTGACCACGCCGAGGGCGTCGCGCCGTGGATCGGGTGGCTGCGCGCCCCGTTCGAGATGCGGCAGCACGTGGCGGTGCTGGAGGGCATCGCCCGGGAGTGCCGGCGGGACGGGATCCGCCACGCCGTGCTGCTGGGGATGGGCGGCAGCAGCCTCTGCCCCGAGGTGACCCGCCGCACGTTCGGGGCGCCGTCCGGCATCGAGCTGCGGGTCCTGGACTCCACCGACCCGGCCGCGGTCGCGGCCTCCGGCGAGGGCATCGACCCCCGCCAGGCGGTCTACATCGTGGCCTCCAAGAGCGGCACCACCGTCGAGCCGCTCACGTTCATGGCGCACCACTGGACCGAGGCGTCGCAGGTGCTCGGGGCCGAGGGCGTGGCAGGACACTTCATCGCGATCACCGATCCCGGAACGCCGCTCGGCGAGAACGCCCGCGCCGGGGGATTCCGGGCCGTGCTCGAGAACCCGGCGGACATCGGCGGCCGGTTCTCCGCGCTCTCGCTGTTCGGCCTGCTGCCGATGGCGCTGGCCGGTGTCCCGCTGCACCCGCTCCTGGACCGCGCGCAGGCGGCGCTGGCCTCGGACGACCCCGTCCGCCTGGGTCTTGCCCTGGGCGTCCTGGGGCAGGCGGGCCGCGACAAGGTAAGCCTGCTTGTGGACGCCCCGTTGTCCACCCTGGGCCTGTGGATCGAACAGCTGGTGGCCGAGAGCCTCGGTAAGCAGGGTCTGGGCCTCGTGCCGGTCGCCCAGGAGCCGGGCGGGATCCCCGCCGACTACGGCGACGACCGCGTGTTCGTCTACCACCGCATCACGGGCGATCTGGACCAGGACGTCGCGGCGCTCGCCGCCGCCGGGCACCCGGTGGTGACCATGGACGTCCCCGAGACGATCGACCTGGGCGCCGTCTACATGACCTGGGAGATCGCGACGGCCGCGGCCGGGACGGTCCTGGGGGTGAACCCCTTCGACCAGCCCGAGACCGTGAAGGTGCTGGGCGACATCGAGGCGGGACGCGCGCCCGCCGACGAGCGCGAGGGCCTCGACGCCGCCGAGCGGCTGGTGGCGTCCGTGAAGCCCGGCGACTACGTCGCGATCCAGGCGTTCTGCCCGGAGTCCCCCGCCGCCGACCGGGCCGCCGCCGACCTGCGCCGGGCGATCCGCGCGCGGACCGGCGCCACGACCACCTTTGGGTACGGGCCGCGCTTCCTGCACTCCACCGGGCAGCTCCACAAGGGCGGGCCCGACACGGCCGTGTGCATGCAGCTGATCGGCCAGGACCCGGTGGACCTGCCGGTGCCCGGCAGGCCGTGGACGTTCTCACAGCTCAAGTGCGCACAGGCCATCGGCGATGCGGAGGCACTGGCCGCCCGTGGACGGCGGCTGGCGCGCATCGACATCGGCGCGGACGCGGCGGCGGGGATCGCCGCCCTGGCCGCGCTGCTGTCCCGGAAGTAGCCGTTACCGACCGCCCCAGGACGGGCGAAGGAGGAGGCACCGTGGAGCTTGCGATGATCGGGTTCGGGAGGATGGGCTCCGGGCTCACCGGGCGGCTCACCGCCGCCGGGCACCGCGTGGTGGTGTCCGACCCCGGTGCGGACCCCGCGGCCGTCACCGAGCGTGGCGGGGAGGGTCCGGTCCCGATCGGCGAGATCCGCGACCGCCTCGGCGACCGCCCGCGCGTGGCGTGGGCGATGGTGCCGTCCGGGGACATCACCGAGGGTGTCCTGAAGCAGCTGTTCGAGCAGCTGGAGCCCGGCGACATCGTGATCGACGGCGGCAACTCGAACTGGAAGGACTCCAAGCGCCACGCCCAGGAGGCGGCCGAGCACGGCCTGAAGTTCCTGGACATCGGCGTCAGCGGCGGCGTGTGGGGCCTCACCGAGGGCTTCGGGATCATGGTGGGCGGCGAGGCGGATGCGTTCGCCCACGTCAAGCCCGCCCTGGATGCGCTCATCCCGTCCACCGGCGGCCTGGTGCACGCCGGGGCCAGCGGGGCCGGCCACTTCACCAAGATGGTGCACAACGGGATCGAGTACGGCCTCATGCAGGCATACGCCGAGGGCACCGAGATCCTGAAGGCCTCGGAGTTCGACCTGGACCTGGCGGCCGTGACGGAGGCGTGGCGGCACGGCACCGTGATCCGGTCGTGGCTGCTGGACCTGGCCGCCGCGGCGCTGGCGCGGGAGCCCGACCTGGGTTCACTGCGCGACTACGTGGAGGACTCCGGCGAGGGCCGCTGGACGGTGGCGGCGGCGATCGACACCGACGTGCCCGCGCCGATCATCACCCTGTCGTTGATCGAACGATTCCGCTCGCGTCAGGACAGCAGCTTCACGGCGAAGATGGTGGCGGCGCTGCGCCGGGAGTTCGGCGGGCACGCGGTGAAGCACTCGTGAGCCAGAGCGCCCGGCCGGCCTCGGACGCCCCACCGCCGTTCGACCTGGGGGCGCGCCTGTCGCGCACCCCCGCGGCGTCGGGCGACCTGACCCACCGCAAGCTCATGCCGGCGCTGTACAACCTCGCGCTGGGGCAGCTGCTGCCGCCCGAGATGGCGATCGTGGGCGTGGCGCGCACCGCATGGACCGACGACGAGTTCCGCGAGGAGATGCGGGTCGCGGTGAACGCCCACAGCCGGTCCGGGGAGGTCGACCCGGACGTGTGGAAGGGCTTCGCCCGGCGCCTGCGGTACGTGACGGCCGGTTTCGACGACCCCGCCGCCTACGAGACGCTCCGGGACCTGCTGCGCGGCCTGGACGACGAGCTGGGCACCCGCGGCAACAAGCTCTTCTACCTGGCGACCGCCCCGGACTTCTTCCCGGTGATCGCCGAGCGGCTGGGCGCGGTGGGCCTGTCCGGTGAGTCGGACGGCAACTTCAGCCGGCTGGTGGTGGAGAAGCCCTTCGGCGAGGACCTGGAGAGCGCCCGGGAGCTGAACCGCCGCCTGGAGGGCGTCTTTCGCGAGCAGCAGGTGTACCGGATCGACCACTACCTGGGGAAGGAGACGGTCCAGAACCTGCTGGTGCTGCGGTTCGGGAACGCCATCTTCGAGCCCCTGTGGAACCGCCGCTACGTGGACCACGTGCAGATCACCGTGGCCGAGGAGCTGGGCGTCGAGACCCGTGGCGGCTACTACGACCAGAGCGGCGCCCTGCGCGACATCGTGCAGAACCACATCTTCCAGGTGCTGTCGATCATCGCGATGGAGCCGCCGGCGCGGTTCGAGAGCCGGGACGTGCGCGACGAGAAGGTGAAGGTGCTGCGCGCGATCCCGCCGATCACCGCCGACGAGGTGGACCTGGTGACCGTGCGCGGCCAGTACGGCGAGGGCTACATCGGCGGCAAACCGGTGCCCGCGTACCGCACCGAGGACGGCGTCGCGCCGGACTCGAACACCGAGACCTACGTCGCCATGCGCCTGTACATCGAGAACTGGCGCTGGGCGGGCACCCCGTTCTACCTGCGCACCGGCAAGCGCCTGCCGCGCCGTGCGACCGAGGTGGCGATCCAGTTCAAGTCGGCCCCGCATCTGCCGTTCGCCGACACGGCCGTGGAGGCCGTGGTGCCGAACCAGCTGACCCTGCGCATCCAGCCCGACGAGGGCGCGTCGCTGAAGTTCGCGGCGAAGGTGCCGGGTCCGCAGGTGGACCTGCGCACGGTGAGCATGGACTTCCAGTACGGCAGCTCGTTCCTGAAGCCGTCGGCGGAGGCCTACGAGCGCCTGCTGCTGGACGCCCTGCTGGGCGACTCCACCCTGTTTGCCCGCTGGGACGAGGTCGAGCGGGCCTGGGAGATCGTGGAGGAGCTGCTGAAGGCCTGGGCGGCGAACCCCATCGGGGAGCCGAACTACGAGGCCGGCGGCTGGGGCCCGGACGCCGGTGACGAGCTGCTGGCGCGTGACGGCCGGGAGTGGCGGCGGCTGTGAGCAACCGGCCGGCGCTGGAGTGGGACGGGCACGTCGAGTCGGCGGCGGATCTGGCCCGGCAGCTCGCCGGCCTCCACCCGGTGGACGAGACGGGGCAGCCGCTGGCGAGCGCCGGCGTGCTCAACCTTGTGACCGTGACCCGTGCGGAGGACGCGGTGGAGTTCGAGGCGATCATCGAGTCGCTGTCGGACCATCAGCCGTCGCGGGCGATCATCATCGAGCGCGCCTGGGACGGCGACGGCATCGATGCCCACCTGGAGACCCGGGCGCAGCTCTTCGGCGGCGCCAAGCGGGAGTCGCTGGTGGAGCTGGTGCGGCTGACGCTGCACGGCGAGACCGTGGGCGGGGTGGCCAGCGCGGTCCGCTCGCTGCTGCGGCCGGACCTGCCGGTGTACCTGTGGTGGCCGGGGCCCCCGGACCTCAGCGACCCGGTCTTCGCGGACGTCTCGGAGGGCGCCGACCGGCTGGTGACCGAGGCCGGGCGGGGTCGCAACCCCGAGGCCGCGATCGCCCAGCTCGCCGACGCCGTGCTGGCCGGCTCCGCGCTGACCGACCTGGCCTGGGCGGCGCTCACCCCCTGGCGGCAGCTGGTCAACCAGTTGGTTGACCTGGATCACGTGGAGCGATTGCGGCAGGGTGCGGTGGCGGAGATCCGGCACTGCGGCGAGGCCCCCACGGTGGAGGCGCTCCTGCTCGCCGGCTGGCTGCGCGACACGCTCGGGGAATCGCTGCACGTGGAGCTGCATCCCCGCAAGGACGTCCTGGAGGGTGGTGTGGTGGAACTGCAGCTGGAATCGCTCGCCGGGCGGCGCCTGTCGATCGAGCGGTACCCGGACCGCGCGACCGCCGCGGTGCTGGTGGCGGCCCCCATGGGCAAGCCGCGCCGGCGCGTGCTGCCGCTGCCGTACAAGACCCGCGCAGAGCTCCTGGCGGGTGAGCTGGAGCTGCAGCGCCGCGACCGTCCCTTCGAGCGCGCCCTCCCCCACGCCCGCGAGCTGGCGGCCCGATGACCCCAGAGATCATCATCGTCCCGGACGGGCTCACCCTGGCCGACACCGCCGCGGAGCGGATCGAGGACCTCGCGGTGGCGTCCACACCCAGCGCCCCCGCCGCGATCTCGCTGGCCGGTGGCTCCACCCCGCGGGCCGCCTACCAGCGCCTGGGCTCGCGCTGCGCCCCGTGGGCCCGCCTGCGGATCTTCTTCGGCGACGAGCGCTGCGTGCCCCCCGACGACGAGGGCAGCAACTACCGGATGGTGCGCGAGGCCCTGCTGGACCGCGTGCCGCTGCTGCCCGAGCAGGTGCACCGCATCCACGGCGAGCTGGAGCCCGCGGATGCCGCCGCCGCCGCGGAGGCCGCCCTGCGCGCGGAGTTCCCCGGTGAGGACACGCCGCGCCTGGACCTCTGCGTGCTGGGCGTCGGGGTGGACGGCCACACCGCGTCACTGTTCCCGGGCGGGCCGGAGCTGGAGAGCAACGACCGGCTGATGGTGCCCGTGCACCGGCCCGACCTTCCCCAGCCCTGGCGGGTGTCGATGACCATGCGGCTCATCAACGCCTCCAAGCGGGTGATCTTCGTGGCCGACGACGCCGCGAAGGCGGACGTGGTGGCCCGCGCCATCGCCGGCGACCCGACGCTGCCGGCCGGCCTGGTGCGGCCGGAGAACGGCACCCTCACCTGGATCATCACCGAGGCGACGGCGAGCAAGCTCGGCTAGTCGCTATTGCGCGTCATGGTATGACGCGAAATAGCTTGGTACCGAGACCGCAGGTCCGCCCGGTGGCCCTGCTGGGCTCGTGCAGGTGGCGCCGCACCGTGGACGTCGATGTCCTGGACGCGCTCATCGCCCACCGGGATGCGCTGGGGCCGAAGGCGGCCGATGCCCGCCTGGTGGTCTTCGCGCGCGAGGGGCGCTCGCGGCGCCTGACGGATCGCGCGGCGGAGCAGGATGTCGTCCTGGTCTCCGCCGCGCATCTGTTCCGGGGAAGCTGACCAGCGAGCGGACCGACGGCGGCCTGGATACGGTGATCCGGCCGCCGTCGATGTGCCCGTCCGAGGGTCCGCGGACTCACCCCTCCTCTGAGCCCACCGTCCTGCCGTCGGCGTCCGTGGCGACGATGCGGCCCACCCGGCCGCCCGAGGCCGGTGCGACGAACCACCCGTTCCGGACGACCGCCTGATGGACCGTCCGCCCGGCGGTGACCTCGACGCGCGTCACCGACGGCGCGGCGCGCCCCACCACCCAGCGGTCCGACAGGAGGCAGGTCAGGACCACGGGGTTCCGCGGCCCCAGCATGCAGTCGTCACCCGGCTGGCGAAGGTCGCCGGGCCACACCACGACGAACCGGTTGCCCCTGGCCGTGGACCGCTCCCAGATCGCCACCCGGGCGCCGTCCACGGTCCCGGTGAGCACCCGCAGCGCGAAGTCCGTCGCGGGGTTCTCCGGTCCGGGGTCGAGCAGGCTCAGCACCGCCGCCGGCGGCTCCACGCGGTCACCGGTGCGCGGCGGGGGGTCACCGAGCACGCGCACCGCGTCGATGGTGAGCCGGGCGTCCAGGCCACCCCCGGCCAGGAGCGGCTGGAGCCTGCCGGGCGCCGGCGGGAGGGGCCCCGGCGCCACCCCGGCCGCCGAGGCGACGGTGACCTCGACCGACCGGCGGGTTCCGGCGACCGGCGTGACCCGCCCGATGGCCGCGTCTCCGTAGACCGCCAGGGTCGTCGCGTCGGGCACGACGTCCGCGACCAGCCGCAAACGCAGGGCGCCGCCCCGGGCGGTGGCGCCGCGGATGCCCCCGGGCCTGACCGTGGCCGGCCCGGACAGGACGACGTAGGCGGGCGCGATGTCCTCCGGACCGGTGGACAGCCCCAGGAACGCGGGCTCCACCTGCACCACGCGCACGCCGCGCGGGGGGCGGACCCACCGCACGCCGCCGACCGTGCGATCCGGGGTGAGGGTGCGGCCACCGGCGTAGAGGCGCGTGCCTCCCCGCACCAGGCCGTACCAGTACTGCCCGGGAGCCCCGGGGCGGGCCCGCCCGGTGAGCCACCGGATGGCCTCGGCGGGCCGCCGGGCGTCGGCGACGCGTTCACGGGAGAGCCGGACGATGCTGACCTCCGCCGGCGCGGTGAGCCCGTCCACCTCGGCGCGCATGAGCCCCCAGGGGATGACGACCCGCAGCGTGCCGGGAGCGACGGGGGTGACGCTGAGGCCGGGGATGTCCCGGCCGCGGGCGCGCAACACGCGGTCCGCCGTGGCGGTGGACGCGTCGAGGGCGGACCCGTCGGGTCCGGGTTGCACGCCGATGACGGCCTCCAGGCCCCAGCGCGCGCCGGCGAGGCCGGTCCCGGGGGGTGTCGTCGTGCCGTCCTGCGCCGGCTGGAACAGGAAGAGGCCGCCCATGAGCGCGGCGATGCCGGCGATACCGACGGCGCCCATCGCGAACCGGGGTCCGCGGCCGGCGAGGCGCGTGCGCCGGTTCCGGGCGTGGGGCACGGGTTCGTCCATGATGCGCCGGAGGTCCTCCACGGCCCGGGCGTCGCGCGACGGGAGCGTCTCCTCCGGAACGGGGTTGCGGCGGCTGAGGGTGCCGAGTGGGTCGGTCATGCCCGCTCCTCGATCGTCGTGACCAGCGAGGCCACGTTGGACAGCTCGCGTTCCAGGCGCCTGCGTGCGCGGTGGACGCGCACGGCGAACGTGCCGGTGGTGCAACCGGTCACCCGCGCGGCGTCGGCGTGCGACAGGCCCTCCCATGCGACGAGCAGGAGCGCCTCGACGTCGCGCTCCGGAAGCCGGGCCATGGCCTCGGCCAGGCCGTGCTCCTCGGGGGTCTCGGCGGTGGTGCGGAGACTGCCGGCAACGCGCTCGGCGAGCGCGATGCGACGGCGGCTCGACCTGCGGCTGTTGGCCAGGGCGCCCCGGGCGAGCCCGAGGAGCCATGGGCGGGGGTCGGCGGGGACGTCATCGAGGCGCCGCCATGCGGTGGTGAAGGCCTCCGCGGCGACGTCCCGGGCGTCCTCCGGGTCGGTGCGGCGCATCGCGTAGGCGAGGACGGCCCGGTAGTGGGCGTCCCAGAGCGCCTCGAAGCGGTCGCGCCGTTGGGTGTGTGGGTTCATGACCGAGAAGGTTCCGGCTCCGCGCCGGACCTTACGCCGGGTCCGAATCAGTCCGAGCTCACGCCCACAGCAGCGATGGGCGCCGCCAGGATCCGGTCATCCAGTTCGAAGGTCACGAGCGCGCTCTGGACCTGTGGGTCAGCCCCGGGTGCGCCTGCTGGAGATGACGCCGGTGTCGAAGCCGGCCAGGTGGAGGCCACCGGCGAAGCGGGCGTGCTCGATCTTGATGCAGCGGTTGGTGACGACCCGCAGGCCCGCCTCGTGGGCGATCCGGACGGCCTCGTCGCTATGCAGGCCCAGCTGGATCCACAACACCTTGGCGCCGATCTCGACCGCCTCGCGCGCGACCTCCGGAAGGTCCTCGTTCCGGCGGAACACGTCCACGATGTCCGGAGTTTGCGGTAGATCTCTCAGGCTCGGGTAGACCTTCATGCCGAGGATTTCCTGCTCCCTCGGGTTCACCGGCCACAGCGTGTAGTCGGCGCTGCTGCTGCGCATGTACGCCAGCACGAAGTTGCTGGCCCGTGCCGGGTTCCCGGAGGCCCCCACCACGGCGATGCTCTTCGCCGCGCGCAGGATCGCCCGCCGCTCGGCGGCGCTGGGGGCGACCCAATCGCCGCGGGCCGTCTCGACGCGTTCCAGGCTCACGATGCCGCCGCGGCCGCGGCCAGCGCCCGGTCGAGGTCGTACACGATGTCCTCCAGGTCCTCGATGCCCACGCTGATCCGCACCAGGTCGGGCGAGACGCCCGCGGCCGCCAGGGCTTCCTCGGACAGCTGCCGGTGCGTGGTGGACGCGGGGTGGATCACCAGCGTGCGGGTGTCCCCCACGTTGGCCAGGTGCGAGCACAGCTCGCACGCCTCGATGAAGGCCTCACCGGCGGCGCGCCCGCCGGGGAGCCCGAACGAGAACACCGCGCCGGGGCCCAGCGGCAGGTACTTCAGCGCCAGGGCGTGGTTGGGGTCGCCCAGCAGCCCGCCGTACCGCACCCAGCTGACCCGCTCGTCGGACTCCAGCCACTGCGCCACCTCGCGGGCGTTGTGGACGTGGGCGTCCATCCGCAGCGGCAGCGTCTCCATGCCCTGCAGGATGAGGAACGCGTTGAACGGCGAGAGCACCGCGCCGGTGGGTGCAGAACCCGTACTCGCCGAAGTTGTCGTAGAAGCGCAGGTTCGCGTAGGTGGCGACCTGCTCGGTCATCACCGGGAAGTTGCCGTTGTCCCAGGGAAAGCGCCCCGAGTCGACCACCACGCCACCGATCGAGGTGCCGTGCCCGCCCAGGAACTTGGTGGCCGAGTGCACCACGATGTCCGCGCCGTGGTCGAGCGGCCGGCACAGGTGCGGGCTGGCGAGCGTGGAGTCCACGACGAACGGCACGCCCGCGTCGCGCGCAACGGCCGACAGGGCCTCCAGGTCGGCGATCGTGCCGGAGGGGTTGGCGATGAGCTCGGTGTAGACCGCCTTGGTGCGGCCCGGCTGCACGGCGTCGGCGAACAGGTCGGGACGGTCCGGCGGGACGAAGGTGGTCTCGATGCCCAGGCGCCGCAGCGTGACGTCCAGCAGCGTGAACGTGCCGCCGTACAGCGCCGAGCTGGCCACGATGTGGTCACCGGCGCTCGCCAGCGAGGTGAACACCAGCGTCTCGGCCGCCTGGCCGCTGGCCGTGGCGACCGCCCCGATGCCTCCCTCCAGGCTGGCGATCCGCTCCTCGAACGCCGCGACCGTGGGGTTCGCCAGACGGGTGTAGATGTTCCCGTACTTCTGCAGGGCGAACAGGTCGGCGGCGTCCTGCGTGTCCTCGAACACGAAGGAGGTCGTCTGGTAGATCGGCACGGCCCGGGCCCCGGTGGTGGGGTCGGGACGGGCGCCGGCGTGAATGGCCCGGGTGCGCGAGCCCCAGCGGCGGTCCTCGGGAGCGTCCATGGGGCAAGCCTAGACGTCGGGCCCGCCGCAATGCGGTCAGCCGCTGACGGACGTGATCAGCAGCCGCCCGCCCCGGTCCTGCAGCCAGATGACACCGTCGCCCAGCATCACGCCCTCGGCCCTGCAGAACAGCTTCCTCGGGTCGGCGGCGCCGATCCGGTCGAGCACGGCGTCGGTGAACACGTCCTCCATCTGGGCCAGCAGCCGTGTGCGGGTGCCGATGGTCAACAGCGACCGGCCGGGCCGGGAGACCGACAGCGGCAATGCGACCCCCAGGGCGAGCGTGCGTCGGTCGCGCATCCGCGCGACCGACTGGATGGCGGCCAGCCGATCCACCGTTTCCCGGTAGGGGTAGCCGTTGGCGCCGCATGCGGCCTCGCTGACGACCGCCCCGGCCCGGTCCCGGACGGTGACGCGGCCGGTGGTCGTCACGGCGACCCGCGAGCCATCCTCCAGGACCGTGGTGGTTCCCGGCTCCGGCATGACGATCTCGAAGGCCTGATCGATACGGGACAGCTCCCGGCCCGCTGCGTCCCGCGCGACCAGCGTGGCCACGCGCCAGGAGGACGGTGGGGCGACGACGAACCGCCCGTTCGCCACGACCGCGCCCACCCGGGAGCCCGGCCCCTCCGCCGAGACCGATGCCACTTCCGCCCCCACCACGCCGCTGATGTAGGGCGAGGTGCGTCCGCTGCTCCAGAAGCACGCCCCCACCTGGCCGCGGGAGACCTCACCGCAATCCGCCGGTGCGACGTAGCGCGCGACCCCGTTCACCAGGAGCAGCTCGCGGCGGCCGCCTCCGATGACGGCCCCGCGCCAGAGCGCGACCCGGGCGCCCCCAGACGTGCCGGCGAGCACTCGGACCACGCTGGAGCGATCGACGCCCGCCATTCCGTCGACGATGCCGTCACCGACGTGCAGGCCCTCGGCGACCGCCGACGGGACGACGGCGACCGGGGCGTCCCCGGCGGGCCCCTCCGGACCGCGCGGAAGCGACAGCACCAGCACACCCGCGATCCCCGCGACGGCCGTCGCCAGCCCCGCGAACCGCAGGAGCGCCAACGGGCGCCGGCGGCGTCGCCGGACAGCGGCTCGCGCGGCGTCCGCCACGGTGGCCGGAGCGGCCTCGGGACCGGGCTGGTCGGCCCGGAACTCACGGACGAGCGTGTCGATGTCGGTCATCCCACGGCCTCCTCGGTACTCGAGCTCCCGCGCGGCGGCGGTGCGCGCCCGCTTGAGCCAGCCCTTCACGGTCCCCACCGGCACGCCCAGCGCCTGGGCGATCTCCTCGTGGTTCAGCTCGGCCACCGCGTGCAGCAGCAGCGTGTCGCGGTGCTCCTTGCGCATGCCCGCAAGCGCGGCGGCCAGGGCCGCCCCCAACGCCGGGTCACCGGTGCCGGGCCCCGGTGCGAGCGGGTCGACGCCGGTCTTCGCGTACGCCTCCAGGGCTCCGCGTTCGCGGCGCGAGTGGCGGCGCAGGATGTTCGTGGCGATACCGAACAGCCACGGCCGAACCTCACCGCGCGCCGGGTCGAAGCTGCCGCGTCGGGCATACGCAACGGCGAACGTCTCGGCCACGACGTCCTCGGCGGTCGCGGCGCCCAGGCGCCGGGCCGCGTACCGGTGCAGCACCGGCTGGTGGCGGGCAACCAGCTCCTCGAACGCCCCCGGGGCGTCCGCGCGCTGCAACAGGTCGGCGTCGGTGTCCATCACCCGTCTCTTGCCGCGAGGGCACCTCAGGGTGACACCACCCCCACGGCACCCCGGCGCGGGCCGCGCAACGCGACACGCGCGGCGCACGGTGACTCCCTACAGGAGCGCCGCGAAGGCCTCCGCCTTGCGGGTGGCGCCGAACACCACCACAAGGTCACCCAGGTTGAGGACGGTGTCCTGCGTGGCATAGGTGAACTTGCCGCCGGGGCGCTTCACGCAGAGGACCGTCACCTCGAACCGCTGGCGTACCTGGGCGGCGGCGATGCTCTTGCCGGCCAGCTCCCGCGGCACCGTGGTCTCGATGAGGACGAACTCGTCGTCGAGCTCCACGTAGTCGATGGTGCGGCCGATCATGGTGTGGGCCACGCGCACACCCATGTCGCGCTCCGGGAACACCACGCGGTGCGCGCCGACGCGCTGCAGGATGGCCCCGTGCTGGGAGGTGATGGCCTTCGCCCAGATGCGGGGGATGCCCAGGTCCACCAGGCTGAACGTGGCCATGATGCTCGCCTGGATGTCGTTGCCGATGGCCACGACGGCCGAACGGAACTGGTCGGCGCCCACCTGGCGGAGGGCTTCGGGGGACGTCGCGTCGGCGGTCACCACGTGAGCCAGGTCTCCGCTGCACGCCTGGCAGACCTTGGGGTCGGAGTCGATGGCCAGCACGTCGTGGCCGAGCCCCGTGAGCGTCTGGGCCAGCGCTTGGCCGAACCGGCCGAGGCCGATGAGCAGGATGTCGTCCTTGCGGTTAGCCAACGAGCGGACGCTCCTCGGGGTAGGTGAACATGCGGTCGCGTTCCCGGGCGGCCAGGGCGACCGCGAGGGTGAGCGGGCCGACGCGGCCAAGGTACATCAGGGCGACCAGAACCGATTGCCCGAAGTGGCCCAGGTCGGGCGTGATGCCCGTGGACAGCCCGACCGTGCCGAACGCCGAGACCACCTCGAACAGGCACTGGCTGAGGCTGAACGGGGTGGCGGCGAGCAGCGCGATGGTGCCGAAGGTGACGGCGTTGATGGCCAGGAAGGCGATCGCCAGGCTCTGGCGCAGCACCGCCACCGGCAGCGTGCGGCCGAACGCCTCGGCCTGCCGGCCACCCCTCGCCTCGCCGATCACCATGAGCAGCAGCACGGCGAAGGTCGCGACCTTCACGCCGCCGGCGGTCGATCCGGAGCCACCGCCCACGAACATGAGCATGTTGCTCACCAGCAGCGACTCGTCGTGCAGCCCGGCCTGGCTGATCGCGTTGAACCCAGCGGTCCGGGTGGTGACCGATTGGAAGAACGCGTTCAGGACCTTCGCGTGCCCGTCCAGCGGCTCCAGCGTGGCGGGGTTCCCGAGCTCCATCGCCAGGAAGGCGAGCGTGCCGACGAACAGCAGGATGCCGGTGGCGCTGAGCGTGAGCTTGGTGTGCAGCGACCACCGCGCGTACCGGCGCCGGTGCTTCTTGAGATCGAGGAAGACGGGGTAGCCGATGCCGCCCACGATGATCCCGAGGGCGATCGGCATGAGCACGAGCCAGTCGTGGTCGAAGCCCACCAGGTTGTCGCTCCACAGCGCGAACCCGGCGTTGTTGAACGACGACACCGCGTGGAACGCCCCCTGCCACAGCGCGGTTCCGAACGACGTGTCCTCGAGCGACAGGAAGCGGGCGGTGAGGAACGCCGCGATGATCGCCTCGCAGGTGAGCGAGAACACCACCAGCCCCACCAGGATGCGGCGCACGTCGCTGAGGTTCACGACACCGGCCTCCTCGGCGGCGATCATCCGGCGCCGCAGGCCCATCCGGCGGCCGGCGATCATGAACACCACCAGGGCGGCGGACATGATCCCCAGGCCGCCGAGCTGCACCAGGATCATGATCACGGCCTGCCCGAACAGGCTCCAGTAGGTGGCGGTGTCCACCACCGCGTGCCCGGTCACGCAGACCGCCGAGGTGGCGGTGAACAACGCCTCCATGAACGAGGCGTTGCCGTCTCCGTTCTTCGCGACCGGGAGCGACAGCAGCCCGGTGCCCATGAGGATTGCCGCAGCGAACGCGAGCATCACCACCTGGGCGGGCCGCAGCGCGCGGCTGCGCTTCACGATGAACGTGCGGTTACCGGTGGTGAGCACGGTGGTACCTCATCCGATGAGCAGCCGCTCCTCGGGGTAGTCGTACAGCCGCTGACGCTCGCGCAGCGCAAGGGCGACCACCAGCGTCAGGGGACCGACCCGGCCCATGAACATGAGCCCGGTCAGGATGACGTGACTCGCGGTCGACAGCTCCGGGGTGATCCCCGTCGACAGGCCGACGATCGAGAAGGCGCTGATGACCTCGAACAGGATCTGCGCGAACGAGAAGGGCTCCATGGCCATGAGCGCCAGCGTCGCGAAGACGATGACGTTGACCGCCAGGAAGGCCACCGAGAGCGCCTGGCGGATGACGTTCGTGGAGATCGTCCGGCCGAACGCCTCGGCCTGCCGCCCGCCGCGCGCCTCGCTCACCACGATGAGCACCAGCACGACAAACGTCACCACCTTGATCCCGCCCGCCGTCGACCCCGTGCCGCCGCCCACGAACATGAGCATGTCGGTGATCAGCCAGGTCTCCTCCTTCATGGCGCCCACGTCGACGGTGGAGAACCCCGCCGACCGGGCGCTCACCGAGTGGAACCATGCGCCCAGGAGCTTGCCCGGCAGGTCCAGCGCCCCGAAGGTGCGCGGATTGGTCCACTCCAGCAGCGCGAACGAGACGGCGCCGAACGCCATCAGCGACAGGGTGCCGACCACCGTGAGCTTGGTGTGCAGCGACCAGCGCCGCGGGCGGCCGCGGTTGCCGCGCACCTCGAACAGCACGGGGAAGCCAATCCCGCCGATCACGATCGCGACCCCCATGGTGATGAGGACGGGCGCGTCGCTCGCGAACCCGGCCAGGCTGTCGCTCCACAACGCGAACCCGGCCCCGTTGAACGCCGAGACCGCGTGGAACACCCCGTTCCACAGCGCATCGCCGAAGGAGTACCCGTGGCCGAAGAACAGCCGCGCGGTGATGAGCGCCGCGGCCACGGCCTCCACGGTGAACGTCACCAGGAAGACACCCGCCAGGACGCGCCGCACGTCCCTCGGCGACATCACGCGGGCCTCGGTCTGCGCCACCATCCGCGCCCGCAGCCCGATGGTGCGCCCGGCGATGACCAGGATGATCGAGCCGGCGGTGAGGATGCCCAGGCCACCCAGCTGGATGAGCCCGAGGATCACCGCTTCGCCGAAGGGGCTCCAGTACACCGGGGTGTCGACGATGACGTGGCCGGTCACGCACACGGCCGAGGCCGAGGTGAACAGGGCTTCGATGAAGCTGGCCCCGCCCTCGCCCTGCTTGGCGACCGGGAGCAGCAGGAGCAGCGTGCCCAGGATGATGGCCGCGCCGAAGCCCGCCACGACCAGTTGGCCGGGCTGGATCGCGCGCGAAGGGCGGGGTGGGCGTGGCGGCACGGTGGGCTCACTGGGACGCATCCGAGGGAATGCGAGCGGTCCACGCTACTCCCGGCGTCTCGAATCCCGGCCGACGAAACGCCCCATTGGGTGGGGTCGTTCGGCCATGCCGGTGATACGGTGCCGCGGTCCGCAAGGGGAGTATCCCGCTGGCGGTGTCGTCGTCAATACGGCCCCCGGGCCCGGCGGCACCGGCCCCGAACATGGGGTGGGAGAGACCTTCGGCGCAGCGCCCGGCAACCGCCGGGCGCGTCTTCGTCGGAGGGTGTGACGGTTGGCGATTCCCATCTGGGCCTGGTTCGCGCTGGCTGCGCTCGTCGCGGTGCTGATCGCGGTGGACCTGCTGGTGTTCGGGCGCGGCGAGCACGAGGTGTCCATGAAGGACGCCCTCATCTGGAGCATCATCTGGACCGTGCTGGGCCTGGCCTTCGCGGGCGTGATGCTGGTGTGGCACGACCAGGCCCAGGCCGGCGAGTACCTGTCGGGGTATCTCATCGAGCGCACCCTCTCGATGGACAACCTGTTCGTCTTCGTGCCATACGGGTTGCAGCCGACGATCCTGATGTACGGGATCATCGGGGCGCTGGTGCTGCGCCTCATCTTCATCCTGGCCGGCGCCGCGCTGCTGGACGCCTTCCACTGGGTGATCTACATCTTCGGGGCGTTCCTCATCTACACCGCCTACCGCCTCATCAACGCGCACGGCGAGACGGTGGAGCCCGACAAGAACCCGATCCTGCGGCTCATCCGGTCACGTATGAAGGTGACCGACGAGTACCACGGCACCAAGGTCTTCATCCGGGAGAACGGCGTGCGGTACGCCACGCCGGTGCTGGCGGTGCTGGCCGTGGTCGCCACCACGGACGTGATCTTCGCGATCGACTCGATCCCGGCGATCTTCGCCGTCACCCGTGAGCCGTTCATCGTGTTCGCCGCCAACGCATTCGCCCTGATGGGCCTGCGTGCCCTGTACTTCCTGCTGGCGGGCGCCATGCAGCGATTCGAGTACCTCAGCCACGGGCTCGCCCTGCTGCTGGCGATCGTGGGCCTGAAGATGCTGCTCTCCGGCGTGTTCCACCCGCCGGTGTGGGCGACGCTGGTGGTGATCACCGTGGTGCTTGGCGGCGCGGTGGCCTACTCGCTGTGGGTGACGAGGCCGGGCGCCAAGCACGGCCCGCCGCCGGCCCAGCCCGTCTGATCCTCAGCGCGCGGGCGCGGAGGGGGCCAGCGCCTCCACCAGCGCCCGCGCCGAGGGGTCCTCCCCCAGGCGCGTCACCAGCGCCACCATGGCCCGCACCGCGGGATCGGACGGGCCGACGCGGTCCACCAGCTGCCGCAGGCGGCGCGCGGGTGACGCCGCCGCCCCGTCCTGGTCGGTGGTGACCCCGGCGATGTCCAGCAGCATCAGCAGCCCCTCATCCGCGGCCCCGGGGACGGGGAACTCGCGCTCCAGCGGTGTCTCGCCGCGGATGGCGGCCTCCATCGCCGCGAACCCGGCGTGGGCCACGATCCGCGCGAGCTCCTCGTGCCCGGCGATCCGCAGGCGCCGGCCCGCCAACCGGGGCGCATCGACGGCGTGGAGCCACGCGGCGCACAGCAGGCGCGCGCGGCGGTCACGGTCGAGCCGCACCGACCGGGCGAGGCGGGCCGCCTGCTGGGCCACCCCGCGGGTGCGGGCGTAGCCGGGGGCGTCGAGCAGGCGTACCGCCAGCTCGTGGGCGCACACCGGCTGGTGCGCGCCCCGCCACAGCTCGGCCGCTGTCCGCGCGCCGGTCAGCGGCGGAGGATGAGGGCCTGGTCGATCACCTGATGCCCCTCCGCGTCGGCCCGGGCACGCTCGGCCTCGGAGATCTCGGGCTCGGGGTCCCCCATGAGGGTGCGGGTGAGGGTCTGCCCTGACCGGGCCTCCGCCTCGCGCAGCCACGCCTCGGGGAGGTCCGGGTCCAGCTCGGCGCCGATCATCTCGGCGAACAGCATCGTCCACGCCCGCGGCACGACGTCGGTGTTGTAGCCGCCGCCGCCCAGCGCGACCCATTTCCCGTCGCAGGCCTGGGCGGCCAGCTGGTGCAGGTCCCGGTACAGCCGCGGGAACGCCTGCATGGTCACCTGCAGGTGCGCGAGCGGGTCCTGGTGGTGGGGGTCGGCGCCATCCTGGGTGACGATCACGTCCGGGCGGAAGTCCATCACCGCCGGGCAGATGACCTCCTCCACCGCCCGCAGGTACGGGGCGTCACCGGCGTACGGGGGCAGCGGAATGTTCACCGCGGTCCCCGTGGCCGGGCCCGCGCCGCGCTCGGCGAGGCTGCCCGTGCCGGGGAACAGGTACCGGCCGCTCTCGTGCACCGAGCAGGTCAGCACGCGCGGGTCCTCGTAGAAGATCCACTGGGTGCCGTCGCCGTGGTGGACGTCCACGTCGATGTACGCCACGCGCTCGGCCCCGGCGTCCAGCAGCGCGTGGATGGCCACCGCGGTGTCGTTGAAGATGCAGAAGCCCGCCGCCTTGTTGGCGAAGGCGTGGTGCAGGCCGCCGCCGGCGCTGAAGGCCTGGTCGGCGCGGCCCTCCCACACCTCCATGGCCGCGGCGATCGACGCGCCGCACACCAGGGCGGCGGCGTCGTACATGCCGGGGAACGCCGGCGTGTCGCCGCCGTGGGCAAGGCCCCACTGGGCCGCCTCCCAGCCGTGGGCGAGCACCGGGTTGGCGCTCATGCTCTGCACGGCCCTCACGTAGGCGGGGGCGTGGGCCCGCTCGATCTGCGCGCGGGTGGCGGGCTGGGGCTCCACCTCGTACACGCCCGGCCAGTCCACCAGGCCGTAGGCGCGCATGAGCTCCACGGCCAGCAGGCGGCGCAGCGGGGACAGGGGATGCTCATCGCCGAGGTCGTACGCGGCGGTGGCCTCCGAGGTGACGAACGCGGTCCTGGTCATGCGTCCATGCTAGCCGCGGGCGGCACCCGTGGCCGCGGCCCTACCGCGCGCCCAGGCGGATCCGCGAGCCCCGCAGCAGGAACGTGTTGCCCGCGCCGTCCACCGCGGTGACCACCACCCGGTGGATCCCGGCCACGCGCGGCGTCGCGAGCGGCACGGTCAGGAGCGTCCTGCGGACGGTGGTGCGGCGGATGAGCGTCCCGGTGTTCACCCAGCGTGTCCCCACCAGCCGCTGCAGGCGGACGGTGAGCCTGGCGGCCTCGGCCACCGACACCCGCAGGCGCATGCTGGGCCGCAGGAGCAGGCCGCCGCGCAGGCGGGGCGGGGTGAGGTCGGTGATGACCGGCGCGCTGACGGTGGGCCCGGCGGTGACGTCCGGATCCGGAGCGGTGGCCGGCGGCGTCACGGGAGGCGCCTGGGGGACCGCCGGTGACTCGACGGCGCCCAGGTCCACCACCGCGGCGCCGTCGCCGTTGCCGTCCAGGGGCCGCGCGGTGCCGCCCAGGTCGGTGATACCGGCGAGCACGGCCGCCGGGTCGCCGGCGTCGATGAGCGACGAGCCGGCCTGCAGCGAGAAGTCGCCCTGCACGGGGTTCGTGAACGCCACCGGCAGCGCGGTGACGCGATCCGTGGCCGTGATCGCGCCGGTGCCGCCCCCGGTGTTCTCGTCCACGTTCGCGCCGCCCGTGAGGTTCGAGTACCGCACGGTGATGTTCGCGGGCCGGCCACCCGCCGCCGACCGGCTGAGCGGCGTGGCGACCCCGGTCACGATGCTTCCGTCGATGGTCACCGCGGCGCTCTCGGTGCCGTCGTCGGCCGCCGCGCGGACGCCCACCTGGCCGGGCGAACCGTCGCCGGCAATGGTGACCCGCTCCAGGGTGTGCGCGATCGGGCCCGGCCCGGCATTGAAGTTCTCGGCCCGCACGCCCACGCCGCCGGCGCCCACCACCTGGATGAGGCTGTCGCGCACCGTGGCGCCCGAGCCGTCGGCATCGATGCCCCGGAGCCCGCGGATCCGCGTGCGCTCGATCAGCACCGGCGATCCGGAGATCCGCACGCCGTACCCCTGGGTCGCGATGCTGCCGTCCCGGATCGTGCAGCCGCAGAAGGCCACCACGGCATCCGCCTGCGCCGAGCCCTCCTGGATGACCTGCACACGTTCCAGGATGGCGCTCCCGAACATCTCGACACCGGTCGCGGCCAGCCCGACCTCGGTGGTCACCAGGCTGTCCCGCAGCACCGACGTGCCGCCCACGCGGATGCCCCGCCGGTTGGCGTGCCCCACGAAGACGTCCAGGTCGCGCACCACGTGGGCGCCGTTCATCACGGCGATCGCGACGCCGTTCTGCGCGAGGGTCGGGGAGGTCGCGACCACGGTGGCCTCGCCCTCGTTGCCCACGATCTCGACCGGCGAGGAGGACGTGTACGAGAAGCCGGTGGCGCCGGCCCGGACGTACGTGCCCGGGCCGATGAGCACGCGATCGGCCGCGGGTGTGGCCGCGGCGGCGTCCAGCGCCGCCTGGAGGTCGCCCGTGAACGTGTTGCCCGCGTCGCACCCGGTGCGGTCCACGCAGAGGTCTGCCGCAGCCGCACCGCCCGCGCCGGCCAGCACCGCCCCGAGCGTGGCGGCGATCATCGGCAGGGTCAGACGGCGACGGGTCATGCGGGCATCCTCCAGGGAGCTGGCTCGGTTCGGAAGAACTTCGGGGCCAGCGCTCAGCCCCCTCCCGCGTCGGGCAGCAGCGCCATCACCCGCGCAGGGGCGCCCGAGCCGCCCGCCACCGGCAGCACCCCCACGAACAGCAGGGCGCCGCGGTGCGGCAGGGCGCCCAGGTTCACCAGGCCCTCCAGGTGCCACAGGCCGGCGGGCAACGTCACGCGGGCGTGCACCGGGAACTCGGTCGCCGCCCCGGGGTCCACGCCGAGGGTGTCGATCCCGATGCCCACCACCCCGCGGGCCACCAGCAACTCGGCGGCATCCACCGCGACGCCGGGGAAGTCCATCGCGCAGATGTAACGATCCGGATCGGCCAGGTGGCGGTCCCAGCCGGTGCGGACCAGCACCGCGCACCCCTCGGGCACCGTGCCATGGAGCGTCTCGTGGGCCAGCACCGCATCGGCGGTGAGCACCGACCCGTGCTCGCCGGGGGCGTCGATCACGACGGCCGGCACGACCAGGCGCTCGGGCGGGATGTCCGCCGGACCGGCGGCGCCATCCACGAAGTGTGACGGCGCGTCCAGGTGCGTGCCGGTGTGCTCCGAGAGCGTGAGGCGGCGGCTCAGGAAGCTGTGCGTCGCGATGGCGGCCTCGTCCACCGCGCGGGGCGGCCGGCTGCCGGGCCACATCGGCGTTCCCGGCCCGAGCGGCTGGGTGAGATCCACGATCCGCCCGGCCACGGGGATCAGGCCTCGGACTCCGCGAGGAACGGCGAGCGGTACATGTCCCATTCGGCCGCCCACCGCGGCGCCAGGCGGATGGCGACCTGCCCGCGGCCCTCCAGCGAGCGGCACCAGGCCTCACCCGCCGACGGCCCCAGCACCCGGGCGGCGGCGATGCGGTACTCCTCGCGCAACCCGTCGGAGGGCTCCAGGGTCACCGGGCCGCGCATCCGCAGGCCGCGGTACGGGAACGTCTCGGTGTCGATGGACGCCGCCACCTCGTCGCCGTCGGCGATCTCCTCGAGCTTCGCGGCCCCGGTGAACGCCACCATCACCAGCTCCGCGCCGGTCCAGTGGAACCACATGGGCACGATGCGGGGCCGGCCCGCACGGCTCACCCACGCCATCCGGGCCGGGAGATGGGAATCCAGCAGCAGCGCAACGTTCCGCGTGAGCGGCGGGCGCAGGATCCGGGGCAGGGCGGGCGAGGAACCGGGAGACTGGGTCACGGACGCAGCGTAGTCGTCATCCCCCCGCCGAGAGGGCCCGCCCCATGTCAGCCGGTCAGCAGCACGCGGATGTGATCGTGGTGGGCGCCGGGATCGCCGGGCTGGCGGCGGCGCGGGCGCTCCTCGCCGCGGGCCGCCGGGTGGTCGTGCTGGAGGCGTCCGACCGGGTGGGCGGACGGTTGCGATCGGTTGACGGCCTGGACCTGGGCGCCACCTGGTTCTGGGCGAACGAGCCCCGCGTGCACCGCCTGGCCGCCGAGCTGGGCCTGGCGACGCACCCGCAGCACATCGCCGGGGATGCGGTGATGCACGCTCCGGGCGGCGCACGGCGGATGGCGGGGAATCCGATGGACGCGCCGTGCATGCGGGTGGGCGGCGGAACCCAGGCGCTCGCCGGCGCCGTCGCGCGCGAGCTGGGTGACGCCGTGCGGCTGCGGCACGCGGTGTCGGAGATCTCCGCGGACGACGACGGTGTCGACGCGGTGTGCGACACCGCGATGTTCCGGGCGTCGCATCTGATCCTGGCCGTGCCGCCCGCCCTGGCGGCCGCCAGGATCCGCTTCTTCCCCGCCCTGCCAGACGAACTGCGGCGGCTGGCGGAGGCGACCCCGGTGTGGATGGGGCCGGTGGTGAAGGTGGTCGTGCGCTACGCGCGGCCGTTCTGGCGGGACGCCGGATTGGCCGGATCCGGCATGAGCCATGAGGGACCGCTGCGCGAGGTGCACGACATGAGCGGCCCGGGCGGCGACCCGGCCGCGCTGTTCGGGTTCGCCATGCCGGGACCTGGCGAACCGCCTCCGGCACCCGGCCCGGTGCTGGCGCAGCTGATGGACATGTTCGGACCGGAGGCCGGCCGGCCGTCGGGCGTCCACATCCAGGACTGGCGCGCCGAGGAGCACGTCTCCCCGCCTGGGGTCGAGCACCTGGGCGCCTACGGCCTGTTCGGGCACCCGGCGTACAGCCGCCCGGCGATGGGCGGACGGCTGCACTGGGCCTCCACCGAAACCGCACCGGAGTTCGCCGGGCACATCGAGGGGGCCCTGGCGGCCGCCGACCGTGCCGTGATGGCCGTCAACGACCAGATCTCTGCCTCGACCTGAGGCTGAGATATGCCCTCCGCCGCCTGGACGAAACACACAGATCCTCGGTTCGGGCGCCCGGGTGCCGATGCCTCTTCTGACGTACGTCGAGGAGCGCGATGCCCACGGGACGGGCACCAGGACATACCCCGTATGGCAGACCGCCACGCCGCAGGACGGCGCGGGGATGGGTCCTGTGCGTCCTGATCGCACTCCTGATGGGCCATTTCGGCACCTCGGCTGCCGCCGGCGCAGACGGCTTCGCGAACTCCTGGCAGCTCCGCGCCTCGCAGTCCGGTTCGGACGGCGACGCGTGGACCGCGGTGGATCCCGCCGTGGCCTACAACTCCCAGCGTGACGAGTATCTCGTGGTGTGGACGGGCCCCGTGGGCTCGACCGATGAGCACGAGGTCTACGGGCGCCGCGCCGATCGCAACGGCCGTTGGCTGGGGACGCAGTTCCGCCTCTCGTCGGTGGGCACGGACGGCGACAGCTTCCGGGACGCGGCCGCCCCGTCGGTGGCCTACAACTCGTCCACCGGTCAGTACCTGGTGGTGTGGAGCGGCGACTACCAGGCGGACGGCGCCAATGAGATCTACGGGCAGCTGGTCTCGGGCACCGGCACGGAGGTGGGCTCCGACTTCCGGATCTCCGACATGGGCGCCACCGACAGCTCCACGCTGTTCGACGCGTCGGTCCCGGATGTGGCCTACAACGCCCTGAACAACGAGTACCTCGTCGTGTGGATGGGCGACGACAACACCGGCTCCCTCGTGGACAACGAGTTCGAGACCTACGGCCAGCGGATCACGGCGGCCGGTGCGGAGACCGGCACCAACGACATCCGCCTGTCGGACATGGGTCCGGACGGCAACACCGCGTTCACCGCGCAGTTCCCGGCGGTGGCCGCCAACGATTCCGACGGGCGGTACCTGGTCACCTGGACCGGCGACGACAACACCTCGCCGCTGGTGGACGGGGAGTGGGAGGCCTGGGGGCAGCTGGTGACGTCGACGGGCGCCGAAAGCGGCACCGACCTGCGCCTTTCGGACATGGGCACGAACGGCAGCACCGCCTTCACCGCCAACCGCGCGGACGTGGCCTACAACTCGATCGACACCGAGTACCTCGTCGTCTGGGAGGGCGACGACAACACCTCGCCGCTGGTGGACGGCGAGAACGAGATCTTCGTGCAGAAGGTCACCGCCGCCGGCGTCGAGACGGGCACCAACGACAGGCGCATCTCCGACATGGGGACCGACGGCAGCACCACCTGGACCGCCCGGATCCCGAGGGTCGCGTTCAACCCCATCTCCAGCGAGTACCTGGTGACCTGGGAGGGCGACGACAACACCTCCGGCGTGGCCGACAACCAGTTCGAGATCTGGGCGCAGCGGCTCACCTCCAACGCGATCGAGGTGGGAGACAACGACCGGCGCATCTCGCGCGCCGCCCTGACCGCGGCCACATCCCCGGGCGCCTTCGCCGTCGCGCTGGCCCCCTCCACGCGGGCCAAGAAGTTCTTCCTGGGCTGGCAGTCGGACCTGGTCACCGGAAGCCTTGGCGACAACGAGTACGAGATCTTCTCGTCGATGTTCGCGGTGGACCCGGGCATCGACCTGGCCACCTCCTCGAACGTCGCGATCCGGATCGACGGCGCGGCGGCCGCCAACGAGCTCGGCTGGTCGATGACCAACGCCGGCGACGTCAACGGCGACGGCATCGACGACATCCTCGCGGGCGCCCCCTCGTACTGGAACGCGGGCACGAACCGCGCGTACGTCATCTGGGGCGGTTCGGTGCCCCGAACCGTCGACCTGAACGCGCTCGGCACCAACGGCTTCATGCTCAGCGGGCTGGCCGTGGACAGCGCCACGGGAATGTCGGCCGCCCGCATGGGCGACCTGAACGGCGACGGCTACGACGACATCGCGATCGGCGCCGCCAAGGCCGACAACAACTCGCGCACGGACTCGGGGTCCGTGTACGTCGTGTTCGGCAAGAACGACACGGCGACGGTGAACCTCACCTCGCTGGGCACGGGCGGCTACCGGATCGATGGTGCGGCCGCGTCGAACTTCACCGGCTGGGCGATCGACAGCGGCGACGTGGACGGCAACGGCGTGCTCGACCTGGTGGTCAGCGGCAACCAGGCCGACAACAACGCCCGCACGGACTCGGGTTCCGTCTACGTCGTCTTCGGCAAGTCGACCACCTCGAACATCGACCTGGCCTCCCTGGGCTCGGCGGGCTGGCGCATCGACGGTCCCACCGCCGGATTGAAGGTGGGCCACCAGGTGAGCGCCGGCGACGTCACCGGCGACGGCAAGGCCGACGTGATGCTGGGATCCGACGACGGCACCAATGCCGCCGACTACAACGCCCGCACCGATTCCGGATCGGTGTGGGTGGTGTTCGGCAAGTCCGGGACGGGCAACCTGGACCTGGCGAGCATCGGTTCGGCGGGCTACCGGATCGACGGCGCCGTCGGTGGCGACGAGCTGATGAGCAGCGCACCGGTGGGCGACATCAACGGCGACGGGATCGGCGACCTCGTCGTCGGCGCCCCGTGGGCCTGGCTCGCCGACCGCAACGCCAGCGTGGGCGCGGCCTACGTCCTGTGGGGAACGACGGGCACCACGAACGTCGATCTGGCCTCCCTGGGATCGAAGGGCTACCGGATCGCCGGCGTCGCCGAGCCGGACGGCACGGGCCTCACCGTCGCCGGCCTCGGGGATGTGGACAACGACGGCACCCCGGACGTGTACGTCGGCGCGCAGTACGCCGACAACAACGGCCGGACGGAGTCCGGATCCGGGTACGTCGTCTTCGGGAAGAACGACACCGACGAGGTGGACCTCTCCGGGCTGGGGACGCGTGGCTTCCGCATCGACGGCGCCGTCGCCGGGGACAGTGTCGGTTCATCCGACAGCGGGGAGAACGCGGGCGGCATCGGTGACCAGAACGCCGATGGCCGCCCGGACATCCTCCTCGCGGGGATGCTGGCGGACCCGTCGGCCCGGACCGCGGCCGGCCAGGCGTACGTGGTCTCGGCCACCGTGATGCTGGCGACGGCGACGACCAACCCCGCGAGCTCCGTCACCTCGACCGGCGCGACGTTCAACGGGTCCTACAACACCAACGGCCAGTCCGCATACGCGTACTTCGAGTACGGAACGAGCACCGCCTACGGATCCAGCACGTCGCGCCAGGGCCCGGGGTCGGGCACCGGATCGGTGAGTGCCGGGATCAGTGGCCTTTCGGCGAACACGCTCTACCACTACCGGCTCGTCGTCGAGGACGTCGACGGCTTCCGCAGCTACGGCGCCGACCAGGTGTTCAGCACCGAGAACGGCGCCCCAAACGCGCCCACGGTGACCGGGGGTGCCGCAAACTGGCAGAACATCGCCTCCCAGACCATCTGGGCGACCGGCGGCGACGACTACGCCGGGACGGCTGCGGCCACCGGGCAGATCGCCCGGTACGAGTTCGACGCCGGCTCGGGCACCACCGTTGCCGACCGGTCGGGCAATGGCCGCACGATGAGCCTGGCGCCCGCCTACTCGTGGACGACGGACCGGTTCGGCAACCCGAATGCCGCGATGGCGTTCGACGGGAGCGGTGGCTACGCCAGCGCGCCCGGGCTCACCACCGGTGGAGCCCTGTCGGTGGCGATGTGGGCCAAGTTCGACACGCTGGGCACCTGGGTGCGCCTCTTCGACTTCGGCGAGACGAACGCCGCCGGTGCGCTCAACAACTTCACCCTCTCGAACGGCGGCGCGGGGAGCGACGATCTTCGGCTCGTGGTCGAGGACTGGGACGCCGGGGGGCACTACTACGACGTCTATGCCAACAACGCGATCCGCGTGGGCGAATGGCAGCACTACGCCGCGACGATCGACGCCTCGGGGAACATGAAGCTGTATGTCGATGGCGCGCTCGTGGCCTCCGCGACGGCGACCCCCCTGCAGACGGGTGTCCGGTCGAACTACTACTTCGGCGAGTCGAACGGCGATCGACGGCATCGTCATCACCAACAACGTCCTGTCGGCATCCGACGTCGCGACGATCGCCGGGGCCTCCGGTGTGAAGCGGTACGAGTACCGGACGTCCACCGACGGCGGCACCACCTGGAGCTCGGCGGCCACCGCGTCGTCGCTCACCGTGACCGCCGAGGGCGAGACGCAGGTCCAGTACCGCGTGGTCGACAACAACGGGCTCGCCTCCGCGTGGGCCCCGTCCACCGCCACCACGGCGTCGACCGCGCGCATCGACCGCACCGCGCCCGGAACCCCGGGAGCCGCCGGCGGCAGCACGACGTGGTCGAACGCCAACTCGGCCACGGTCACCGCACAGCCCGGCACCGACACGGGGCCGACGGGCCTGAAGGGCACGTACTACGGCGACTACCTGTACCTGGACGGCACGCCGGTCCTCACGCGCACCGAGAACGTCGACTTCAACTGGAACCTCGATACACCGGATCCACGGCTCACCGAGGACCAGTTCGCCATCCGCTGGGAGGGCGGCGTCACCGCTCCCACCACGGGGACGTACACCTTCCGCACCGTCACCGACGACGGGGCCCGGCTGTGGGTGAACGGCCAGCTCCTGTTCGACAACTGGAGCACGATCGCCACGTGGCCGGCGACGCAGACCAGCGCGTCGATGCAGCTGACCGGCGGGCAGACGTATCCCATCGTGCTCGAGTACCGCGACGAGTTCGTGAACTCCCAGGCGTCGCTGCAGTGGCAGACCCCGGGGTCGGGCGTCTTCGCGGTGATCCCCAAGGCGCAGCTGTCACCGCTCACCTACGAGTACCGGCTGAGCACCGACGGCGGGACCACCTGGTCCCCCACGTCGTTGAGTGGCGCGCAGGCCGCGATCACCCAGCAGGGCGAGACGCTCGTGCAGTTCCGGGCCACGGACGCCGCCGGGAACGTCTCGGGTTGGGGTCCCACCACGGGCACCGCAAGCGCGACGGTCCGGCTGGACCGCACCGGCCCCGGCATCAGCACCGGAAACGAGCTGGTGAGCAACGGGAGCTTCGAGACGCCCGTGATCGGTTCGGGCCTCCAAATGGGCAGCGCCGGCCAGAGCTACGGCGCCTGGAGCATCACGGCCGGCACCGTCGACCTCTACACCACCACCGGAGGCTGGAACGCATCCAGCGGACTCCAGTCGGTGGACATGAACGGGACCTCCCCGGGAACGATCAGCCAGACGCTGGCGACCACTCCGGGCACGGCCTACCGGATCAGCTTCGCCCTCTCCGGGAACCCCAGCGTGGCGAGCGTCCGGGAACTCGCGGTGGGCTGGGGCGGATCGACCCTGCGCACCGTCCGGTTCGACACCACCGGGCGCACCACCACGTCGATGGGCTGGACCACGGTGACGCTCGAGGCGACCGCGACGTCCACCAGCACCGCGCTCACGTTCCAGAGCCTCGTCGCCACCGGCAACTACGGGCCGGCGATCGACGACGTCTCGGTGATGCCGCTGGCCGGCCCGACCGTGAGCGGCGGATCGCTGAGCTGGCAGAGCGTGCCGTCGGTGACCGTGACCGGCTCCGCCGCCACCGATGTGCTCTCGGGCGTCGCCA
>LNFL01000133.1 GCA_001464275.1 Actinobacteria bacterium Ga0077560 | reverse complement strand
CACCCGCTGCAGCGACACCGGCTCCACGCCCACCGACAGCCGCTCGGCCAGCGACGGCGCCAGCTCCTCACGGGAGGCGACGCCGGTGCGCACCTCCAGGGCCACCCCGATCGTCACCAGCACGCGCTCCAGGTCCTCGACCGGCAGCACCGCCCCGCGGGCGGCGGCCTCGGCGGCCTCACGCACGTCATGCGCGCCGCCGGGGCCGGAGACCGTGGTCTCCTCCAGTGCCCACGCCTCCTCGGTCTCCGCCCGCAGGGCGGCGACCCGGTGGGGATCGGTGGCGGGCGGCCACCGTCGAACGATGCCTGCCCCGCGAGGCGCAGACGGACGGCGGGGAGCTCCAGCAGGTCCTGACTGCGGCGATCCATCGGCGGGATCGTAGAGGAGGACCAGCCGCTAGAGTCGCGGTGTGATCACCGTCGGACTCATCATCGTGGGGCTGGTCATCCTGTTCGGCCTGCTCGTGGCCGCGGTCATGCTGGGCGGCACGTGGCTCGGCACCAGCGCCATGCCGCCGCCGGACGAGGCGGACCGGTCCGGGCCCGGAGGCCCGGACCGCATCCCGCTGCCCTAGCTCTTCGTGAAGATGAGGCCGTCGGCGACGGCCTTCACGTCCTCGGCCAGGCGGGCCACCTCGGTGGATGCCCTGCCGGTCTCACCGGCGCCGGCCGCCACCTCCTGGGAGGCCGCGGCGATCGTGGTGAGCGCCTGGTCGCTGCGGCCGAAGGCCTCGGCGATCTCCGAGAAGCGCCCGCGCACCGACCCGGTCGCCTCCTCCAGCGCCCGAACCTGCTCCCCGGCGCTCTCGCCGGCCGAGCGCACCTGCGCGACCGACCCCTGCATGGCGCGCACGGCGCCCTCGGCCTCGACCAGGTGCTGCGAGGTCTCCACCGCCAGCGCCCGGACCTGGTCCGCCACCACCGCGAACCCGCGACCCGCCTCACCGGCGCGCGCGGCCTCGATGGCGGCGTTCAGGGCCAGCAGGTTGATCTGCTTGGCGGTCTGCTCGAGGATCCCGGCGATCTGTGCGATCCGGTCGGACGCCTCGTCGAGGTCACCCGCGGCGCTGGCGACCTTCGATGACGCCTCGCGAACGTGCCCGACGGCCGAATCCGCGTCCTGGACGGCGGCCAGGCCGTCGTTGACCTTGCCGTTGGCGGCGGTGGTCTCCAGGGATGCCTGGCCCACCTCGTTGGCAACCTGCTCGGCGGTCGCGCTCATCTCCTGGATGGCGGCCGAGGACTCCTGGGCGGCCGCGGCCAGCTGCCCGGCCAGGTCGTTCAGCTCCCGGGCGACGCGCTGGGTGGCGTCCTGCTGCTCGCGGACCTCCTCCAGCACCTGCTCCACGCGGTCCTGGCGGGCGCGCATGAAGACCTGCGTCACCAGGCCGGCATCGAAGGTCAGCATCTTGTCGAACGCGGCGATGTAGTCGGCCGCGGGCTGCTTGAGGCGGGCCCGGCGACCGCGGGTCGCCGCCAGCACGGCCTCGGTCCAGACCTCGCGGATCGCCTGGAACTGGAAGATGTAGACCTCGATCGGCAGGTTGATCCGATCGTGGATCACCGAGATGCGGTTGCGGGCCGCCACGTGCTGCGGGCCGAGGTCGGTCTCGATGAAGTCGAGGATGTACGTGCGCAGGCTCGACGACAGGCGGTCAATCGTGGAGTGCTTGGACACGATGTCCACAAGGAACGGCACGTCGCGCACCCGGGCGTAGAAGCGCTCGACCATGTCGTCCACGCACTCGCGAAGGACGGGCCCGGCATCGCGCATCAGCGCGAACGTGCGGTGGTCGATGAGCAGCATGCGCTGCCGGTCGACCGACGGTCCCTCACCTCTGGCGACGCGCTCGTTCATGCCGGAGCGACCGTGGGGGTCGCTCTCAGTGAACCGCGGGATCAGCCGTTCGGCGGGGGGAATCTCTCCCGGCGACGGGCGTTCGATGGTGGGCGACGACACGGAACCTCCTGAGCGTCTCAGTGGACATCGGGTTCCGGAGTCCTGGCCGGCGGGGAGCTGGCACTCCGTACGCGGACCACCTCGGCGGCGCGCGGGCCGACTTGAGCGCCGTGACGCACGTGCATCACGGATCAATTCGTCACCCATGCGCCGCCGGTGCTAGAGGTGCTGCAGGTCCTCGCCGGGCTCGTCCACGGTGGTCTCGCATGTGGGGCACCACCACCGGGCCTCCAGGGGCGTCCCGCACGCCTCGTGGCGCACCCCGCCCCGCCCGCCGGCGCGCCGGGATCCCCAGTCGGCCAGCAGCCGCAGGGGGCCCGCCAGTTCCCGGCCGGGCCCGGTGAGCTCATAGACCATCCGGGGCGGGCGGCGGCTGTAGGGCTCGGCCGACACCAGCCCGATGGCCTGCAGGTGCCGAAGCCGCTGGGTGAGGACGTTGGGGGCGATGCCGCCGAGGGCGGCCTGCAGGTCGCCGAAGCGGGCGGGCCCCTCCAAGAGGGCCCCACCTCATCCAGGGCGGCGGCCAGATCGCGGTCCGGGGCGTCGGGGCGGTCGGTGCTCATGCGGGCAATGGTGGCAGAGTCGTGCTACCTTCGTTGTCACTTGCTTATTGCTAGTCACAATGGAGAACACGTGAACGACACTCACGAACGCATCCGGCGGGCCGCCGACACGGCGGGTTCCGCCGTGTTCGGCCTCGGCCGCTGGGGCCGCGGGTCGGGCGTTGTGGTCGCGCCGGGCCTCGCCCTGGCCGCCCCACACCGGCGCGGCCCCAGGCCGCACCACCACGGGCCGCATGGACACGGCCCCTTCGGGCACCGCGGACCTCGCGGGCCGCATCACGACGACGAGCGCGGCCTCATCGCGGTCTTCCCCGGCGGCACCGCCGTCGAGGCCGAGGCTGCGGGCATCGATCCGGCGACCGGCCTCACCGTGCTGCGCCTGGACACCTCCGGCATCACACCCGTCACGGCCGCCACCGGCGAGCCGCGCATCGGCGACCCGGTCCTGGCTCTCGGCAACCCCGGCGGACGGGGCCTGCGGGTGACGCCCGGGTACATCGCATCCGAGCCCCGCCCCCTGGAGGGGCCCGGCGGACGACCCGGTGCCGCCGGCATCGAGCACACCGCACCGCTGCCCCGCGGGGCCTCCGGCGGTCCGCTGCTGGACGCCGGCGGCGCGCTGCTGGGCGTGAACCTCATCCGGCCCGGATGGGGGCTCATCCTGGCCGTCGCCACCGGCGCCGACATCGCGGCACGCGCCGCGGCGGTGGCGACGGGCGACGTGCCCCGTCCCCGCACCCTCGGGGTCGCGCTCGCCCCGTCCCACGTCGCCCGGCGGCTGCGCCGCGCGGTGGGCCTGCCCGAGGCCGACGGCGTGCTGGTGCGCGCGGTCGACGACGGCAGCCCGGCCCAGGCCGCGGGCCTCGGCGACGGCGACCTCATCACGGCGGCCGGCGGTGCGCCGGTCACCGACATCCCCGCGCTGGCGCGGGCCATCGACGCCACGCCGGCCGACGGACGCCTGGTGCTGTCGGTGCTGCGGGGCACCGAGCTGCGCGAGGTGGTGGTCGACCTCGCGGCGACGCCGGTCGCATGACCGGCACGATCACCGCGGTGGAGCGGGCGGGCGCCGGGATCCGGCGCCCCGCCCGCCCCGCCGGGCACATCGGCTAGATGTCGAGCACCGTCTCGCCGCCGGGGTAGTTGAAGCTCGCGGCGGGCGAGTAGAAGCCCCACGTCACGTTCAGCGGCGACGCCGGGCGCAGGGCGTACACCGAGTGGTCGGGCGCGAGGAACTCGAAGTTCAGCACCTCGAACGGGTCCACCAGCGGGGCGATGAACGGGTAGACGCCGTCCACCAGCTTGCCGTCGATCTCGGTGATGTAGCTCAGCTGGCCACGGCCAACCACGGCGGGCTGGCCCACGCGGACCGTCGTGCGGATCACATCGACGCCCTCCGACTTGGTGGTGGCCACCAGCGTGTCGCCGTCGATCTCCAGGGTGGTCTCACCCGGGGTGGCCGGCACACCGCGCTCGGACGCGTACTCGCGCATCACCGGGTTGCTGTTGAAGTAGTGCGTCCACCAGCGCGACGGGATCGCGCCGTCCGGTGCGAACCGGTTGGTGTCGGGGCCGCAGTAGGTGAGCGAGTAGCTGCCGAACCCGGAGGTCTGGTCCTCGCTGTCGACCACGTACTGGTTGATGAAGCACTGGTTGTTGGCGATGGGCTCCAGCTTGGGGTGGAGCTGCTTGCGCACCGCCTCGGGGTCGGCCGGGACCCAGGTGAAGTAGAGCATCCGGCTGTTGATGACGAGCTGTGGCGCGACCAGTTTGGACATTCCCGCACTCCTCGAGGCGATGTGGATCGGAGCATGTGAAACGATTCACACGACGGATGCGATGCTACGCGGGCCACCCCCCGCACCGCAACGCCCCACGACCCCCGATTCACGGAGACCCGTGAGCCGCCAACGCCCGACGATCCGCGATGTCGCCCAGGCCGCCGGCGTGTCGGTGGCCGTCGTGTCCTACGCCTTCAACCGCCCCGACCGGGTGGCGTCCGCAACCCGCGAGCGCGTGCTGGCCACGGCCGCCGCCCTCGGGTACACCGGGCCCGACCCGGTCGCCCGGGCGCTGCGGCTGGGACGGCAGGGTGCGGTGGCCCTGGTGGGCGGGGCCGGCGCCGAGGGGCTCATGGCCGACGCCGCGGCCGTCCAGCTCACCCGGGGGCTCGCCCACACCTGCGACCGGGCCGGCCTAAGCCTCATGCTCACCGGGCGCCCGAGCTCCCCGGTGGACGGGATCGTGGCCTTCCGCACCCTGGAGGTGACCCCCGGCGGCGGGCCCGTGGTGGTGGTGGACCCGCCAGGCCCCACCGACCTGCCGCGGGTCTCGGCACTGCTGGAGCAGGGCGCGGCGGCGGCCGCGGCGCACCTGGCGCGCCTGGGGCACCGGCGTCTGGCGGTGCTGGCCTGGCCGGGCTGCGGCGATCGGCTCGCCGGGGCCCGCCGGGGCTGGGGCGACGCCGGCCCCCTGCACGTGATCATGGCGCCCGGCCCCGAGCGGCTGGACGGCGAGCCCACCGGCCGCGCGGCGCTGGGCCTCGACCCGGCGCCCACCGCGGTGCTCGCCCTCAGCGATCCGCTGGCCGGAGAGGCCCTGGACGCCGCCGCCAACCAGGGCCTCACCGTGCCGCACGACCTGTCGGTGGTGGGCATGGACGACCTTCCCGGGTCGGCGGCCGTGGGGCTCTCCACGGTGTTCGTGCCCTACCGGCCCATGGGCGAACTGGCCGGTGGGCTGCTGCTGGCGCTGCTGTCGGCGGCCGAGCCCCCCGCCGCGCCGCCGCTGCCCACCGAGCTCATCCTGCGGCGCACGGCGGCACGGCCCGCCGTGCCGCGCACTCAGCGACGGGCCAGCACCTCGCCGTGAACCAGGATGATCACCCCGTCGGGGTGATCGGCCCACTCCCGCCACGCGGCGGCGATGGCATCCAGCTCGCGCGGTCCGGCCAGCCCCGTCGCAAGCGCCTGGTCGGCGAACGCCGAACGGCGCACCCGGTCGGCCCACAGTCCACCCCACCACGCCCGTTCCTCGGCGGTGGCGTACGTCCACGTGCTGGAGCCGACCCGCACCTCGCCGAACCCCGCGGCCCGCACCCACCCGCCCAGGAACCGGCCGGCGTCGGCCTCGGCCCGGTTCGCGGCGGTCACCTCGTGGTAGAGCGCCATCCAGCGGTCCAGGCGCGGGTCGCGCGGCGCCCACGCGAACGCCGCGTAGTCGCTGTCGCGCACGGCCAGCAGCCCGCCGGGACGCAGGACCCGCCGCCACTCCCCCAGCGCGCGCACCGGGTCGGTGAGGTGCTGGAGCACCTGATGGGCGTGCACCACGTCGAACGCGGCGTCGGGCAGGCCGGTGGCGTAGGCGTCACCGGCGGCCAGATCCAGCCCCGGCGTGGCGCCCAGCTCGGACCGGGCCGCCTCCACGACGTCCGCCGCGCGGTCGATGCCCAGCACCCGCCCGCCCGGCGCGACCGTGGCGGCCAGATCGGCGGTGATGGTGGCCGGCCCGCACCCCACGTCCAGCACCTCCATGCCGGGACGCAGGTGCGGGAGCAGGTACGCGCAGGAGTTGGCCGCCGTGCGCCAGCGGTGGCTGCGCAGCACGGACTCGTGGTGGCCGTGGGTGTAGTGGTCCGCGGGAGTGGTCATGACGGCAGGCTGGCACCGCACCGCCATCGCTGAAAAGCTGTGCAGACCGTGGATCCATCGATGATCACCGTGGACTGGCTGGCGGACGCCGGTCGCCTGCGGGCGTTCCTGGCCGTCGCCGAGCACGGCGGCTTCACCCGCGCCGCGAGGGCCCTCGGCGTCACCCAGCCCACCGTGAGCAGCCTGGTGGCCGGGCTGGAGCGCGCGGTGGGCGCGCAGCTGATCTCCCGTGCCCGCAGCGGCGCGGGCCTCACCGCCGCGGGCGCGGCCTTCGCTCCGCACGCGCGGCGGATGCTTGCGGTGGCCGACGAGGCCCGCCGCGCCGCGGCGGCCGCGGCATCCGGGGAGCGCCGGCACCTGTCGGTGGCCGGCGGCGAGGCGCTGGTGACCTACGCGCTGCCGCCGGCCCTGGCCCGCCTGCGCGAGCGGCTCCCCCGGCTGGAGGTGACGCTCGCCACCGCCGACCCGGCCGGGGCGATCGCCGCCCTGCGCGCCGGCGAGGTGGCCTGCGTGGTCGCCGCGCGCGGGGCGGTCCCCACCGACCTGGACTTCCACCCGGTCGGCGAGGACGCGCTGGTGCTCATCGCGCCGCCGGGTCACCCGCTCGCCGGCCGGCGCCGCGTGCGCCTGGACCGGCTGGCGGGCGAGACCCTGGTGGTGCGCGAGGAGGGCCGGGCCGACCGCTCCGAGCTGGAGGCCCTGCTGCGCGCGGCGGGTGTGGTCCCCGCCGGGCGGGTCGTGGTGTCGGGCCTGGAGGCCGTGAAGCGCACGGTCGCCGCCGGCCTGGGGCTGGCGGTCGTGCCGGGCATCAGCGTCGCCGAGGACCTCGCCTCCGGCCGGCTGGGCGAGGTGGCCGTGTCGGGCGGGCTGCCCACGGTGGCGTGGGGCCTGGCGATGCCCAGCAGCCGCGACAGCCATCCGCTCGCGGCGGCCCTGCTGCGGGAGCTCACCGCCGCCCGTTGAGACGCGCGGGCGAGGTCCTCGGCGTGCCGCATGCGGCCGAGGTCGCGGTGGAGGTTGGGGTTCGTGTGCATGCCCCGAGGCTCGTCGTCCGGCGGTGTGCGAGCAACGCCCGGTCGGTTATCGTCCCATCATGAAGCCGAATGGGTTGCTGGGCGTGGAGCTGCGCCACCTCAAGGCCTTCGAGGCCGTCGCCAAGCACCGCAGCTTCGGGGCGGCGGCGGCCGAGCTGGGGTACACCCAGAGCGCGGTGAGCCAGCAGCTGGCCTACCTGGAGCGGCAGGTGGGGCAGCGGCTGCTCGAGCGCGGCGGCGGTTCGCGGACGGTCACGCTCACCGAACCCGGACGCGTGGTGCTGCGCCACGCGCGGGCGCTGGCCTCACGCCTGGACGCGCTGACCGCCGACCTGGAGACGCTGCGGCAGACCGACGTGGTGCGGGTCGGCGTGTTCCAGAGCGTGGGCGACCGGGTCCTGCCGGGCCTGATGGGCGAGCTGGCCCGGACGCACCCCGACCTGCGGCTGGAGATCGTGGAGGAGATCTCCTGCGATCCGCTGGAGGAGCGGGCGGCGGTGGGCGCCGTGGACGTCTCGTTCACGATCCTGCCGCTCGAGGATCCGCGGCTGGCGACGCGCACGCTCATGCGGGACGACCACCTGTTCGTGGTCCCCGCCGGAGACCCGCTGGCCGGTGAGGAACCGACCCTCGGGCTGTTCGCGTCGCTTCCGATGATCTGTTACCGCGACTGCCGCGGCCAGACCCAGGTGGAGGAGCACATGCGCGCGGCCGGGCACCCCCTGCGGGTGGTGCGCCGCGCCGACGGCAACGGGGTCATGCACGGGCTCATCGCGGCCGGCGTGGGCGTGGCGCTGCTGCCGCGGCTGGCCTTCGACCCGCTGGACCCGCGGGTCACCGGCATCGAGCTGCACGGCATGGTGCCGCCACGGGAGATCGGCCTGGTGTGGCAGCGCAAGCGGCAGCTGGCGCCGGCGGTGCGCGCGGTGATCGAGGCCGCCGGAACCGTCTGCGACCGCCTCACCGCCCCGGTCGGGTGAGGATGGACCCATGGACGCGCTGCTGATCGTCGACTTCCAGGTGGACTTCTGCCCCGGCGGGGCGCTCGCGGTGTCCGGCGGCGACACGATCGCCGGGCCGCTGAACGCGTTGGCGCGGGACGCGGGGCTGGTGGTGGCCACCCGCGACTGGCACCCCGCCGACCACGGATCGTTCGCGGGGGCCGAGGTGGATCCCGAGCTGTGGGACGGAGCGGACCCGCCCGGGATCTGGCCGGTGCACTGCGTGCAGGACACCCCGGGTGCGGAGCTCCACCCGGCGCTGGACCGCGGGCTCGTGGACGTGGTGGTCGACAAGGGGCTCGACCCGAACAGCCAGGGGTACTCGGCGTTCCAGCACACCGGGCTGGCGGGGGCGCTGCGCGCCCGGGGCGTCACCCACCTGCACGTGGGCGGCCTGGCCACCGACTACTGCGTGCTGAACTCCGTGCTCGACGCGATCGCCGAGGGGTTCGCCGTGACCGTGGTGACCGACGCGGTGCGCGGCGTTGAGGTCACGCCCGGCGATTCACAGCGGGCCCTGGACCGCATGGCCGCGGCGGGCGCCCGGCTCGCGGACTCGGCGGCCGTGCTGTCCGGCTAGGAGCGCTCGCGGGCCAGCTCGAGGCGCCGGCGCTCCTGCCGGTTGCCATGGGCGGCGTGAGGGCGACGGCGGCGACGCCCAGGACGATCGTGAGCATCATGCTCCTCTATGCGTAGACGTCGACGGAGCCCCCGCTGCCCGCGGCGGGCGCGCCGGGCATCGAGGACAGCAGCTGCTGGTTGCTCTCGAGGGCCATGTCCATGGCCTTGCGGAGCATCAGGACCTGGGCTTGGCCCAGGGCGTCGGCGCTTCCGGGTGCGGTGATCTGCATCGGGGGGTGTATCGGCAGGACGGGCCCGCCGCTGCACCCCCCGGGACATCACTTCTTGACGGCGAACCAGCTCACGCCGAGCGGCTTGGGCGTGTACTTGCGGACGCTGCCGCGGTACGGCCACACCCGCCAGACGTACCGGCGGCCCTTCACCAGCTTCTTGGCGGGCAGCTTGAGGCTCGTGCCGCGCGGGAATGCCGTGAGCACCTTCACGTACTTGGTGCCGCTCACACGGAACAGCTGGACGTTGTAGAGCGTCGCCCTGGGGCTGCGGATCCACCGCAGCGTGGGGACGCCCTTCACGCCCGCGCCGGCGCGGGGCTTCAGGCGGCCCGGGTTCTGGACCGGGGGCGCCTTGGGCCGGGCCGGCGTGGGGCTGGGCGGCGGCGGCGCCACGGGCGGCTGCGGCACGGTCGACACCGGGACCTGGTCGATGACGAATGACGCGACCGCGCTCCATGCGCCCAGACGGCCGATGGCGCTCACCTGCCGCACGCGGAAGGTGTAGCTGCCGGGCGACAGCGCCGCGGCGGTCATGGTGGTCCCGGGGGTGGTGGTGGGGCCCTGCAGGACGGCCCCGGACCCGGCGGCGGCGATCTCCCACGTGAACGTGCCGCCGGGTTCGGCGGGCGTCCAGGAGAACGACGGCTGCGGGTTGGCCGTGCGGGCCACCGGGTTCACGAGCTTGGGTGCCTCGGGGACGTTGACCTTGAACGTCACCGTGCGGTTCTCGGTCACGGAGGTCCGGTCGCGCTGGTCCACGAAGGTCACCGACCAGCGGGCGGCACCGGCGGGCAGGTCGTCGATGGGCTGGAACACCACCGGGTTCGTGGTGCTGGTGACGTCGAAGGTCCTGGCGGAGCCGGACGCCGGGGTGACCGTGAGCCGGTAGCGCTTGAGCCCGCTGCCGTCGTCGGCCGGCGGCGTCCAGGTGAACGTGGGCCGGGCGTCGACGGTCGCGCCCGCGGCCGGCGCCGTGAGTGCCGGCTTGCCCGGCAGCTCATCGACCGTGTAGTTCACGGTGCGGGTGCTGACGTTGCCGGCCAGGTCCTTCGCGGTGACGACGAACGCCCGTGCCCCGTAGGTGGCCGGCGTGTCGGCGGCCCCGGTGTCGATGTTGGCGCTGTTGGCGACCGGCCCCGCGCATGGGTTCACCGGCCACCGCCCCGAGGTCTCGTCATCGAAGAAGCAGCTGTAGGCGGCGGTCACGAGGCTGCCGGCGTCATAAATGGCGCCGGCAGCAGGACGGGTGACCGTCGGCGCCCCGGGGCCCCAGGTGTCGACCTTGAGCGGCGCGGAGGCGGGATCCAGGGGGTTCACGCGGAGCGTCACGTTCACGGTGACCGGTGGCGGCGTGATGGGAATCACCGGCGGGGAAACAAAGACTGCGGAACGCACGATCGGCGCCAGAACGCGGGCGGGTGGGCGGGGGCCGGAGTTCGGAAGCGTCCCGGCGTAGTGCGTGAACCGCTCGGGGCTCGCGGGGCAGCTCTGGATCAGGAGCGTGCCCGGCAGACAGGTGTACGTCACGGTGACGGCACCGTTCTGTCCGCCTGGGATCCCGCTGTTGAACCAGCCGTTGTTGCCGGTGACGCCCTCCACGTAGGCCGGGGAGACGGTGTACGTGAGGCTCTGCGCGGCGGCGGGCGCGGCGGCGGCGCACAGCGCCATCGCGGAGAGCGCGGCCAGCCGGGACGGTCGGGAGATGCGTGTCATGGGGGTGCTCACGGGAGTCGGAAGACGGGTGGTGCCGGGTTCCTTCCCGGGATCTGCGGCCCGGGGGCGACGGCACGGCCGCCCGTCGGGTGTGGCGTAATCCTTACCGAATCACCGGCCCCGAAGGGGCCGTTCGCGAAAACAAACTGTGAAGACCCCGCGAAACGGCGATCCCCGGGCGGAGCCCGCCGCAATTGCGTGACCGGTGAACTTCTCGTACCGTCCGCCGCGCCCGACCCGCGTTCCAGGAGCCCCGCCGGAATGAAGGACTTCATCATCGCCGTCCTCGCCGCCCTCGGGGTGCTCGCGCAGATCGGGGCCGTGGTGCTCGCCGCGTGCATCGTGTCGGCGATGGTGAGCCCCGCCGCGCGGGCGGCGCTGGCGGAGCCGCGCGCCCTGCTGCAGCGGTACGGGCTGTGGATGGCCTGGGCGGTGGCCACCATCGCCACGGCGGGAAGCCTGTGGTTCTCCGAGAGCGCGGACTTCATCCCGTGCCGGCTCTGTTGGTTCCAGCGCATCGCGATGTACCCGCTGGTGGTCGTGCTGCTGGTGGGAGCCGTCCTCAAGGACCGGCGGGCCTTCTGGTACGCCATCCCCTTCCCGGTCATCGGGATGCTCATCTCGGCCTACCACGTGTACATCGAGATCAACCCGGAGGCCGAGAGCCAGGGCTGCAAGGCCAGCGGCGCGCCCTGCTCCACCAAGTGGATCGACGAGTTCGGCTACATGACCATCCCGGTGCTGGCCGGGTCGGCGTTCGTGCTGATCGCGCTGCTGCTGGTGGCCTCGCGCCGCCGGGACGACGCGCCCGCCTGATCGTTCAGCCGGCCGGCGCCGCGCGCCGGGCCGGGGCCGCCGTGAGGGTCAGCACGAGCCCCACGGCGATCAGGCCGAACACGAGCATGAAGGCCGGCCGGATGCCCAGGCCGTCCCCCATCGCCGCAAGCGCGAAGGGGGCCACCAGGATGGCGCCGCCGGAGCCCACCGAGGCCACCACGCTGGCCGACTGCGGGTTGGCGGGCGCCGCGCGCATCGCCAGCGACAGCGCCATCGGGTAGAGCACGCTGATGCCGCAGCCGGCGATGAACAGGCCGGCCACGCTGGCCGCGCCGGCGAACGCCGCCCAGAACAGGCCGAAGCCCGCCAGCGCCAGGGTGAGCCCGCCGGCCAGCAGGTGCTCCGGCGCGCGGTGAACCGCCAGCCGTCCTCCCGCGACGCGTCCCAGCGCCATGCCCAGCACGAACAGCCCCAGCGAGGCGCCGGCGGTGCCCTGGCGCATGCCGGTCTGCTCCTGCAGGTAGTCGGGCGACCAGAACACGATGCAGAACTCGATGCCCACCACCATCACCAGCACCCCGACCCAGCGGAAGTAGGTGCGGCCGAGGGCGCCGGCCCGCCCGCCGGTGCGCGAGGCGTCCGGTTCGGGGGCCGGGCCGTGCCCCAGGCCGGTGCGCCCCGCGAAGACCGCCAGGCCCAGCGCCACCGGCACGCCCACGACGATGCCGGCCTGCCAGCCCAGGCCGGCGAGCGTGGCGGCCCCCACCGCGAGCGGGGCGATGACGCCGGCGGCCGCCGCCGCGGCGTTGGCCTCCGCCAGCACGGCCGCGCGCGCCAGCGGCTGGCGCTGCTCCACCAGCACCGGCACCGCCACCAGCAGCAGCCCGCCGCCGGCCCCGATGCAGGCCCCCGCGACGGCCGCCACGGCGGTGTGGGACGCCAGCACCAGCAGCAGCGCGCCAGCCGCGAAGAGTCCGAGCGTGGCCCGCAGCAGGTTCACCGCGCCGGCCGCCGCCAGCACCCGCCGGGCCGGGAGGGCCGCGGCGATCCCGCCAAGGGCAAGCGCCGACCCGGCGATCCCGATCTCGGACCGGCTCACATCCAGGTCGTCGCGCAGCGCGTCGAGGGCCGGCCCCAGGCCGTAGAGCAGGAACCCGTAGATCCCCAGGCACCCGTACAGCAGCAGCGCCGCGCCGTCGCGGACCGGTGAGCCGGGTGGCCGCTCGAGCGTCACCCGGCCACGTTACCGTCCCGCGCAGCCGCGGGCCGGTCGTTCACGGCGTGCCGTCAGGCGGCGCGGCCCTCCAGGTGGTCCCGCAGCGACTCGAGGCCCTTGGTCATCACGCCGGCAAGGCGCGCCTCGATGTCGTAGCCCTCGACGTCCGATGTGGCGGTCTGGCGCCACAGGACCCGGCAGCCGCCGGGGGCGTCCTCCACGCGGATGGTGGCGCGGTGGCTGGTGAGGCCGGGGATGCCCTCCTCGACCGTGTACGAGTAGCTGCGGCCGGCCTCGTCGCGGTCGATGAGCCGCTCCACCAGCACGGCGCCGTTGCCCATCGTCGCGCGGCGCACGTCGGCCTCCACCACGCACTCGGTGACGGGCCCGCGCCCGCCAGCTCCCACGCCGTCGCGGGCGGAACCGCCACGTCGACGCCCACCTCGAAGTCGTTCGCCATCGGTTCGTCCCCCTGGTCGGTGCCTGACGAGCGGACCCTAGAGGGTCACGCGGCGCCTGGACGGAACGCGGCGATGCCCCGTGCCCACGCGGCATCCAGGTCCGCATCCGGCGGGAACCGCCCGTCGATCTCCAGGATCGCCATCCCGTGGGCGAAGGCCCACGCCGCGCGCGCGGCGTCCGCGTCACCGCCCACCGCGGCGACCAGCGGCGCGGCGGCGGCGGCCTCCACCCCCGCCCGCAGCCGCCCCCGATCCAGCGGTCGCGTCGTCATGAGCCGGTACAGGTGGGGGTGCGCGCTCGCGAACCGCCGGTACGCCGTCGCGAGCGCGCCCAGGCGGTCTCCCGCGCCGTCCACGGCCGCCGCGAAGGCGACGGCCATCTCGGCGAACGCATCGGAGATGACCGCGTGTTCCAGGGCCGCCTTGTCCGGCAGGTGCTTGTAGACCGACGGGGCGGTCACCCCGACGCGCTCGGCCAGGCGCCGCATCGACAGCCCCTCGGGGCCCTCGGCCTCCAGCAGCACCCGGGCCGCGGCGACCAGCTCCCGCCCCCGCGGGCTCAGCTCATCAGGCACCGCGCTGGTACCCCTCCGGGGTCCGCAGGCCGTACCCGGCCGCGCGGTCCAGGGACACGTGCAGGAGCCAGGCGAGCGCCGCGGCGGCAACCGGCGGGGCCCAGCCGGATGCGGCGGCCAGCGCTCCGGCCAGCGCCGGGCCGGCCATCCGGTGCAGCGCGTTGTAGGCGGGCACCGCGCGCGGGTGGAGGCGCCCCCGCTCCATCCCCCGTCCCATCCCGGCCAGCAGCGGGATGTCCGGGACCACCCACATGAGCGCCGCCTGCCACCAGGTGACGCCGGTGCGCACGACCAGCAGGGCCAGGGCGACCGCGGCGATACCCGCGAGGGCGCCGTGGGCCGCGCGACGCGCCGGTGCGGCGGTGATGGATCCGAGCGATGCGTGCACGATGCCCTCCCCGGTTGGTGAACGCTGTTCACCAACCGTAGGTGAACAGCGTTCACCGCGTCAAGCCCCGCGTTGCGTCACTCCGGCGGGGGGCGGTCCGTCCTGCCGTCGCACGGCGGCCCCCACAGCCCCCGGCCGGCATCCCGCGCCATGCGCTGGGCGGTGCGGAACGACGCCGCGCGCGCGAAGGGCCGGGACCGGTCGAACACGTACACCCTGGCGTCCCCGCTCAGGACCATCGCGAAGTTCACGGTCACCCGCATGTCCATGCGCCGCACGTAGCCCAGGAACCGGCCGTACCGGTCACGGCGGTCCTGGGTGGGGTCGGCCACCACCTCGACCCGGCTTCCCACCGGCAGCAGGCGCTCGGCCCGGCGGGTGGCCTCCGGGCCCCAGCACTGCACCGGCGTGCCGGGCCTGCGGGTCTCGGGCGTGTCGATGCCCAGCAGGCGCACGGTGTCCTCGAAGCCGCGCGAGCGCACCTTGATGGTGTCGCCGTCGACGACACCGGAGACGGTCCCCGTGAACGCCCCCGCGGGTGACGCCAGCACGACCGCCGCGAGCACGCCGATGGCGGGGTGGCGCCTCATCCCCCGGTGGTCTCGCAGGCGATGCGGTCGCCGTCCCGGTCGAGGCGGTAGACGTCGGTGCCCACCACCCGGAAGTCCCGCGCGCCGATCTCCCCGCAGTCGACGTCGCGGTTCAGCGGCAGGCATGCGCCCGCGTAGTTGGGGTTGCATCCCCGTGCCGGCGCCGCCGGCGCGGTGCGGCGCGGCAGCAGGCTCACACCCTGGCGTGCGATGACGAAGCCGTTGCCCGTGCGGCCGTCGATGCAGGTGATGCCGGACTCCCGCGAGGCGCAGCGGAAGCCGTAGCCGCGGACGGTGCGGCCGTAGGCGAGGGGCTCGGCGGCGGCGAGGGGGCCGACGGCGCCGAACCGCAGGACCCGTGACCGCTGCCCGGCGACCACCTGCGCCGCCCGCCGGGGCGACAGCGTCACGCATCGCGCGTTGGCTCTCCCGGAGGTGGGCCCGAGTTCGCAGCGGATGTTCCCGGATGGGCTCTCGAAGACGACCGGCGGCGGCGCGGCGGTGGCGGCGGTCATCGCGCCGATCACCAGGCCGCCGACGGCCGCCGCCAGCAGCAAACCCTCAGGACGTGTGACGCGCATGGCCGGTCTCCGTTCGGGCTGATGTGGGGCTCGGCCGCGAACCGTAGGCCCGGCACGGGGCATGCTGAACTGGGCCTTCGGTCAGTCATCCGCAACGCGGTCCCCGGATGCGGCGCTCCGCACGGCGGCCGGTCCCGTCCCGAAGACCGGATCGGTCACCAGGGCGAGCTTGCCCCGCACCGCACCGGCGTCGAGCGCCCGCAGCGCGTCCGACGCGGACTCCAGGGGAAGCGCGCGCTCCAGGCACGGCACGAACTCCCCCGTCCGCATGAGCGCCGCCAGCGCCTCGAGGTCCGAGCCGCGCTCGCGCGCGACGAGCATGGTGAACCGCTGCCGCAGCAGCGGCGACAGCGCCAGCGCCCGCAGCTGGCGCCCGATGCCGCCGGTCCAGCGCCCGCCGGCCTCGGAACCGACCATCACCAGGGTTCCGCGGGGGCCGAGCACCCGCCGCAGGCGGCGCACCGGCGTGCCGCCCCCGATATCCAGGATCAGGTCGTACCGCTCGGATCCGGCGGTGACGTCCTCGCGGTCGTGGGCGATCACCCGCTCGGCCCCGAGCGACCGCACCAGGTCGGCCTTCGCCTGGCTGCACACGCCCGTCACGTGGGCGCCGAACGAGCGGGCCAGCTGCACCGCCGCCGTGCCCACCCCGCCCGACGCGCCGATCACCAGCACGCGCTGCCCCTCACGCACCCGGCCGGCGTCGCGCAGCGCCTGCAGCGCGGTGGTGGCGGAATCGGGGATGGTGGCCGCCGCCACGGCATCGATCCGCGGCGGGCGGTGGGCCAGCCGGTCGGCGCGCGCGCAGGCGGTCTCGGCGAACGCGCCGCGCGCGAAGCCGAACACCTCGTCCCCGACGGCGAACCCCGTGACCGACGACCCCGTGGCGATCACGGTGCCCGCCACGTCGCGCCCCGGGATGCGCTGGCGGGGACGGCGCAGCCCGAAGCCCATCAGGCGCAGCATGTGCGGCCGCCCGGTCACCAGGTGCAGCACCGCCCGCCCCACCCCCGCGGCCCGCACGCGGATGAGCACCTCGTCGGCGCTCGGCGCCGGGACCGGCACGCGCTCCATGCGGAGCACCGCCTCCGGCTCCCCGTACCGGTCCTGCACCACGGCCCGCATGTCCCGCGCCTCCCGCTGTTCGTGCGTCACCGAACCCTCCGCTCTTGACCGTACTTTGTACGACGTACAATGTACGGTAGCGTGCGCGTCATGACGGGCGCAAGCGGCGATGGCACCATGGCCGGGTGACGGCGGACCCGATGCCCAAACGGACACCCCTCACCCGGGAGCGCCTGCTGCACGGCGCGATGGCGATCGCCGACCGCGCCGGGCTGGCCGCCCTCACGATGCGGTCCCTGGCCGACGAGGTGGGCGTGAAGCCGATGTCGCTCTACCACCACGTGGCCGACAAGGAGGCCATCCTCGACGGC
>LNFL01000132.1 GCA_001464275.1 Actinobacteria bacterium Ga0077560 | reverse complement strand
GCGTCATGGGCGACGCGCGCGAGGTGCTGCGCGCCCACCCGTGGGCGATCCCGCTGCTGGAGTCGCGCACGAACCCCGGGCCCGTGACGCTGCGCCACCACGATGCGGTGCTGGGTGTCCTGCGGGGCGCCGGGTTCAGCCTGCCGGATGCCGCGCTGGCCTTCGCCACGCTCGACGCGTTCACCTACGGCTTCGCGCTGCAGGAGGCGGCCCTGCCGTTCGACGGCCCCGAGACCGTCGCCGCGGTCGCCGAGGAGTACGCCGCCATGCCGCTGGAGGACTTCCCGTATCTGGCCGAGATGCTCACCCAGCACGTGATGCGGCCGGGCTACGACTTCGGCGCCCAGTTCGAGGTGGGCCTGGACCTCATCCTGGACGGGCTGGAGCGGCTGCTGGACGCCGGCTGACCCGGCGGTGGATTCCGGCGGCGGCCTCCGGGAAGGGGGTGTCACGCATCCACGACCGGAGGAGCCTGCAATGGCCGAGATGACCCAACCGCGCGAGCTGTTCATCCACGAGCTGCGCGACATCCTGTACGCCGAGCGGCAGCTCACCAAGGCGTTGCCCACGATGGCCAAGGAGGCCGGGGACGACGAGCTGCGTCAGGGGTTCCAGGACCACCTCGACGAGACCCGCGAGCAGATCGCGAACCTGGAGGAGGTCTTCGCGCAGCTGGGCGAGCGTCCCGCCGGTGAGCGGTGCCCGGGGATCGAGGGGATCATCGCCGAGCACGACGAGTTCATGTCCGAAGAGTCCCCGGACGGCCAGGTGCGGGACCTGTTCCTCACCGGCGCCGCCGCGCGCACCGAGCACTACGAGATCGCCGCCTACACCGGCCTGGTGGCGATGGCCACGGCCATGGGCGAGCGGGGCGCCGCCGACCTCCTGAAGCGGAACCTCACCCAGGAGAAGGAGATGCTCAAGCGCGCCGAGGCGATCGGCAAGCGCATCGGCAAGGCGGCGGTGAAGGAGACCTCGGCCGCCTGACCACCCGCCCTGCCCGGCACCGGACCCGGTGCCGGGCAGGGCTCACGGGACCTCGGGTGTCCCGGCGTCGGCGGCGAGCAGCCGCAGCTCGCGGCTCACCCGCCAGGAGATGTGCCGGTGCAGCAGGCGCCATCCCTCGCGCTCGAGCACGAACAGGTTCGTCGCCATGAACTCGTTCACATGGCCCTCGCGCGGATTGGTGGCGCGCTCCGCGCACGTCACGACCGCCAACGGGTCCTCGAGCGTCGTCTGCATGACCTCGAACTCGAAGATCTCCTCCGCGAGGAGGGTGAACGCGCCACGGTAGACCTCCTCGACCCCGTCCCATCCGAAGCCGGGATCCGAGAGGGGCGGCACGCAGGCGATGTCCGCCCTGCGTGACCAGCACGCCATCGTCGCGGCCAGGTCGCAGCGTCCGAACGCGGCGTAGTACGCGCGGGTCGCGTCGAGCACCTGTCCACGGATCACGGAGTTCACGGAACCTCGGGGCATGGTCTCGGAGCACGAAGCCCCGGAGGGCGGCCGGCTCGGACCCGTCGTTCGATGAGAGGGGGTGACGCGGGACGGCGATCCACGACCGATTCTCGGCCGTCGGATAACCGTGCGTCAATGGACCGCCTGCGGGACGAATGGCCCGGGCGGCCCGGCCGCAGGTTCTTTCGGGCAGGAGCCGGAGAGGGGACTCGAACCCCTGGCCTGCTGTTTACAAGACAGCTGCTCTACCAGCTGAGCTACTCCGGCCGGCCCCCGCCGGGGGCAACCGTCACGGTACCAACGCGACCACCCGGCGTGATGGTCCGGGGGGACCGGCGGCCGGGACGATCCGCGGTCGATCCGGCAGGCTTCGGCTCGTGAGGATCGCTCCCGCACTCCGCCGGCGCCCCGGCGGGCCGCGCGCATGGGCCGCGGCCGCGGTCGCCGGCGCCGTCTGCCTGGCGGTTCCCGCGATGGGGTCGGCCGCGCCGACCCGGGTCCAGCTGGAGCGCGGCGTGGTGGACATCACGGTCCAGGTCGCCGGGGGCGGGGCGGCGGCGGGCACCGGCATCGTCGTCGGCTCGGACGGGGTGATCCTCACCAACCACCACGTCATCGAGGGCTCCACCGTCATCCGGGTGCGCGAGGTGCGCACCAACCGCAGGTGGGTGGCCGAGGTGCTGGGCTACGACCGGACCGGCGACATCGGCGTCATCCGGGTGAGGAACGCCCCGCCGCTGCGCACCGCCCGGCTGGGCGACTCCGCCCGGGTCCGCGTGGGCGACCCGGTGATCGCCGTGGGCAACGCCAACGGCTCCGGCGGCCGCGCGGAGATCAGCCGGGGCGTCGTGAGCGTCCTCAAGCGCACCATCCGCGTGGAGGGCGCGTTCGGGGAGACCGAGCGGCTCACCGGCGTCATCCAGACCACCACGCGCCTGGCGCCCGGGGAGTCCGGCGGCCCCCTGTACTCCGCCTCCGGCCGCGTGATCGGCATGAACTCGGCCGCGTCGTTCACGGTGGCCCAGGGCTTCGCGATCCCCATCAACCGGGCGCTGGCCGTGGTGCGGCAGGTGCGCGCCGGACGGGGCTCCGCCACGGTCCACATCGGGCCCACCGCGTTCCTGGGCGTGCGCATCGACCGCCGAGACCCCGGCGGCGGGGGCGCCGTGCTGAGCGGCGTGGTGGACGGCAGCCCCGCGCAGGCCGCCGGTCTCCGGGGGGGCGACACCGTGGTCTCCCTCGACGGCACACGAGTGGTGTCCGGCAGCGGGCTCGCCGGCCTCATCGGCCGCCGCCGACCCGGGGACGTGGTGCGCGTGACGTGGACGGACTCGACGGGCGCCACCCGCACCGCCGAGGTGACCCTCACCGAGGGGCCCACCGCGTAGGTCATCGCGTGGCCGGGATGCGAGATCGCCCGTGCCCTTCGCTAGGCTCCCGCCCATGGTCGATTCTCGATACCCCAACCGCTGGTTCGGCTCGAACCCTCAGGCGATCCCGAACCATGGCAAGCAGCTCACCCCGTTCGACAAGGAGCTGCCGAAGGACTGGCGCTCCGCCCTCGGACTGCCCGCCGATGGCGAGGCTCCGACGGCCCAGGCCGAGACCTCCTCGGAGGACACCGCCGCCTAGGCGTTCCCGCGTCCGCCCGGTGGCCCATCGGCCACCGGCGGGCCGCGGACCCTCAGCCCGCCAGCGCCACCGCCGGCAGGGCATCCCCCGCACCGATCTCGCCCGACCCGGCGGGGACGGCGGCGATGTGCGTCGCGTGGGCGAGCGAGGTGATGTCGTGCGAGGCCTGCCGTGCGGCGGGGACCAGCCCGTCCGCGGTGAGCGTGCAGCGGATGAGGTCCGTGCGCGGCGTGGGGCTGCGGTAGGGCACCGCGAGCGGCAGCGTCGTCCAGGCGTCGTCGCATCCCAGCAGCGTCCGGCCGAACACGTGGAAGCACACGACGGCCGACACGGGGTTGCCCGGCAGGGCCATCACGCGCACCTCACCGCCGCGTCCCAGCCACAGCGGGTGGCCCGGGCGGATCTCCACGCCCCAGAGGACCTCCTCCACCCCCAACTCCGCCAGGGCCGGTCGCAGGTGGTCGTGGTCGCCCACCGACGCCCCGCCGGTGCTGAACACCACGTCCGCCACCGCCAGCGCGCCGGCCAGCGCGGCCCGGGTGGCCGCGTGGTCGTCCGGCACGAAATCGCAGAGCACGACCTCGGCCCCGGCGGCCACCGCCATCGCGGGGATGACGGTGCCGTTGATGTCCCACACCTGGCCGGGCGCCAGCGGCGCCCCCACCGGCACCACCTCGCCGCCGGACACCAGCACGGCAACGCGGGGCCGCCGCACGCACGACACGAACGGGTGCCCGGCGCCCGCGATGGCCGCCAGCTGGTGCGACCCCAGCCGCGCCCCGCGCGACAGCAGCGGGTCACCCGCGCGGGCGTCCTCCCCGCGATGGCGCACGAACCGGCCCGGCAGGGCCTGGGGCACCGTCACGCGCAGGCCCTCGTCCACCGCGGCCTCGCGCTGCACGATCGCGTCCGCCCCGTCCGGCACCGCGGCACCGGTGGAGATGCGCAGGGCCTGCCCCTGGCCCAGCTCGCCCGGCCACGGCGCACCCGCGGCGCTCTCGCCCACCACCACCAGCGCGCCGGGCGTGTCGGCGGCCCGCACCGCGAAGCCGTCCATCGCGGAGTTCGTGAACGGCGGATGGTCGGCCAGCACGCGGACGTCCTCCGCCAGCACCCGTCCCGCCGCCAGCCGCAGCTCCACGGGTTCGTCCCCCGGCCGCACGGCCTGGGACCGCGCGAGGTCCAGGGCGCGCTGGAAGCCGATGCCACGTTCGCCGGTCACACGGGCATGCTGCCAGGCCCGGGCCCGATGGGTCAGGCGCGCCCGGTGTGCTGCAGCGCCAGCACCACGTCGAGGGTCGCCAGCTCGATGCCCGCCTCAGCGGCCACCGCCAGGATCTCCTCGGCGGACATCCCGCCGATCACCGCCCGCCGCACCGCGGCGTCGAACTCCCGCCGGGCGCGGCTCACGTGGCCCACCGGGACCTCGCCCTCGGAGCGCACCATGAGGTTGTCCTCCACGAACGCCAGGCTCGCGGCCTCCACCGCCAGCCGGCCGGCGGCCCGGCGGCGGGCGAGCATCCCCGCGTCCGCGAGCACGGCGCGGTGCAGGTCGTCCACGGTCGCGCCGGCCTCGAGGGCCATCGCCGCGGCGGCCTCGGCCGCCGATGCCAGCTGCGCGAACGGATCGTCGTGCAGCGATCCGGTCCGCATGAGGTGGTCCTCCTCGCTGCGGGCCAGCTCGGCGGACAGCCGCCGCGCCTCGGCGAGCCCCGCCTGGGTGACCGCGTTCGCGTGAGGGTCCATCGCCATGAGTCACTCTTGTCCACCGGCCCCGTGCCGCGCGTCCGTGCTGCGCGCGGAACCGCGTGCGCGTTTCCCGAAGTCCACAATGCGGACGTGGACCACGACGGCATCGTGATCGCCGGCGGCGCCGGCACGCGGATGGGCGGCCCCAAGGCCCTGGCCGCCATCGGCGGGCACCCCCTGGTGGAGCTCGCCGTGGCGGCGTTGCGGCCCCACTGTGGGCGCGTGCTGGTGGTGACGCGGCCCGGGATCACGCTGCCCCCGCTGCCGGCCGAGGTGGTGCTCGACCGCGCCGGCCCCGACGCCCCGCTCACCGGGCTGGCCACCGGCCTGATGGCGTGCACCACGGCGCAGGTGCTGGTGCTGGCGTGCGACCTGCCCCTGGCGGGCCCGGTGGTCGCCCGGCTCGCCGCCGTGCCGGCCGGGCGCACCGCCATGGCCGTCGATCCCGGCGGGCGCGCCCAGCCGCTGTGCGCCCGTTACCCCCGGGTGGCGGCGCTGACGGCCGCCGATGCCCTGCTGGCGGCAAACACCCCACGGATGATGGGCCTGGTGGACGCCCTGGACCCGGTGCTCGTGGACGCCTCCGCGGACGAGCTGCTGAACGTCAACACGCCGGCTGATCTGGCGCGGGCGGCCGCGCTCCGAGGGGACCTGGAGTGGGCGCTCCCGTCCCCGCCAGCGCCCGGCGCAGGCTGAGCACCCGCTCCAGCGACTCACCGGCCCGGGCATGTGACACCGCTCCCTCGCGCAGACCGCGCGCGATGCCGTCCGCCGCATCCCGGGCGGCGGCCGGGTCGGCGTAGAGCAGCAGGTCCACCCCGGCGCCCGCCGCCCGTACGGCGACCGCACGGTGGTCGCCGTACGGCGCGAGGGCCGGCGTGTCGAGCGCATCGCTGACCACCACGCCGTCGAAGCCCAGCCGCTCCCGGAGCTCCCCCTCCACCACCCGGCCTGACAGCGCGGCCGGGCGGTTTCCGAAGGCCCGGTAGACCGCCGTGCCGACCATGACGAACGGGACGCCCTGCCCGATGAGCGCCCGGTACGGCCGTTCGTCGGCGGCCTGCAGCACCCGGCGGGGCGTGGTGAGCGTGACCGGCACGTCGTCGGTGGTGCGCGTGGCCGGGCCCAGCCCCGGGAAGTGCTTGGGGGCGGCCAGAACGCCCCACGGCGCCATCCCCCGCGCGAAGGCGACGCCGCGCCGGGCGACGGCGGCGGGGCCCGCGCCCAGGCTGCGCCCCTGGGCGGCGATCACCGATCCGGGCCGGGCCAGGTCGAGCACCGGGGCCAGGTTCACGTTGACGCCGGCGCGGCACAGCAGGCGCCCCGCCGCGTCACCCGCCGTGCGGGACGCGGCCACCGGGCGCCGGGCCAGTTCACCGCCGCCGGCCTCGGGCGCGCCGCGCAGGCGGCGCACCGGGCCGCCCTCCTGGTCGATCATCACCAGCAGCGGGGCGTCCAGGGCCTGCGGGCGCGGAATGGACTGCAGCGCATCGGTGAGCCGGCGCACCGTCGCCGCGTCCGTGCCGTTGCCCGCGAACAGCAGCACGCCCCCGGCCTCGCCCCGCCGGATGCGATCGCGCAGCCACGAGGGGACGGTGGTGCCGGGGAACGGGAACACCACGCGCTGACCCGCAAGTTGCGCCCGCTGCCGATGGGGCCGGCACGGCGGCCGCCAAAAGGATTGCGACCGCGAGAGAAAAAGAGGACCTTTGCGTTCTGCGTCGCATCTGGTGCCGGAAGGCTCTCACGCGCGCACCGCCACGGCATTGAAGGTCATGGCCGACGACGATTCCATCCAGCCCCCCGCCACGGAGACGAGCGAGCCGGCCTTCGGGCCCGCCGCCGAGATCGCGCGGCTGCTGGAGGCCACCGAGGAGCGCATCACCACGCTCCGGGACGCACTGGACCGCTCGGAGCGCCGGCTCCAGGCCGTGATCGATGCGCTGCCGATCGGCATCGCCGTGGTGTCCGGTGACCGCCGGGTGCTGGCCGCGAACCCCGTGGCGCACGCGCTGGTACCCGACTGCGAGCCCGGCGGCGTCCTGCCGCTGGAGGGCGAGCCGCCCCTCACCGACGGCCTGAGCGCCGTGGTGCGCGTGGCCAGCGGCACCCGCCGCATCGAGGTGCGCGCCAACGCCGTCGCCTGGGACGACACGCCCGCGTACCTGGTGGTCATCGAGGAGGCCGAGGACATGGTCACCGGCCGGCGCCTGCGCCGCTCCGGCGCCACCGCGGCACCCGTGAGCAGCCAGGCCCTGAACGTCGCGTACGTGCCGGTGGTGGACCTGGCCAGCGGACGCACCGCCGGGGTGGTGGCCGTGCCCGCCGACGGCGGCGCCGTGACCGGTCCCGCACTGCAGCGCCTCATCGCCCGCGCCGCCGGTTCGCTGGCCGACTGGAGCGCCGGCCGCCACACCAGCGAGCAGCCGTTCGTCATGGTCTCCGCGCCGGGCGCGATCGCCGACGGCGGGCTGCCGCCGTTCGTCGAGGCCGTCGTGCGCCGCGCCGGGGCACCCCGCAGCCGGCTGTGGCTGCGCATCCCCGAGGCGGAGGCCGCCGCCGGCGGCGAGGCCGCCCGCGAGGCGCTCGGCGCGCTGCGCCGCGCCGGGGTGCGGACGGTGCTGGAGCGCTTCGGCGGCGGCGCCACCGCGCTGGACGCGCTGCGCACCCTGCCGGTGGACGGCGTGGTGCTCGACCAGGACCTCATCGCCACCGGGGACTGGGCCGTCATCCAGACCGCCATGTCCGTGGCCCGCCACCTGGGGCTCGTGCCGTTCGCGGCAGGGGTCACCGAGGAGGGCGCCGCCGCCCGCCTGCGCGCGCTGGGATGTCGCAATGCCGAGGGCCCGCTGTACGGCGAGCCGGTGGCGACGCGTGACGCATCCACCATCCTGGGCCGTGCTCCGGGCGATATCCGTGAGGAGCGGGCCGCCGACTGACCCGGCGCACGCGGCGCCAGGCCAGCCAGCGGGACCCGGGGACTACTTGGCGAGCAGCTCGTTCTGCCGCTCGAGCAGGCCCTTGATCTCCTTGAGGAGCTCCTCCTGCGCGTCGGGAGCAGCCTCCTCGTCCTTCTTGTAGCGGTCCATGACCTTGGTCACGGGCTTGACCACGAAGAAGAACACGGCGGCGGCGACGGCGACGAAGCCCACGACCGCGGTGATGAACGCGCCGTACCGGAACACGGCGTCGTTGATGGTGAACGTGAGGTCATCGAAGTTCGGCTTGCCGCCGACGGCGGCCAGGATCGGCATCACGAGGTTGTCGACCAGCGACTTGACCACGGCGGCGAACGCGGCGCCGATGACGAACGCGACGGCCAGCTCGATCAGGTTGCCCTGGAGCAGGAACTTCTTGAAGTCCGACAGCATGAAAAGGTCCCTTCGGGGGTGATGAATTCGCCCGCGAGCCTACCCCGGTGGACCGTTGCGGGGCGACCCCCATCTGGATGGCCCGCCCCCATGGGCATTTCCTCTGCGGACCGGTGACACCGGCGCGCCGCCGGAGGACACTGCATGTGCAGGACCCCGGAAGGGCACCCGGGGTGAGAGCGAGGGAGTCGGAGGGGCACCCGACTCCCACGCCCCGGCGGCGGCCATCGGGACGGGAACCCCGATCGCCGCCGTCGAACCTGGCGCCTCACACCCCCGGGCCGGTGAGCCCCGCGTCATCGGCCAGGCGCACGAGATCCGCCCGGGACGCCGCGCCCAGCGCGGCCGCGACCGCCCGCCGCCGCCGCTCCACCTCGGCGGCCGCGCATCCGATCCGCCGCGCGATGGCCGCCGTGCTGTTACCCAGGGCCACCAGGCGCAGCACCTCGCGGTCCACCGGGCCCAGAGCGGACACGGCAGCCACCGCACCGCGCCGCGGGCCGACCGCCATCGGCGTCGGCAGGGGACGGCGGCACAGCCCCTGGATCGCGGCGATGAGCTCCTCGGAGGCCCGGCGCTTGACCATCACCGCGTCGGCCCCGGCGCGCAGGGCCTGGTCGGTGGAGCCCGGGTCGCCCTCCACCAGCGCCATCACGCGGACACCGACCGCGGCCCGGCGCATCGCGTCGAGCGCATCGGCGCCCCGCCGCCCCAGCAGGCCGCCGTCGATGACCACCAGGTCCGGCCCCGAGGCGGCGGCGGCCGCCTGGGCCGCCGCCAGCGTCGCGGCCTCCCCCACCGTCCGCATGCGCGGCTCACGGTCGATCACCAGCGCGAGGCCCCGCCGGGTCACCTCACGCGGCTCGGCGATGAGCACCCTGATCTCGGAGTCCTGGGACATACACCGCAGGGTGAACCACCCCGCCGCGCCGTTCATGAGCGCCCGGACGGATCGCGCCCCGCGGATCGCCCGCCCGCGCACCCCGGGCCGGCCCGGACGCGGAACCGCCCCGGCCGGCGGTCCCATCGGCAGCCCCCGTTGGCTCGGGCCGCGGATCCCGTCGGGCGGGGCGGTGTGCGCGGCGGCCTCCCTGGCGCACCGCACGCCGAGAATCCCATCCCGCCACGCCGGTGGACATCCGGGCGGGCACGGAGGGCGCGGACCCGTCACGGGTGAGATCGGGGTCTTCGCCCAGCAGGAACCGGGAAATTCACGGATCGCGCATCGATGGTGCGCCTGCATCATTCGAGGTGGTGCCGGGCCGGCGCGGGGGCCGCTCCGGCACCGCCGTCTTCGCGCGGACCTCGCCCCCCGTTCAGGCGCGGGCGAGGTCCAGCTCGACGATCACCGCGGCCCCCCGCCCCGGGGAGGAATCCACGTGCAGGCGTCCGCCCAGCAGCGCCACGCGCTCACGGATGCCGGCCAGGCCGTGCCGGCTGGTGTCGGCATCGGGATCGAACCCCCGGCCGTCGTCCTCGATGACCACTCGCATCTGGTCGCCCTCCACCGCCGCGGTCACGCTGAACGCCGCGGCGCCGCTGTGCCGCGCCACGTTGGTGAGGGCCTCCTGCACCACCCGGAAGATGGCGATCTGGGTCTCGTCCGGCAGACCGTCCGGGAGCGCGTCGACGCTCACGTCCGCGTGGATGCCGGTGGCGCCCGCGGTCCGCAGCGCCTGCTGGGCGATGGCGGATGCGAGGCCGTGCTCACGCAGCGCCGCCGGGCGCAGGTCGGTGATGAGCTCGTGCAGATGGGTGGCGGCCTCGACCACCTCACGGCGCAGGTCGGTGAGCAGCTCCCGGTGCCCGGGCTCCACGTCGACGTCCTCCAGGACCCGCAGGTGCAGGGACACCGCCGTCAGCACCTGGCCCGCCTCGTCGTGCAGTTCCCGCGCGATGCGCGCGCGCTCGGACTCCTGGGCCTGGATGGCGCGGCGGAAGCCGTCGGCGGTGGCACGCTCGTTGGCGCGGGCGAGCTGGAGCGCGGTCGTCGCCTGGGCGCGGTCGCGCTCCGCGGCGAGGGCGCGGCCGTTGGCGACCGCCAGGGCGAGCTGGTTGCCGATGGCCGACAGCACCGCGCGGACGCCGTCCTCGGCCACCTCCTCGCCGGCGGCGCCGATCGCGCCCACCAGCTCGCCGCCCACCCACAGGCCCACGACCTCGACGGGGCGCCGGGACGCGCGACGCATCGCGGCGGCGAATGCGTCCAGGTCCGCCGCCTCGCGGTGGCCGACCGCGAGGCCCGGCCGCCCCGGGGGGTCGGCGACGCGCACGATCATCGCGCCCTCGTCCACCAGCGCGATGCAGGCGTGCTCCACCCCGCCGAGGGTGAGCGCGTGCCCCAGCACGGCGGGCAGCAGATCCTCGAGGGCGTGCTCCTCGCCCATCCCGCGCGCCAGGACCTCCTGCAGCTCGCGGACGACGCCCTGGAGCTGCTCCAGCTCCACCACCCGCAGGTGCTCGTCCTCCAGGCGCCGGGCGGAGGCGATCGCGGCGGCGGCCTGGGCGGCGAGGATTTCCAGGATCCGCTCGTCCTGCTCGCTGAACGGCCCGCCCTCCTTGTCGGTGAGGTAGACGTTCCCGAACACCCTCCCGGCATGGGCGATGGGCGCGCCGAGGAACGTGGTCATCACCGGATGGCCGGGCGGGAACCCGCACGAGCGCGGGTCGTCGGCGATCCGCTCCAGGCGCAGGGTGCGCCGATCGGCGAGCAGGATTCCGAGCACGCCGCGCCCCGTCGGGGGCTCGCCGGTGCCGATCACCACGCCGTCCTCGATGCCCGCCGTGATGAATCGCTCGATCCCCGTGCCGCTGGGATCGAGCAGCCCCAGCGCCGCGTAGCGCGCGCCCAGCAGGCGTCGCGCGCTCTCCAGCAGGATCCGCAGGATCTCCTCCAGCGACGGCTCCCCGGCGAGGCGAATACCGGTCTCCAGCAGGGCGCCCGTGCGGGGGTCCACGCCGGATGGCGGGCTGACGGCCCCGGACGCCAGCGTGCGTCCCACCAGGTCGGCGAGGCCGTCCGTGAGCGCGTCGGCACGGATGTCGGCGGCGGGGTGCACCCCCACAACGAGCTCGGTCACCGCGGCGCCGGCCGGCGTGAGACGCGCGGCGAACGCGGTGCCGGAGCCTCCCGGCGCGATGTCGCCCAGCAGCGTGACGATGGCGTCGTGGCGCGTGGACCCCATGCGCCACACCCCAATGCCCCGTCGCCCGCGGGCGACGGACTCCAGCACCCGGACCGTGGCGGCGGCGGGCGGCGGCAGCCGGCGACGGGTGCCGGTGAGCACCCGGGGCGTCCCGTCCTCCGGGATCCTCACCAGGACGCAGGCCCGCAGCCCCAGCAGCGAGCGGGCCTCGCGCAGGATCTCCGCCGGGCGGGTACTTCGCCGTTCGGGGGCCCGGCGCCGTGTCGTGGGGTGCTCTGGCATCGCCTGGTCCTCGGGACTCCGCGCGAGGCTACACCCTGCGATCGGGGGAGGCGGACGCCGTGAACGGATACCTCGACCGGGCCGACGCAGGGCGGGCCGTGGCTCGCGCGCTGAGCGGCGTCGCCCTCGACGATCCGCTGGTGCTGGGCCTCGCGCGCGGCGGTGTGCCGGTGGCGGCGCAGGTCGCGTGGGCCCTGGGCGCCCAGCTGGACGTGCTGGTGGTGCGCAAGGTGGGCCATCCCGAGCAGCCCGAGTACGCCCTGGGCGCCGTGACCGCCGACGGGACCCGCTACCTGCGGGAAGCGGGCCCCGGCGTGGAGGAGGCCGCCGAGCGCGCCGCCCTCACGGCGGCCGGGCTGGAGGCCCGCCTGCGGGCCGGCGTCCCCGCCGTGCCCGTGACCGGGCGGGACGTGGTGCTGGTGGACGACGGCCTGGCCACCGGGTCCACGGTCATCGCCGCCGCCCGGGCGATGCGGCGCGCCGGATGCCGGCGGCTGGTGATCGCCGTCCCCGTGGGCCCGCCCGAGACCCTGGCGCTGCTGCGCGCGGAGGCCGACGAGGTGGTGTGCCCCCTCGTGCCCCGCGACCTTCAGGCCGTCGGCCGCTGGTACCGGGACTTCCACCAGGTCGACGACGAGGAGGTGCGCCGGCTGCTCACCGGAAGCGCCTCGTGAGCCCCGGAGGGCCCGTCACCGCGCCCGCAGACCATCACCATCGTCAAGAACATCGGGACGGCCGGATTCGAACCGGCGACCCCCGGCACCCAAAGCCGGTGCGCTACCAAGCTGCGCCACGTCCCGAACCTGCGCTGGAACGGTAGCGGACCCCCGGAGGGTGGTGGTCAGCCGGCCTTGCGGCGGTAGAGCTGGCCGTCGGCCCGCTCCAGGAGCTCCAGCACGTCCTGGTCGGGGCCGGCGGCGGCGATGCCGCACGACACCGACACCTCCTGCAGGGCGGGCGCCTCGGCGAGCGACGCGCGCAGGATGCCGCCCAGCTCGGCCGCGGCGCGCTCGGCGTCAGCGGCGGTACCGGGCACCCAGCAGCCGAACTCGTCGCCACCCAGTCGTCCGGCCGTGCCGAAGCGGCTCAGCACGCGCGCGACCTCCACCAGCAGCAGATCGCCCACGCGGTGCCCGTGGCGGTCGTTCACCAGCTTGAACTCGTCCACGTCGCACAGCACGACGGCGCCGGCACCGCCCTCGGAGATCCGCTCCCGCAGGTGCTGCAGGAACGCGCGGCGATTGAGGATGCCGGTGAGGTCGTCGATGCGGGCCTGTTCCTCCAGGCGTGCCACCTCGGCCCCGATGCCGTGCCCCGCTGCGACGCCGTGGCCCGCCAGCGCGCGCTCGGCGATCTCGTCCAGGTCCTCCGCGGCGATCCCGAGGCGCGTGAGCGCGCGTGAGATGAGCGCCGTGTCGGCCTCGTTGCCGTCGATCATCTCCACCACCGCGTTGGCGAGCTGCACGCACGCGACCTCGGGTGTGGGAGCGGCCGCGTTGTCGAGGCCGCCGTGGTGCAGGCGCACCGCCTCGGCGACCTCGCCGGGCAGACCCCACCGCTCGGCCAGCACGCCGCCGGCCACCGCGTGGTCGATGCCGAACTCCTCGCGCTCGGCCACCACCCGGGCCGCCCCGCCCGCGCAGCGCTCGGCGATCCGCTCAACCGCGGCCTCACCGAAGGCCATCGGCATGACGAGCTTGCCCACGTCGTGCAGCAGCCCGCCCAGGTGCGGGGTGTCGAGCCCCACCCCGGCGCGCTCGGCGATGGTCGCGGCGGTGCTCCCCACGGCCACCGCGTGGATGTGCATGTGCCCGCGGGAGGGCCGGCCGTTGCCGGGCACCTGCTCCAGGAACCGGTACGTCGCGGCCTCCAGGGCGAGCCGCTTCACGGCGGCACGGCCGATGAGCGTGACCGCCTGCCGGATCGTGCTGGCGCGGATGGGCCGCGCGTTGTGCGCACTGTTGGCGAACCGAAGCAGGTTGGCGGCGAACGCCTCGTCGGTCTCCATCGCGACCACCAGGTCGCCCGTGGACGACTCCGGATCGTCGGCGAGGGTGATGACCCTCAGGACCGTCCCGGAGAGCACCGGAAGGCTTCCGAGCGCATCGACCGCCCGGCCGACCGCCGCCTCCGCAGTGGATTGGTGTTGCTGCACGTCGTATCCCGTCCGGCTGTGGGCCCAGCGGGGAGGGCCGGTGACCCCGGTGCATTCGGCAACCGCATCGCGTCCTTGAGGCCGGTGGCCGCGAACACGCGCCCGAATCGCCGAATGGCGGAAATCAGCCGCGCGACGGGCTCCGGCGCCGGCCGGGGCTCAGCGTCCGGGGGACGGCAGCGGAACGCGCTCGCCGTCGGTGACCAGCACCGCGTCGAGCACCTCCCACTCGCGGCCGAGCCGCGCCAGGTTCATCTCCACCGTGCCGCTGCCCAGGGGCCCGGACACCTCGGCCGTCACGGGGACCGTGCCGGGGCCGTCCACGGCGGGCAACGACGGAAGCGCCACCTTCACGGGCTCGCCGATCCAGGCGCCCATCGCCGGGTGGCGCTCCAGGTACACGCGGACCGCCCGCTCGGCGCCCTTGGGGCGCTTGAGCAGGTGATTCCCCACCAGGATGGCGGCGTACAGCAGGTACGCGTAGGCCAGGACGCCGGCCACCACCGACGCGCCGTCACGGCCGGCGTACCCGGTCGCGATGGCCGCCGCGATGAAGAACACGCCGAACATGACCGCGGCACCCATGGTGAGGGCACGACCGACCGGCATGTCCAGGACGCGCCTCATGCCACCCAGATCTCCGCGAGCTTGGCGAGCGCATCGCGCAGCCGCGCGAGCGTCTCATCACGTCCCAGCAGGACCATGCTCTCGTAGATGCCCGTGGACACGCGCTGCCCGGTGATGGCCACCCGCTGCGGCTCCAGGAAGCCGCGGGCGTCCTCCCCCAGGATGTGGAGCTGGTCGCTGAGGGCCGCCTTGATGGCGTCCACCGACCAGTCATCCAGCGTCTCCAGCCGGCCCAGGCCCGCACCCACCACCTGGATGGAGTGCCGCACGTCGCCGGTGAGCTGCTCCCACGCCTCCGGGTCCATCGTGAGCGGGCGGAACAGCCAGCCGGCCAGCACGTCGAACTCGTCGAGGGTGGACAGCTTGCGCTTCACCGACGGGGCGACGCGTGCCGCCAGGTCGGTCTGCTCCGGGGTGGTGATGTAGCCGGTGCGCGTGAGGTGCTCCAGCAGCGCCTCGGTGAAGGTGGCGTCGTCCATCATCCGCAGGTACCGGCCGTTGATGACCTGCAGCTTCTTCAGGTCGAACACCGCCGGGCTCTTGCTGATGCGCGACACGCTGAAGCGCTCCACCAGCTCGGGCACCGTGAACATGGTGGTCTTGTCATCGAAGCTCCAGCCCAGCAGGGCCAGGGCGTTGATGACCGCCGACGGGATGAAGCCGGCCGCCTGCAGGTCCTCCACCGACGCCGCGCCGTGCCGCTTGGACAGGCGCTTCTTGTCGGGGCCGAGGATGAGCGGGATGTGCGCGTACTCGGGCGGCGTGCCGCCCAGCGCGCGGATCACCATCATCTGCTTGGGGGTGTTGGAGATGTGGTCCTCGCCGCGCACGACGTGGGTGATGCCCATCTCCAGGTCATCGACGGCTGCGGCAAGGTTGTAGGTGGGCGTGCCGTCGGACCGGGCGACGATGAAGTCCTCGATCGAGGTGTGCTCGAACGCGACGTCGCCACGGACGTAGTCGTCGATCACCGTGCGGCCGTCGGTCTCCACGGCGAACCGCCACGCCGGGCGGCGGCCCTCGGCCTCGAAGCGCGCGATGTCCTCGGCGGTCCAGTCGCGCCGGCCGCGCACCACGGGGGCCCGCTTGTCGGCGCGCGCCGCGACGCGCTGCGCCTCCATCTCCTCGTCGGTCTCCCACGCGGCGTACACGGCGCCCGAGGCCTTCAGGCGCTCGATGGCGTCGCGGTACACCTCGTCGCGCTCGCTCTGGCGGAACGGCCCCTCGTCCCAGTCGAGGCCCAGCCACGCCATCGCGCGCAGGATCTGCGCCTCGCTCTCGGGCGTGGAGCGCTCGCGGTCGGTGTCCTCCAGCCGGAGGATGAAGGTGCCGCCGGTGTTCCGGGCCACGAGCCAGTTGAACAGGGCGGTGCGCGCGCTTCCCACGTGCAGGTTGCCGGTGGGGCTGGGTGCGAACCGGACGCGCGCGGGTCCGGTGATGTCACGACGCTGAGGAGGGGCCACCCGGCAAGGATACCGACGTGCCGCCGGAACGCCCGTCCCCTCCGGCCCGGCCCGCGTGCGCGCGGGGCCGCGGCCGACGTATGGTCGGGACGCATGGCCGCTCACCGATCGCAATTCCCGGGCGAGGACCTCGTGTCGCGGGCGTTCCCCCAGGACGGGCTGGAGGCCCTCGCGGACGTGGTCCACGCCTGCGGCGGGGCCACCGGGGTGGTCGGGACCCTGGCCGGGGCCCTGCGCCCGCTGCGCTGGGTGGAGAGCCGCGCCGCGGTGTCCGGCCTGCGCCGTCAGGGCCCCGCGGCCGTCGGGGCGATCCCGGCGCTGTCGGCCTGGACGATGCTGCACGCCGGCGCGGCCGAGGAGCCGGGCGAGCAGCTCACCGTGCACGAGGCCGCCCTGGCGTTGCGCGACCTGCGCGCCGCGCTGTGGGGCGCCTCCGGGCCCGTGCCGCGACCGGAGCGGGTGCGGCTCATCCGATTCCAGCTGGAGGTCGTCGACCCGCACCTGCTGGCGCTGATGGCCCTCCCGCCGCGGCTGTGGCACCGCGGGGTCATCGGCTGCCTGCGCGACGCCCGTCCCGGCGCCGCGCGCTGCGCGGTGGCGCTGGAGCACTGGCTGGGGGCGCCGGCCGTTCCGCCGCCCGGTTACGAGGGCTGGTGGGAGTACGCGCGCGCCGAGGCACTCACCGCCCTGGCCGAGCTGGCGCCGCTGCCCGACCCGTACGACGCCCCGGAGCCCGCCGACCTCGACGCGCTGGAGCGCCTGTGGGACGCCCCGGCGTCCACCGAGGGCCCCGAGGCCGACCCGCCGGGGACCGGCACCGCGGACGCGTAGGATCCCCCGGGATGCGATTCGGCGCCCACGTCTCCTCCTCCGGCGGCATCAGCAACGCCGTCGACCGCGCCGTCGCCATCGGCTGCGAGAGCCTGCAGGTGTTCACGCACAACCCGCGCACCTGGAAGCCCATCAACCACACCGATGAGCAGGTCGCGCTGTTCCGCGAGAAGGCCGCGGCGGCGGGCCTGGGACCGCTGGTGAGCCACGGCCTCTACCTCATGAACCTGGGCGCGCCGGACCGCGACGTGCCCACCGGGCCACCCGGCAAGCCGGCCACCTCCACCCGCAACATCCACCGCAGCTCCATCGAGAGCCTGCGGCAGCATCTGGAGATCGGAGAGCGCCTGGGCCTTGCCGGCATCGTGCTGCACGTGGGCAGCAGCAAGGGCTCCACCGAGGACGAGGCTATCGCCCGCATCGGGGCGGGCATCGCCGAGGCGCTGGGCGCGGTGCCCGGCGCGTGCGCGGTCTACCTGGAGAACACCGCCGGGGCCGGCGACACCATCGGCCGCACGTTCGAGCAGCTGCGCCGCGTGTACGACGCGGTGGGCGAGCCGGAGCGCCTGGGGTTCTGCCTGGACACCCAGCACCTGTTCGCCAGCGGCTATCCGGTGCACGAAGAGGGCGGGATCGACCGCGTGGTCGACGAGTTCGACCGGGTCGTGGGCATCGACCGCCTGCGGTGCCTGCACCTGAACGACTCGATGACCGAGTTCGGGTCGAACCGGGACCGGCACGAGAACCTGGGCGACGGCCGCATCGGCGAGGACGGCATGCGCCGCATCCTGGGCTGCCCGGCGCTGCAGGGCCTGCCGGTGGTGCTGGAGGTGCCCGGACTGGACGGCAACGGCCCCGACGCCGAGAACATGGAGCGCGCCCGCCGCTTCCAGCGCGAGGGTTTGGCGCTCCGAGGGATCGGGTAGCCCACCCCCGTTGCCCCGCCTCGACGTCACGAACCCGTACTCCGGCGAGGTGATCGCCACGCTGGACGAGGTGGGCGCCGAGGCCGTCGACGGCGCCGTCACCCGCGCCCGGCGATGTCTGCCCCCTCCCCCGCCCGCCGAGCGCGCCGCCGTGCTGGAGCGGGCGGCCCGGCTGGTGACCGAGCGCGCCGACCGGCTGGCGGCCACCATCTGCGCCGAGGCCGGCAAGCCCATCGTGCAGGCCCGCGGCGAGGTGGCCCGGTGCGCCGACACGCTCATCTACTCGGCCATCGAGGCGCGGACGCTGGCCGGGGAGATCGTGCCCCTGGAGGGCACGTCAGCCGGCGTGGGCAAGCTCGCCTACACGGTGCTGGAGCCCGTGGGCGTGGTGGGCGCGATCAGCCCGTTCAACTTCCCCCTCAACCTGGTGGCCCACAAGGTGGCGCCCGCGGTGGCCGCCGGGTGCCCGGTGGTGCTCAAGCCCGCCGAGACCACGCCGCTGTCGGCGATCGCCCTGGCCGGGATCCTCCACGAGGCCGGCCTGTCCGAGGACGCCCTGCAGGTGCTGGTGGGCCCGGGGTCGGTGGTGGGCGGCGCGCTGGTGGCCCACCAGGACGTGGCGATGATCTCGTTCACCGGGTCCTCGAAGGTGGGCTGGGACATCCGCCGCGACGCCCCGCGCAAGCACGTGGCGCTGGAGCTGGGGAACTCCACCCCGGTGATCGTCGCCCACGACGCCGACCTCGACGCGGCGGCCGCGAAGATCGCGGCGTCCGGCTACACCCACGCCGGGCAGTCCTGCATCAGCGTGCAGCGCGTCTACGTGCACCGCTCGGTGCACGCCGCGTTCCTGGAGCGCCTGGTCCCGAGGGTGGAGGCGCTGGTGGTGGGCGACCCCGCCGACGAGGCCACCCAGGTGGGCCCGGTGATCACCGAAGCCGCGCAGGAGCGCGTGCTGGAGTGGATCGGCCAGGCGGTGGGGGCCGGCGCGCGCCTGGTGACCGGCGGCACCCGCGACGGCCGGCTCATCCGGCCGGCGGTGCTGGACGGCATCACACCCGCCATGCGGGTGAGCTGCGAGGAGGTGTTCGGGCCGGTGGTGGGCGTGGCCGCCTACGACACCGACGAGGAGGCCGTCGAGCTGGCAAACGGATCCCCCTACGGACTGCAGGCGGCCATCTTCACCGCACGGGTCGACCACGCGATGTCGTGGGCCCGCCGGCTCCACTTCGCCGGCGTGCTCATCAACGAAACACCCACGTTCCGCGCGGACCAGCAACCGTATGGCGGGGTGAAAGACAGCGGCAACACGCGTGAGGGGCCGCGGTACGCGGTGCGCAGCATGACCGAGCCGAAACTGGTGGTGGTCGCCCTTCCGGGCTGATCGCCAGAAGCTCCGAACGGCGCGTTTTCGAACGGATCCAAAACGCGCAACAATCGCCCGCATCGACAGGCCCTTCGCATCCGGGGCGCGGTCGCCGCGCTTCGTCAGATCCCCCCAGCCGTTCCCAGATGGGTGGACGGCCGCCGCCCTCCTGCAGGCGGTCGGCGAGGGGCTGGCCGTCTACGACGCGGACGGCCACATGCTGGCCATGAACGGCCGCCTGGGGGACCTCACCGGCTTCGAGCCCCGCGCGCTGGAGGGCTCGCCGCTGCCGCCGCCATGGTGGCCGCCGCAGGCCGCCGAGCGCCTGGACGCCGACATCCGGGGGCTGTGGGACGGCGGCCCGCCCGTGGAGGGCGAGTGCACGCTGCTGCGCAGCGACGGCACCAACTTCCTGGCCCGGGTCACCTGGGACACCGCGCGTGACGCGGACCGGCGGCCGGTGGGCCTGGTGGTGACCGTGGAGGACGTCACCGAGCGGCTGCTCATCGAGGAGGCCTGGCAGGAGGCCCGCCGGACGCACGAGCTGCTGGCCGACAACTCCACCGACATCGTGGTGCGGGTCTCCAGCTCGCTGCGCTTCCTCTACCTGTCGCCCTCCGTGGAGCGCGTGCTGGGCTATGCGCTGGCCGAGATCAGCGGCACGCGCCTGCAGGACCACATCCATCCAGACGACCTGGAGAACGTGCTGCGCGAGCACCGGCGGCTCATCCGGGGCGCCGACACCGCCACCGCCACGTTCCGCGCACGGCACCGCACCGGGTCGTGGGTGTGGGTGGAGGCCATCTCGCACGCCCTGCGCGACGGGGACGGGCGGCTCATCGAGGTGCAGTCCTCGGCACGGGACATCACCGCCCGCCGGGCAGCCGAGGAGCAGAGCCGCAAGATGGCGGAGGAGCTGGGCTTCGTGGCCCGCCACGCCGGCGACATGATCTCTGCCCACGACCCCGACGGCGGGTTCCGCACGGTCAGCGAGGCGAGCCGCGCGCTGCTGGGCCGCGAGCCGGACGAGCTGGTGGGCGGCAGCCCGCTGGATCACGTGCACCCCGAGGACCGGGAGCGGGTGGTGGCGGGCCTGCGGCGCCTGCGGGACGGCCGGGCGTTCGTGGAGACCCTCACCTACCGGGTGGTGCGGCCCGACGGCAGCGCGCTGTGGCTGGACACCACCATCCGGCCCATCCATGACGACGACGGCGGGCTGTCGGCCCTCATCTGGGTCTCCCGCGACGCCACCGCCCGGCTTGCGGCCGAGCGGGAGGCCAGCGACCGGGCCGAGCGGTCGGAGCTGGAGGCCGCCGAGCAGACCGCCCTGCGCCGCGTGGCCATGGCGGTGGCCAACCAGTCCGACTCGGGGCCGGTGCTGGCGATGGTGGCCGAGGAGATCCCCAAGCTCCTCGAGGTGGACGGGGGCGCGGTGGTGCGGTTCGACCACGACGGCGAGCACGCGACCGTGGTGGCCGCATCGGCGCACCTGCCGTGGCGGCCCGACGACCGCCTGCTGCTGGAGGGGACCGCGCTGGCCTCCATGCAGCGCAACGGCCGCACCTCCCGGGCCGCCGCGCCGCTGCAGTCCCCCGGCGGGCACTCGGCGATGGTGTCCGCCGTGGCCGCGCCCGTGCGGGTGGACGACGCCCTGTGGGGCGCGGCGGTGGCGGTGGGGCGGCCCGGTGGCTCGGTGCCCGCCGGCGCCGAGGCGCGGTTGGAGCGGTTCGCCGAGCTGGTGTCGGTGGCGCTGGTGTCACACGAGCAGCGCGAGCAGCTGAAGGAGCAGGCCCTGGAGGACCCGCTCACCGGGCTCGCCAACCACCGGGCGTTCCACGAGCGCCTGCGCACCGAGGTGTCACGGGCACGGCGGTACGGGCGGCCGCTGTCGCTGGCGCTCATCGACATCGACCACTTCAAGCGGCTCAACGACCTGCACGGCCACCAGGCCGGCGACACCGTGCTGGCGGCGCTGGCCGGGATGCTGCAGAGCAACGCCAGGGCCAGCGAGCTGGTGGCGCGCGTGGGCGGCGAGGAGTTCGCCTGGCTGCTCCCCGAGACCGACGGCCTCACCGCCATGCAGGCCGTCGAACGCGCCCGGGCCGCCATCGCGGGCGAGCCGCTGTGGAAGAACGAGCGCATCACCGTCTCGGCCGGCGTGTCGGACCTCTCCCGCGCCCGCGACGCCGACGAGCTGTTCCGGCTCGCCGACGGAGCGCTCTACTGGGCCAAGGCCAACGGCCGCGACCAGGTGTGCCTGTACTCGCCGGAGGTGGTGGACTCGCTGTCCATCGAGGAGCGCGCCAACCGGCTGGAGCGCACCCAGACGCTGGTGGCGCTGCGTTCCCTGGCCCGGGCTGTGGACGCCAAGGACGCCTCCACCAAGGCGCATTCGGAGCGCGTGGCGAGCCTGTCGCACCGGCTCGCGCTGGCGATCGGCTGGAGTCCCGAGCGGGCCACCATGCTGCGCGACGCGGCGCTGCTGCACGACGTGGGCAAGCTGGGGGTGCCGGACGCGGTGCTGTTCAAGCCGGGCGGCCTGGAGCCGTCCGAATACGAGGTGGTGAAGCGGCACGCGGCGCTGGGCGCCGAGATCACCGCCGACGCGCTCACCGCCGAGCAGTGCCGGTGGATCCGGCACCACCACGAGCACTGGGACGGTGGCGGCTACCCCGACGGGCTCGCCGGCGAGTCGATCCCGGAGGGGTCCCGGCTCATCGCCGTCGCCGACGCCTGGGACGTGATGATCCGCGCGCGCCACTACGGCACCGTGCGTCCCGTGGAGGACGCCATCGCCGAGCTCGAGCGCTGCGCCGGCGCGCAGTTCTGGGCGCCGGCCGCCCAGCTGATGGCCCGGCTGGCGCGCGGCCCGCGCGCGGTGTGGGCCACCTGATCCGCCCCCGCAGGGCAGGCGAGTTCATCTGTGCTTTTTCGTAGGCCCTGACGGGCCTACAGTCTTCGCATCACCGCGCCGACACCACACGGGATGGCCACGGTTCACGTCCCGGGTCCCAGACCCGACGCCGGTGAGGGCGCGCGCCTGGCGGCCCTGGTGGAGGCGCTGCACGACGCGGCCTGCCTCACCGATGCCGGCGGTGCCGTGATCGCCGCCAACGCCCCGCTGTGCGCGCTCACCGGGCTCGCGCCCGAGGCGCTGCGATCGGTGGAGGCGCTCCCCCACCCCTGGTGGCCGGACGACCTCCATGCCGAGCTGATGTCGGCGCACGCCGGGGCGCTGGAGGGCCACCGCACCACGCTGGATCTGACCGTGCAGCGGGGGCCGGAGCGGGTGGCCGCGCACGTGATCGTGGCGCCGGTCGCCGGGACCGGCGTGCTGTGGACGATCCAGGACGCCACCGCCCGGGTGCGATCCGACCTGCACCTGTCCGCCGCCCGCGACTCGATCCTGGACGGCTTCATGCTGGTGGAGCCCGTGATGGACGCAGACGGGCGGATCGTGGACGGGGTGGTGATCGACTGCAACGAGCGGGTGGCCGCCGACCTCGCGCGCACCCGTGACGAGCACATCGGGACCCGGGTGTCGGACTACGCGTCGGTGGGCGACCTGCCCCGGCTGCTGCGCGAGTACACCGAGGTGCTGCGCGACCAGCGGCCCCAGGAGCACGAGCGGCACTACGTGCTGCCCCCGCCGGTCGGGGAACGGTGGTTCCGGTACACGCTCACCCCCCGCGCCGGGGCCATCGCGATCGTCACGCGGGACATCACCGCCCGCCGCCGCGCCGAGGCCGAGCAGACCAGGATGGCCGAGCAGCTGCGGTTCCTGGCGCGCGCCTCGATGGACCTCATCCTCATCCACGGCGCCGACGGCGACATCGAGTTCTCGGGCCACGCCTCCGAGCGGCTGCTGGGCGTGCCGCCCGCGCGGCTGGTGGGCCGGTCGGCGTTCGACCTGCTGCACCCGGACGACCACGCGGAGGCCGAAAGCGGCATCCGGGAGGCGGTCACCACGCGGACGCCGGTCTACCGGACCCTGCGCGCCCTGCGTGCCGACGGCTCGCACGTGCCGCTGGACAGCGTGCTGCAGGCCATCGACGACCCGGACGGCGTGCGCATCATCAGCATCTCCCGGGACGCGGGCCCGCGGCTGGCCGCCGAGCGCGCGGCGAGCGGACGGCTGGCCGAGCAGGCCGCCCTGCGCCGGGTGGCGACGGCGGCCGCCGCGGCCGGCGGTGAGCTGATCTCGGTGACCGGCCTGGCCGCCACCGAGATCGCCGACCTGCTGGGCGTGGAGATCGGCATGGTGATGCGGTTCGAGGCCGGCGGAACCCGGCTGCTCGGGTACTCGGACCCCCACCCGCGGGCCCGCGTGGGCGAGCTCCTGGACGCCACCCGCACCCCCGCGGCGCACGAGGTGCGGCGCAGCGGCCGCGCCATCAGGATCGACACCTACCGTGGACGCGCCACGCTTGCCGGACTCGCCGCCAGCGCGGCGGCCCCCGTGTTCGTGGACGACCGGCTCTGGGGCGTCGTGATGGCCGCCAGCCGCGAGGACGGGCGCCTGCCGGCCGGCGCCGAGCACCATCTGGAGAGCTTCTCCCAGCTGGTGAGCATCGCCGTGCAGGCCGCCGAGGCCCGGGAGCGCCTGGCCGCGCAGGCCGTGACCGACCCGCTCACCGGGCTGCCCAACCACCGCGCCTTCCAGGAGCGGCTGCGCATGGAGGTGGCCCGGGCGCGCCGGTACGACCGCCGGCTGAGCCTGGCGGTGATCGACCTGGACCACTTCAAGGGGCTCAACGACGTCCACGGCCACCCGGCCGGCGACGCCGTGCTGGCCGAGGTGGCCGCGCGGCTCGCCGCGGGCGCCCGCGACGGCGACCTGGTGGCCCGGATCGGCGGCGAGGAGTTCGCCTGGATCCTCCCGGACGCGGACCTGGCGGCGGCCGCCGACGCGGTGGAGCGCGCACGCGCCCACGTGTCGGCCGAGCCGGCCTGGCAGGGACTGCGCGTGACGCTGTCGGTGGGCGTGTGCGAGCTGGGACAGGCCCTCGGATCGGCCGACGAGCTGGTGCGGCTGGCCGACCTGGCCATGTACTGGGCCAAGGGCAACGGCCGCGACCAGACCGCCCGGTACGGCCCTGAGCTGTTGGAGGAGCTGTCCCCGCAGGACCGCGCGATCCGCTTCGAGGGCGACCACACGCTGCGCGCGCTGCGAGCGCTGGCGGCGGCGGTGGACGCCAAGGACGGCATGGCCGCCGGGCACGCCGACCGGGTGGCCGAGACCAGCCGGTCGATCGCGCTGGCCCTCGGCTGGCCGGTGGCGCGCGCCGCCCGGCTGCGCGACGCTGCGCTGCTGCACGACGTGGGCAAGATCTGCGTGCCCGACGCGCTGCTGCGCACGGCCGGGCCGCTCGGCCCCGAGGAGCGGGCGGCGGTGGAGCGCCACGCCGACCTGGGCGCGGAGATCGCCGGCGAGGCGCTGGACCGCGACCAGTGCGGCTGGATCCGGCACCACCACGAACGGTGGGACGGCGCCGGGTACCCGGCCGGCCTGGCGGGAACCGCGGTGCCCGACGGGGCGCGCATCATCGCGGTGGCCGACACCTGGGACGTGCTGGTGTCCGGCCGTCGCGCCTACTCGCCCGCGCGGCCGCCCGAGGAGGCGCTGCGCGAGCTGGAGCGCCACGCCGGCACCCAGTTCTGCCCGGTCGCCGTGGACGCGCTGCGGCGGCTGATGGGCGACACGGCGAAGGTGTCCTGAGCCGGAGGGTTCCGGGACCTCCGGCTCACGACCTCAGGCCGCCCCGATCGCCTCCAGCAGGGCGGCGGACGGTGCGACGGCCCCGAACACCCCGCCCTGCATCGTCACCATCTTGAGGGCCGCCAGGTAGTTGCCGTGGTCGGTGGCCCCGGTGCAGTCCTCCAGGAGCAGGCACTCGTAGCCGCGGTCGTTGGCGTCACGCATCGTCGTGTGCACGCACACGTCGGTGGTGATGCCGGTGAAGATGAGGTGCGTGATCCCGGCGGTGCGCAGGGTGAGGTCCAGGTCGGTGGCGTAGAACGCCCCCTTGCCCGGCTTGTCGATCACGATCTCCCCCTCCACGGGCGCGACCTCCGGCACGATCTCCCAGCCCGGCTCGCCGCGCACCAGCACCCGTCCGCACGGCCCGGGATCACCGATGCCGGCGCCGATCTGCTTGGAGCGCCACAGCTTGTTGGCCGGCAGGTCGGTGAGGTCCGGGCGGTGTCCCTCCCGGGTGTGGACGATGGTGAACCCGCGCTCACGTGCCGCGGTGAGCACACGGGCCGTGGGCTCCAGCGGCGTGCGGGTGAGGTTGAGGTCGTAGCCCATCTGGTCGACGTAGCCACCCTCCCCGCAGAAGTCCACCTGCCAGTCGATGAGGACCAGCGCGGTCCGGGCCGGGTCGATCACGTCGTCGAACGGCCAGCGGTAGGGCTCCGCCGCGACGGTGCCGTAGGTCATGCGTCCTCCTTCACAGCTCGCTGCCGGGCGCGACGGCGTCCAGGAACGCCGCGGACGGCGCGACCGCGCCGAAGATCCCGCCCGACATGGTGATGGTCTCGATCGCCGCCTCGCGCAGGTCCGGCTCCAGCTCGGCGCAGGCGTCGGTGAGCAGCAGGCACTCGTATCCCCGGTCGTTCGCGCTGCGCAGGGTGGAGTGCACGGGGCCCTCCAGCCCGTAGCCGCAGAGGGCCAGGCGGTCCCGCCCGGCGGCGCGCAGGGCGCCGTCCAGCGGGCTGCCACAGAAGCCGTCCACGCCGGCGGCGGTGATCCGCAGGTCGGCTTCCGGACCGGAGTCGCCCACGGGGATCTCACGCCCCCCCGGGGCCGCGCAGCGCACGGCCACGATGAGCACGCCGGCCCGCCGCAGCGGCTCGGCGAGCGCCGCGATCATGCGGTCCACGGGCACCGGATCGGCGCAGCGGGCGCGCCATGCCGCGTCGGCGCCCGCAACCAGCAGCGCCGTCCGCTCCGGCGGCAGCGCGCCGTCGAAGGGCCATGCGTAGGGGCGGCTGCCCTCCACCGCGACGCCGGTCATCCCAGCACCGCCCGTCGCTGGCGCAGCGCGCACCGGGCGAGCACCGCCGGGGCCTCGATCTGCAGCAGGTGCCCCACCTCGCGCACCACCTCCAACCGCGCGCCGGCGATGCCGGCGAGGACCTGCGCCGCCGCCATCCGCTGGGCGCGGGAGTTGCCGCCCACGCTGGACACCAGGGGCACGGCCCGGAGCGTCCGCAGTTCGTCGGCCGACGGCGCGAACTCGAGGAACCCCGGGACCTCGGCGCGCACGACCGGCCCGAGCTCCCGGATGCGCATGCGCTCGGCGTGGCCGCACGCGCCCCACGAGGGCCCGGCGAGCAGGCCCGCCATCGCCTCCGCCCCGTCGGCGGCCTCCGCCGCCTGGGCGATCATGCCCGCGCCGGTGCTGAGGATGCCGTGCACCCCCGGCGCGAGCGGCCCGAGGGCCGGTTCGTGCACCACCGCCGCCGCGACCCGCGCGGGATGCGCGAGCGCGATGGCGAGGGTGATGGTGGCGCCGCCCGAGACGCCCACGAAGACCGCCTTGGGGATCCCCATGCGATCGAGAGCGGCCACCACGTCGTTCACGTGCTCGTCCACCGTCTCGCCGGGCGGCAGGTCCGCGGACCCGCCGTAGCCGCGACGGTGGACGGTGAGCACCCGGACCCGGCGCGCCAGCGCGCTCGCCGGACGCTCGAACGTCTCCGGTCCGAAGCAGACCCCGTGCACCAGCACGACCGGGAGGGCCCCGTTGCGGGGGCCCTCCACGGAGACGTGGATCAGGTGCGAACGGCGTCCCGCGTTGAATGCGACGCCGCCCACCCCGTTACTTCGGGATGTTTCCGACGACACCCTCGACCAGGAAGTTCATCTGCTCGACCTCGTCGTAGGTGAGCGTCTTCCCGGCGGGCACGACCTCCTTGCCCGACTGGTCCTTCAGCGGGCCGGTGAAGATGCCCGTGTCGGCCAGCTTCGCCTTCGCCGTCTCGATCTCCGCCTTGGTGGCGTCGTCGACACCCGGGCCGAAGGGCGACTGCACGAACGGGTTGTCACCGGTCTGCAGGCCCACGCGGTAGTCACCGTCGTACGGGCTGCCCTCGAACTTGCCCTCGAGCGCGGTGGTGATGATGTCGGTGTACATGGGGCCCCAGTTCCACTCGGAACCGGTGAGCCAGCCCTTGGGCGCCAGCGACGACGCGTCGTAGTGGTAGCCCACGCTGGAGACCCCGGCGCGCTCGGCCGTCTCGATGATGGTCTTGGTGCAGTCCTGGTGCTGGGTGAGCACGTCGACCTTCTGGCTGATCAGCGCCGTGGCGGCCTGCGCCTGCTTGCCCGGGTCACACCAGCTGGCGGTGAACACCACCGTGGTGGTGGCCTTGGGGTTCACCGACTTGGCGCCCAGCTCGAACGCGTTCACGTTCGCGAGGGTCTGGGGGATCGGGAACGCCACGATGTAGCCGAGCTTGTTCGTCTTGGTGGCCTTGCCGGCCGCGATGCCGGCGAGGTAGACGGGCTCGTACACGGTGCCGAAGTAGGTGCCGAAGTTCGGCGCGCCCGGCTTGGACTCGAGGCCGCCCTGGTGGACCACGACCACGTCGGGGTGCTTGGCCGCAACCGCCTCGGCGTACTTGAGGTAGCCGTAGCTGGTGGGGAACAGGACCTTGGCGCCCTGGGAGATCATGCGCTCCATCACGCGCTCCACCCCGGCGTCCTCCGGCACGCTCTCGGCCTGCAGCAGCTCGATGTTGCCGAGCTCGGCCGCGGCGGCCTCGCTGCCCTCGAAGGCGGCCTGGTTGTAGCCGAAGTCGTCCTTCGGGCCGACGTAGATGAAGCCGACCTTCGTCTTCTCACCGGACGCCGCGGCGCCGGTGTCGGTGCTGCCGGAGGTCTCGTCGTCACCACAGCCTGCGGCGGCGACGGCAAGGGTGAGTGCCGCGGTGAGTGCGGCGAGCGTTCGGATCACTCTCATGGGCGTGAACGCGGTCCTTTCGGTCGGGGTCATCTCAGCGTGAGATCTCGAAGACCCGCGCCAGTCCCTCGGGCGCCGCGTGCAGCCGCTTGCGGCTGAGCACGACGAGCACCGTCAGGGTGGCGAGGTACGGCAGTGCGTTGAGCAGGTCCGCCGGAACGGACACGCCCTGGGCCTGCAACTGCAGCTGGAGGGATTCGACGCCACCGAAGAACAGGGCGCCCACCAGCGCGCCGAGTGGGTTCCACCCGGCGAAGATGACGAGGGCGACGGCCACGAACCCGCGGCCCGCCACCATGTTCTCGCTCCAGTTCAGGGCGAGTGCGGTGGACAGCTGCGCGCCGCCGATGCCGGCCAGCAGGCCGCCGAAGGTGACGGCGCCGAAGCGCACGAGCCGGGGCGAGTGGCCCGCGGCGAAGAGCACCTCGCCGCGCTCGCCGGCGGCCCGGACGAACAGCCCGGGCCGGGTCCGGTACAGCAGCAGCCACACCAATGGCGCCGCGATGAGCGCCAGATAGGTCAGGGGATCCTGGTTGAACAGGATCGTGCCGACGAAGGGGATGTCGGAGAGCCCGGGGACCGCCCAGCGGTCGAAGCCCTCCACGCCGACGCCCACGTAGTCGCGGCCCAGCAGGGCGGTGACGCCGAGCGCCAGGAACAGCACCACGATTCCGGTGGCGAGCTGGTTCGCGCCGCGCCACACCACCATCGCGCCGTGCAGCGCGGCCAGCGTCGCGCCGGCGGCGGCGCCCGCGAGGGCTCCGAGCCAGGCGTTGCCGGTCTCCACCGCCACCACGTAGGCGGCGAGCGCCCCGGTGAGCATGGAGCCCTCGGTGCTGAGGTTGATGACCCCGGCCCGTTCGCTGACCGTCTCTCCGAGGGCCGCGAACAGGATGGAGCTCCCGCCGCGAACCGCCCCGGCAAGGACCGCCTCGATCATCCCTCTGCCCCCCTCGCGCGACCGCGCCTCCCGAGCACCGCCAGCAGCAGCAGGGCGAGGAGGATGTTGATGGACGCCGCGGGGAGTCCCGCGTCGATCTGCAGGGCGTCGCCGCCCACCGCGATGCCGCCCACAACGACGGCGCCGATGAGGATGGCCACCGGGTCGTGGCGGCCGAGCCAGCTCACCAGGAAGCCCAGGAAGCCGTAGACCCCGGCGATGCCGCCCTTGGCGGCGCCCTCCACGCCGGTGAGCTGCACGAAGCCGGCCAGGCCGGCGATGGCGCCGCCGGCGAGCATGGCCGTGATGATGAGCTGCTTCACCGGGAGGCCGGCCCGGCGGGCCGCCTCCGGGTTGCCGCCCACCACGCGCAGGCGGAAGCCCCAGACGGTGCGCCGGGAGGCGAACAGCACCACCGCCAGCGCGAGCACCGCCACCAGGATCCCGGCGTGCAGGCGTCCGCCGCCGAACACCGGCAGCCAGTCCAGCAGCGGCAGCTGCTGGGACGCCGGAAGCGGCTCCGCCTGGGGGATCCCGAGGCTGCCCGGGTCCTTCCACGGCCCGTTGACCAGGTAGTCCAGGACGCGCAGGGCGACGTAGCTCAGCAGCAGGCTGCTGATCGCCTCGTTGAGGTTGACGCTCACCCGCAGGACCGCGGCGATGCCGCACCAGATGGCCCCGGCGATCGCCGCGCCCACCGCCAGCAGGGGCAGCGCCGCCCAGGAGTCCAGCGAGGAGGGGATCATGTGGGAGGCCACCGTGGCGCCCACGACGCCCATGGTGATCTGGCCCTCGCCGCCCAGGTTCCACAGCCCGGCGCGTGCCGGGATGGCCACGGCCAGCGCCGCCAGGATGACCGGCGCCGCGTAGACCAGCACCTCGCCTGGGCCGATGGGATCCACCACCGCGGCGCGCCACATGGCCGACAGGGCCTCGAACGGATCGGCGCCGACCGCCGCGACGAAGAAGGCGAAGCCCGCGAGGCCGATGACGACCGCCGAGCCCCAGCGCAGCAGGTCCCGGCCCAGGACCGCCGGGTCCGGCGGGCGCAGGCGGCGAAGGGCCGTCACGCGGCCACCTCCTCGGCGGACGCGGCGGCGCCGGTCATCATGCGGCCGATCTCGTGGCGATCGGCGCCCGCGGCGGCGACGATGCCCACCACGTGGCCATCGTGCATCACCGCGATGCGGTCGCTCATCTCCAGCAGCTCGTCGAGGTCCTCGGAGATCATCAGCACCCCGGCGCCACCGTCGCGGGCCTCCAGCAGCAGCGACTGGGTGGCGCGAGTCATGGCGACGTCGAGGCCCCGGCTGGGGTAGGCCGCGACCACCAGGATCGACGGGCGCCCGAGCGCCCGCGAGAGCATCACGCGCTGGATGTTGCCGCCCGAGAGCTGGCCCACCATGCGTTCCGCGCCCGCCATCTCCAGCCGCTTGGCGGCCTCGTGGTCGTCCAGGTCGCGCCGGGCCTTCGGCCAGTCGATGCCCAGGCCGCGCCGGCCCGGCTCGATGCCGCCCAGCACCATGTGCTCGAGCACGGTCATGCCCTCCACGACCGCCTCGGCGCGGGGATCCTCCGGGACGCCCACGGCGCCGGCGGCAAGCCCCGCCGACGGGCTGGGCCGCTCCAGGAGCCGCTCGCCGATGGTGACGGTGCCGCTCGTGGGGATGCGCAGGCCCAGGGCCACCTCGGCCAGCTCCCGCTGGCCGCTGCCGGCCACACCGGCGACACCCAGCAGCTCGCCGGCGCGGACCTCCAGGTCCACATCCCTGAGCGCGTTGCGGCCGTCGTCGCCGCGGGCGGAGATGCCCGACATGACCAGCGCGGGGGCCTGGTCGTCCCGCGGGGGGATGCGGTCGGAGGGCAGGGGCGGCACGGGGCGGCCCACCATGGCCTCCACCAGCTGGCGGTCGTCGACGTCGCCGGGGGCGGTGTCGGACAGCACGACCTTGCCGCCGCGCAGCACGGTGAGCCGGTCGGCGATCTGCCGCACCTCGGGCAGCTTGTGGGTGATGAGCGCGACCGCCAGTCCTTCGGAGCGCAGGCGGTCCACGGCGCCCATCAGCGCGTCCACCTCCGACGGGGCCAGCACGCTGGTGGGCTCGTCGAGGATGAGGACCTTGGCGCCCGCCATGAGCACCTTCAGGATCTCCACGCGCTGGCGCTCCCCGATGGAGAGGTTGCGCACCTTGGCGTGGGGGTCCACGGCGAGTCCCACGCGGCCGGAGGCCTCGGCGACGCGCGCGGCCAGGACCTTGGGGCGCAGCAGCAGGCCCTCGCCGCCGAGGCCCAGGCTGATGTTCTCGAGCACGCTCAGCGCGGGGACCAGGCGCATGTCCTGGAACACCATCCCGATGCCCAGCGTGCGGGCGACCGAGGGAGACGGGATGTCGACGTGGCGGCCCTCCACCACGATGCGGCCGTGCTGGGGACGGTAGATGCCGCACAGCAGCTTCATGAGGGTGCTCTTGCCGGCGCCGTTCTCGCCGAGCACCGCGTGGACCTCGCCCGCGCGGAGGGTCAGGGACACGCGGTCGTTGGCGACCAGATCCCCGAACGCAATGGTCAGTTCATGGGCCTCGAGGGGCGGTGAGTGGGGCAGCAGATCGCTGTCCGCAGGCGTGTTTTCGTGCACGCCTTTTGTATACAAATCGGTTTCGGCACGGGACGTTGGGCCCTTGGCCAGATTTCCGGCCGCCGTTTACTCCATTGGGCCAACCGGGTGGTCAGGCCGGCGGCGTCGCGCCCTCCCACAGCTCCGCCAGCGCGCGCTCCGCGGCGGGGCTCGCATACTCCTGGGACTCGCTGATGTGGGCGTCCATGAGGGCCGCGGCGCCATCCGCGTCGCGTGCCTCGACGGCCCGCAGGATCTCCAGGTGCTGCACCACCGTGGCCTGCACGCGCGCGGGGTCGAGGAAGTCGTGCACGCGCACGAGGCGGATGCGCGCGTTGATGCCGGTGAGCATCCCGGCGAGCACGCGGCTGCCGGCGAGCTTGGCGATGCCCAGGTGGAACGCCTCGTCGCGGAACACCGCGTCCTCGCCGGGCTCCGGGGCGTCACCGCTCCACGCGCGCCGCAGCTGGGTGATGACCGCCGTGCCGCTCACGGCCTCGCAGGCGCGGCGCACGGACATGGTCTCCAGGGCGCGGCGCACGTCGTACAGCTCGGAGATCTCGCCGGGGT
>LNFL01000131.1 GCA_001464275.1 Actinobacteria bacterium Ga0077560 | reverse complement strand
GAGCGAGGAGATCGGGCAGATCGTCGACACGATCGGCGGCATCGCCAGCCAGACCAACCTGCTGGCGCTCAACGCCGCCATCGAGGCGGCGCGCGCCGGTGAGCTGGGCCGCGGGTTCGCGGTGGTGGCCGACGAGGTCCGCAAGCTCGCCGAGAGCTCTCAGGACTCCGCCAGCTCCATCGCCTCGATCATCAACGACATCCAGCGCCAGACCGCCAGCGCGGTCTCCGCCATGGACGCGGTGAGGGGGGACGTGGTGTCGGTGGCGAGCATCTCCGAGGAGAACGCCGCCGCCGCCGAGGAGGTCTCCGCCACCACCGAGGAGACCGCCGCGTCCACCGAGCAGGTCGCCTCCACCTCCGAGGAGGTCGCGGGCGCCGCCCAGCGGCTCACCGAGCTGATCAGCCACTTCCGGGTGTGAGCGGTGCGGGGCGGGTGAGCACCCGTCCCGTCACCGACCCGAACGGCACGAACGGCGCGCCCGCCTGCACCCACAGGCGGGCGTCGCACGACTGGGGCCGGTTGTCGCCCAGCAGCAGGACCGTGCCGGGCGGCACGGCGCCGAACGCCCGGTCGTAGCGCGGGGCGTCGGGCCGCTCGCCCGGCGTGCGCAGCCGCGTCCCGTTGCGGTACGCCAGGCCGCCCCGCACCTCGATGCGGTCGCCCGGGACGCCCGCGACCCGCAGCACCGGGTCCGGCAGCGGATACCCGGTGCTGCCGCAGGCGGCCCGCACGGCGGTCGTCGGGACGATCACCACGACGTCCCCCACCGCCGGGAGGCGGCCCTCACGGTAGGCGTCGCGATCCACGAGCACCGCCCCTCCCGCCGGCAGCCCCGGCGCCATCGCCGCGCTCTCGTTGACGATGACGACCGGGCCCAGGTGCTGGGGCCGGCCGGCTGCGAAGACGGCGACGCCGGCGAGCAGCGCCGCCGCCGACGCGGCGGCGGCGCGTCTCACCGGGTGGTCACTGCGGGGCGGTGGTCGCGTACGGGACCCGCACCTCGAGCTGCGAGGAGCTGGAGGTGCTGAAGAGCGTGAACGTGGCCGCGTCGGCCGGCCCGGCGGTCACCGCCTGGCAGTAGGACTGCAGCGTGCCGTCCATCTGCACGCCGTTGATCGCGGTGATGTAGGCGGGGTTCGGGAACCCGGCGACCGCCGCCGGCGAGCCCGGGACGATGTTGTCCACCAGGATCCCGGGGGCCGAGGTGGGGGCCCCGGTCAGCCGGGAGGGGTCGGGGATGTAGTCCAGTCCGATGCCCGTCCAGAACAGCGACCGCCCGGCCTGCAGCTGCGGGACGACCTCCTTCACGCGGTCGACGCCGATCGCGTAGTTCTGGCCCTGGATGATCCGCCCGTTGCGCTGGGTGGTGCCTGCGGAGTTGATCCCGACCAGGCGGGTGTCGGTGTCCACCAGCGGGCCGCCGGAGTTGCCGGGGTTGATGGCGACGTCGGTCTGGATGACGTTCGGGTAGTTCGGCACGTCCAGGGCGTTGCGCTCGTCGTAGGAGGTGCGCACCACGGAGACCACGCCGGTGGTGGCGGTGAGGCGGGCCGTCTCGCTGTCGCTGCCGGGAAACCCGACGGCCACCACGGTGTCGCCCTCCTTGATGTCCGACTGTGAGCCGAGCGGGAGGGTCACGAGCCCCGTGGTGTCGGCGACCTTGAGCACCGCCATGTCGTCGCACGGCGCGCTGCCCAGCAGCTTTGCGTCGCGTTCCTGCTCGCCGACGACCACCTTGAACTGCTCGCCCTCGTTCACCACGTGCTGGTTGGTCACCACCAGGCCCTGCTGGGCGTCCAGCACCCAGCCCGTCCCCCCCGCCCCGGAGTTCGGGGCGATGGCGAGGATGCGAACCGTGCTGGGCCGCAGGCTGTCCACGATGTCGGAGATCTCCCGCGGCTTCTCCCCGCCGTCCCCGCCGATCACGCCCGTGGCCAGCAGGGTCCCGAACCCGGCGACCGCGACGATCGCGATGGCGCCCACGATGGTCGCCATCCGCGTTGAGCGGCGCAGCTTCGCCCGCTCGATGGTGGAGGCCGACGGCCCGCGCAGGTCCTGGGGGATCGCGCCGATCTGCGTCGCCTTCGACGACGGCGGCTGCAGCGAGGTGCGGATGAGGGTCTCCCCGATCTGCACCACCTCGTTGCCCTGCAGCAGG